>JAMXLJ010000051.1 GCA_024281095.1 Acidimicrobiia bacterium | reverse complement strand
GGGTGCGCCGTGAACGCCGGGCGAGCACGACCCCGATGGCGATCGCACCCACGCCGATACCGGTGAGCGTCACGACGTCGCCACCGGTGAACGGGAGCGTGGAGCCCGAACTGGCGGGCGCGGTGACCGGCGCGGAGACGGTTGCGCCTTCGACGCGCACCGTCGTCGGCGTGCTGCCGCCGTTCGGGTAGAGCGCGGCGAAGGCCGACGTCGAGCCGACGAGGAGGAACACCGAAACAATCAGTCCGACGAGGACACAACGCCTGCCCATGAGAGCCTCTTTCACGGTGGGGGGCGTCGAACGTAACAAGCACGCTCTCATCGGCATATAGGTTCATCGACTCATTCTTGGAGGAGCCGCGGGCAGGCGTCAGGTGTGCTTCGGCTTCAACGCCTCGAGGCCTCCATTCGAAATCGTGCCGACGTACACGGTGCCGTTGGAGATCGCCGGCGACTGCTCGAAGAACGTGGTCCCCGTCAGTGCCGTGGCCGACATCGGCGCGCACGTCTTCGGGGCGCCCGAGCAGTTCGTCTGACCACTCGAGTCGAACGCGTACAGCCAACTGTTGGTCGAGTTCGGGCTGGGCGGTCCGGTGACGTAGACGACCCCGTCGGCGACGGTCGGCGTCCCGTCGATCCAGGTTGTCGGTGCGGTCGGTGCCGTCGCCCTCCAAAGCGGTGCGCACGACTTCGGAGTACCGGAACAGTTCGCCGTTCCCGTGGCGTCGAACGCGTAGAGCACCGCGCCGTCGGTGACGTAGAGCGAACCTCCCGATATCGCGACGGGGCTCCGCACGCCGATGCTGGTCTTCCACAGCGGCGTGCACTGCTTCGGTGCGCCCGAACAGTTCGCGTTGCCCTTGGCGTCAAACGCGTACAGCGGCAACGGGGTGGTCGGACAGGTCTGCCCGCATCCGTCCGCGTCGTAGGTCCCGACGTACACGCTGCCGTTCGAGATGCTGGGTTCGGTCAGGACATGCGGTCCTAGGTTCGCGCTCCACAACGGCGTGCATGTGAGCGGCACGCCGGAACAGTTGGTCCTCCCGGCGGAGTCGAACACGTCGAGCGTGTTCGTGGTCTGCGCGGTGTTCCTGTCCGACGCCGCGTAGACGAATCCGTTCGCGACCGCGGGTGACGTGAAGTAACTATTGGCTGTCTCCCACAGCGGCTGGCACATCTTGAACGCCCCGGAACAGTTCGTCACGCCCTTGGCGTCGAAGGCGAACACCCGACCGGCGGTCACGTACACCATGCCGTTCGCGACCACGGCCGCGGCCTCTCCCGGGCCGGTTGTCGCCGCCCACAGGGGCCCGCAGACTGCCGGTGTTCCGGAACAGTTCGTCTTGCCCGCCGCATCGAACGCGTACAACTTGTTGTCCGGAGGGCTCGTCTGCGCATACACCGCGCCGCCGACGACAGCCGGCACGCTCAATTGTGCCCCCTGCCCGGTGCCCGTCGTGATACCGACCCACAGCGGGGTACATGTCGCCGGCGTACCCGAGCAGTTCATCTTCCCCGCGGCGTCGAACGCGTACAACTTGTCCGACCCGACATACACGACCCCGCCCACGATTGCGGGTGTGGTGTCCACCCCGCCGGGGCTCGCGCTCCAGGCCGGGCTGAAGCCTGACGCGGCAGCCGCGCGGGAAATCGACAGATCTGGGGTGTAGCGGCTGTGGTCGGGTCCGTATCCGTACATCGGCCAATCACACGCGGCGACCACGACGCCGAACATGATGAACAGGCCGAGCAGTCGACGACGCCGCATCAGGACCACCGCCTTCAGCTGCTGACTGATCGCCCCAATACTCGGCGGTTCCCGGATCTCGATCAAGACCGGCCGCGCTTGCGCGTGTCGCCTCGCGACCGACGTCGCCACGTGGCCGTCAAAAGATGGCGTGGCGGCACCTAAGACACGCACCATCGTCCCCGCGCTGAGATGAGTTGACCGACTCATTTCGCGATGGCTCCTCTCCGGTTTGCCCGCCTCGGACGAACTTCGGCGTCTACGGCGTATTCCAAGGCATCCGCGACGGCACGATCGAAGGGCGTCCGTGGGGAATGGGCCTCGCCAATTGGGTGACGTTCCATCGTGCTGATGCCGATCGCCGTCGGCGGCTCGATCAGCTCGTGAAGCAACGCGTCGTCATCGCTCCACTGTGGCTGTCGTGATGCTGATCGTGCTCACGATGGTGACCGACGGCAACCCCCGCTTTCGCACACCGATGGATGCGATCATCGTCGTCCTCGCGGGTGTGCCGCTCGCCGCACTCGTCGATCGCGTGCAACGCCAGGGGCGCGCCCGGAGGGATTCGAACCCCCGACCCGCGGATTAGAAGTCCCATTCGCCGCTGTTTCGTGACCTGCGGCGACACGCGAAAAGCAGCAATGACCAGCACATCTGAATACGTGCCGTTACTTGTCGATTCCCGCTGGTCCGCGTCCTCTCGCGTCCTGTACGCGTCCCGAGATGACGTCCTGCTCGCTCCACTCGTTCGAGGCATGGCATGGCGTGACGAGGCGCAGACCTCGGAAAGCTTTCGCGCACTCGTGCTCCGCGACGCCCGTCCTCCCGGTGGTGCTCCCGACCTCTGCTGTGTCGTGTCGGCGATCCACGAGTTGGGGATTGAGCCGCGGTTCTGACCGTGGGAGCGTGTATCAGCCTGGAAGCCGCCACGCGTAAAGGGACGTCGTCGTCCCGGCGTACACGGTGGCGTTCGCGACGACGGGATCGTTCAAGGGACCGTCAACGCCGCCCGCGAACCAGATCGGTTTGCCGGTCGCCGCGTCGAACCCGATGACGCCCTGCGTGTTGCTCACGAACACGACATCGTTGCCGACCGCGGGCGCGCGCAGCGGGTCGGTCGCCGGCGTGCTGCCGATCTGCTTTGCCCAGTAGGTCGCGCCGCTCGCGCCGTTGAACGAGACGAGCGTGACGTTCGTCGAGTCCTGGATCACTGCGAAGACGTTGGTGCCGACCACCGCTGGGTTGCTGGACGTGCACACGGGCCACGCGGTCACGAGCGCGCCGCTCTTTGCGTCATACGTCCCGCCGGTCGTGAACACGTAGCCGTTCGACACGACCGGGTCGGACAACCCGCAGTCCGGGCGCAAGAGTCTCGACCACAGCTGCCTGCCCGTGCTCTCGTCGTACGCGTACAACGTGAGCCCGTAGGGCACCGACGCCGTTTCGGTCCCGACCGCGTAGACGACACCGTTGGCCACGGCTGGCCCCGGCGCGGCCTGAGGGTTCCAACCCGTCTGCCACACGATCGTGTGCGTCGCGGCGCTCCACACCTCGAGAACGTGCCCGTCGCCGTGGGCGCACACGCAGCCTGCGACATAGATCCGACCGTTCACGGCGTTGGTCACGCCGGTCGCACTGGTCACGGCCGACCACTGTACGGCGCCCGTGTCCAGTGACAGCGCGGTGAGCGTGTAGTTCGGTTCGCCGTTCACCGAGGCAAAGACGGTCCCGTAGACCGTGTTCCCATCGACCGCGCCGGGCTTGAAGTCCGCCGGCGCAGTCCAGCGCACGCTGCCGTCCGACGCGTTGGATGCCGTCGTCGTCAATCGACCACCGACGATCCCTTCGCTGATCACCAAACCCTTCGCCACGAGGGGCGTACCGCCAAGCAGAGCACGGCCGGGCTTCGACCACGCGAGGCGCAACTGCGCCACGTTGCGGGTGGAAAGACCCGAGACCGGGTCATTGGCCGTCCTCGCCGCGTCGAAGCGCGGCAGCGCCCAGTCGCACCCAGCCAATGCGACCAGCAACACGGCAAGAACAACCACGCGCCCAAATGATCGCCGCACCAAGCGGCTCCTTCCCCCAGGCAGCCCCCGGCCCGTCAGTCGAATCTTGCACTCCGCAATGCAGCCGTGCGGTGCGTCACATTTTATGGGGACGACGGAGCCGCACCGCAGCGCCGCCCGTTCGAACAGACCAGGTATCCGGACACACCCCGCCCGGTGGTCGACCTCGACCCGAAACGCTCGAAGCTGTGGCTCCGGCCCGAGATCGAGCGCTGGGCGGCCCAGCGGGACGGCCGAAACGTCTGTTGAGGACGGCGCCGATCGCGCAGACCGGGCGCTCAATGAGCCGCGAACTTGACGAGTCTGTAGACCGTCTGCAGGCTGCGTGTGTGAGGCGAGTTTGGATCGCGGTCGCGGTTGTTTCGGTGGTCGTGCTGGCGGGCTGCGACTGGTCTCAGATCGGATTCGGGCCGGCAAAGACGAACGCCAACCCGTACGAGCCCGCGTTGACCGACTCGTCGGTGGCTCGGCTGACCGTGGCGTGGTCGCAGCCGTCGTGTTTTTGTTTGACGCCCTTGGTCGCTGGTGGTGTCGTGTACACGGCGCACTTCCTGGCGGAGGTGAACCCGCGCCCGGTGGAGCTGGAAGCGCTCGACGAGGCGACCGGGAAGCCGCGCTGGACGTTTCTCTATCCGAGGGTGAACGGCGCGCAGGTCCTGGCGGTGGGAAACGGAATCGCGTATGTCTCGGTGGCGCCGGTGTCGGGTCCGGACGAGATTCAGGCCTTTGACGCGTCCACGGGCGCGCGGCGTTGGACGGTGACACCTCCGGCTCCGAGCAGCGGCCCCGGTCAGTTGGGCGTTGATGCCGGTTTCGTGCTCGACGGAGACCGTCTGTTCGTCACTGCCTTCGCTAACGACGGTGCGGGTGAGGTGTCCGCGATCGACACGACGGGGCGAGTCGTCTGGTCGGCGACGCCGGGCGGGCAGGTGCTCGCACTGGCCGCGGATCCTGGCAAGACGTTGTACGTGGCGTCGTGGGTTCGGACCACTACCGGCGCGCCCGTTCCGCTGCTCACCGGCTTGGCCGAGACGAGCGGCACGCGCCAATCCGCCGTCGTACCGCAACAGGCGAGCACCTTTTCAGGTCCGGGCGGGTTCGCGTTCGGGAATGGGCTGATCTATGACGGCGGGGTCGCCATCCGTCCCGATACTGGTGCCGTCGTGTGGAGCGCGCCGAACGAAATCGTGATGGCGGTCACGGCGAATGCAGTCGTGATGCTGGCTCCGGGCGCGATCGTGGCGCGCAACCCCACGAGCGGCAGTCCGCTGTGGTTTGCTCCCGCTCGGGCCATTGTTCCCCAAGGTGTCGTCGTCGCAGGCGACCTGGTGTTCGTCGGCGAATCGGGCGCGTCCGATTTGCAGATTCGCGACCTCGCGACCGGCAAGCTTCTCGGCACGTCGCCCCCGCTCACCGGCGGCGACTACTACATCTCACCGTCAGGCGGGCGCGTGATCATCCAAGCTGGAGGGACCCTCTACGCGCTCACACCGACATAGACCTACAACCGGGGGACCCGTCAGCCGCGCCCCGCCTCCCGTTTCGAGCGCCGATGCGGGGCGTGCTTCTCGAACCAGTGGCGCGTCTTGACCCTCCGCCACTCCGTGGAACGCTCACGCGGGCGATACGCCGACGTCCCACGATGTGTCTCACACCCCCGGCGGGTTCCTGGCCTCGGGACGCGGACCATTGCCGCCGAGACTCACTCACGAAACGAGGCGCTGTAGCCCGTTCTCAGGGCCGGAAATCTGAGTGCGCCCGTTTCATCGAATCGCTCCGCCCGGAGGCGCCGATACTCGTTTGTGCCGCCCGCGAGTTGTCGCCGCCGTCCCCAAGGGGTCAGGGCAGGCCGACGGCGTACATCTGATAGTCGTATGCGCCGAGGTAGCCGACGCTGAAGTACACCATCCCGTTTGCCAGGGCCAACCCGGTGGTGGGCGTGTTACTCATGTCGGTGTTGACGGTGCGTAACGGGCTACAGGTCTTCGGTGTCCCGGAGCAGTTCATGTTCCCGGTGGCGTCGAAAACTGACAGGCCGGTGGCGGTCCCGGTGTAGACGAGCCCATTGGCGACGACCGCACCGTTGAGGCCCCAGACCGGCCCACCGGTCCACAAAGGGCTGCACGTCTTCGGTGTCCCGGTGCAGTTGGTTGTGCCGGTCGCGTCGAACGCGTACAGCTTGGGCGCATCGGTGCTGAGGTACACGACCCCGTTGGCAACGGCGGGTGACCTGCCCCCTCCATCGACGGCGGCCGACCAGAGCGGGTTGCAGGTCTTGGGAGACCCGGAACAGTTCGACGCGCCTGACGCGTCGAACGCATACAACGTGCCCGAGGGCGAGTTGGCACCCGAGCTGACGTAGACGACACCGTCCACAACTGCCGGTGTCCCATCGGCGGCATCACCGGTCGGCGCAGTCCACAGTGCTGTGCACGTCTTCGGGGTTCCTGAACATCCCGTGTTACCGGCCGCGTTGAACGCGTACAGCTGGTTATCGTCCGCGGTGACGTACACGGTTCCGTTGCCGACTGCCGTCGACCCGTAGGGGTGACCGCCGAGCGAGGCGGTCCACAATGCAGCGCACGTCTTTGGCGAACCCGCACAGCCGGTGTTGCCGGCCGCGTCGAACGCGTAGACCGTACCGGGCGAGCCGCTGTTGTTGTCCGAGGTGACGTACACGACGCCGCCTGCGACCACAGGCGAGCTGTACACATAGAGCCCCAATGGGCCGCTGGTCCACAGTGGCGCGCAGGTCTTGGGCGTTCCACCGCAGTTGGTGCTTCCCGCTGCATCGAACGCGGCGAGCCCGTTCCCCCCAGCCACATAGACCACGCCGTTCACGACAACTGGCGTCTTGAGGCCGTCCGAAGGGCCCGACGTGGCCCTCCACATCGGCGCACACAGCTTGCGAGTCCCCGAACAGTTGGTGTTTCCGGCGCCGTCGTAGGCGTAGAGGTTCCCGTCATAGGAGCCGACGAACAATGTCCCGCCCGCCACCGCAGCCGACGAGAACAGATTCGGGTACTGCTTCGGGGCCCAGGGCGTCGGCGGCTGCGCCGTCCATTTGACCGTCAACGTCGAAACGTTCGACGTGTTCACCGTTGTGTCTGGACTCAGCCCCGCGTGACCCGGCCCGAACCCCAACATCGGCCAATCCGTCGGACCGCACGCAGTCGCCGCAATGCCCACCATGACCGCCAGCACAACACCACGGACGTGCGTAGCCACCCGGCCTCCCCGGGGCGTCCCACCCAGCCGCGACAAGCATCGCCACCCCACCTTGGCGTGTCAACCAGCGACGCCGCACGAAAAGCCATCCGCTCGCGGACCGTTCTACGGGATCGACAACACGTTCCTGTCTCGGGCGAGCAGGAGTATTGACGCCATTATCGACGCGGACACGCACCTGTACCTCCTCCACGCTTGCATCCGCGCTCCCCGCGTCGCGCGCAGTACGAAGCGGGTGGAGGCAATGCTCCGTTCGGTCAAGCTCAGCCAGTCCATCAGCGAGCACGACCACCACGAGGTAGCCAACGAAGCTCAGCCGGAACCCGCACGGGGCGGACCACGTCCTAGTCTCCGGAGAGGAGGGCCGAGTGCGAAGTCGCTACCGGTCCGGCGCGTTGGTGGTAGCCCTGGCGCTCGCTGCTTGCACCGGCGCGCACAATCACCAGCGCGGTGGCCTGCGGCCGGTGCTCCCGTCCGTCGTCGTGCTTCCAGACGTGAGCGGAATGACCGTCGCTCTCGCGCAGGCGAGACTCGCCAGTCTCGGGGTGCGCGCTGCGATTGTGGGTCATGAGACGTCCACTGCGCCGCGCGACACCGTCTACGAACAGGCTCCGATGGCGGGCTCACAAGTCGTGAAGGGCAGCACCGTGACTCTCATCGTCTCGCAAGGACCCATCACGCCCGCGCCTGTGCCCGCCGTTGGTGCCGGCGCCGTCGCCGTACCACCGACCGCTCAGAGGTTCGCTCCGTCCCAGTAGTCCGCGACGGTGAGCAGGGACCCCACTCCGACGGGCGCACGTCTACTCTTCTGACGAGAGGAAAGCGCGTCGTGCGTGCTCGGTACGTGCTCGCAGTGGCTTTGGCGCTCGCCCTGGCACTCGGCGGGTGCAAGGCGAAACACTCCGCGACGCGCACTCAACCCACGCTCAAGACCTTCCGTCGGGGACGGCCTGACATTCACGTTGCTGCCGTCGGTGGGTGCTCGGGGCCATCATCTCGACGCGCTGAGCTTCGCTCAGTACCGCGACCGGGCGTCAGCCCCTCTCACCGTGTGACGGTTCTTGGGGACTGGTCAGCTTGACGGACGCGAACATCGCCTGAACTTGCCGCCCAATCGCGTCGACGTTCGGGCCGTTCCAACACACTCGCATCAGGCGAACGAGAATCACTGCTGTGTTGGGAACGCTGCTGCGGTAGAGGACTTCTTTCCCCCGCTGCGCACCAACGGCACGACACGCAGGGGGCACCGGTGCCGAGTCGGCGTTCGGGCAGGTGGCGCACGTGACGTACTCGCCTTGGTGCAATATCAGGACCACATCGTTGCGGCCGAGCCGTATCGAGTCGAAGCAGTTGTCGATGTCCGGTGTGCTGAGACACACCGCCGTGTACGCCTTCCCGCCGACCCCGGCTACCTTGCCGATCTCCTGGCGTTTCCAAGTCCCTGGATACGTAAACGAGATGCCCCAGCCGTCGCTGTAAATCTGAGAACCACGCTGCGGAGAGGTGGTGTGGTCGACGATGGTCCTGTGATGCGTGGTCTCACACGCACTGAGTGCCAGCATGAGAACCACAG
>JAMXLJ010000050.1 GCA_024281095.1 Acidimicrobiia bacterium | reverse complement strand
TATCCGGATTCCGATCGTGCAACACCTTCGTAATCGCCGCCGTCAACGTCGTCTTCCCATGGTCAATATGACCAATCGTCCCAATATTCAAATGCGGCTTCGTACGCTCGAACTTCTGCTTGGCCATTGCTTCCTGACCTCGTGGTGTTGTCCTGGTGGTGATCCGGATACCTGGTAGCGGTGGCGGGACTCGAACCCGCGACGCCGCGATTATGAGCCGCGTGCTCTGCCAACTGAGCTACACCGCCACGGATGCGCTCGCCGGTGGCGGACGCACCAGAGCCCCCTTACGGACTCGAACCGTAGACCCCTTCCTTACCATGGAAGTGCTCTGCCGACTGAGCTAAGGGGGCGGAACGACCCAGGATAGCAATGCAGTCGACAGCCCTCGTCGGACGGGCCCGACGAGCGGGACGCCGCAGCGGAATCGACCTGGCGAAGTAGCGTCGGCGGGCATGTCCGAGGGCACGCCGACCGGCGACCTTGCCGGCGTCGCCCTCACCGTGCGGCTCGCCCGCAGGGGCGATGCCGCCGCCATCGCCGCGATCTACAACCGCGAGGTCGCCGAATCGACCAACGTGTTCGATCTCGTGCCCCGCTCCGTCGACGAGCAGGTGGAGTGGATCGACGAGCACTCCGGTGCCCACCCCGCCGTGGTCGCGGTGGATTCGGAGGGCCAGGTCGTCGGATTCGGGTCCCTGTCGCCCTACCGACCCCGGCCTGCGTACGCCACGTCGGTGGAGAGCTCGGTCTATGTGCGTCGTGACCGGCGCGGTCGCGGCGTCGGACGCATCATCGTGGAAGAGCTCGTCCGGCTCGGGACGGTGCACGGCTTCCACTGCCTCATCGCCCGGATCGTCGGCGCGAACGGCGCGTCGATCCGGCTGCACGCGCGCTGCGGTTTCGAGATGGTCGGCGTGGAGCGCGAGGTCGGCCGCAAGTTCGGACGATGGCTCGACGTCGTCGAGATGCAACGCATGCTGTGACCCGAGTGCCGTCATACGCGAAACGGCCCGCCGTCTGGGCGGGCCGGGTCGTAGCGTGGGCCGGGATGGATTCGAACCATCGTAGCTTGCGCAGCGGTTTTACAGACCGCCCCCTTTGGCCACTCGGGTACCGACCCGGGAGCCTCGTAATCTAGCCGTCCGCTCTGTCGACGGGCACACTGCTCGCCGGCCCTCACATCCCCACGAGGTGCGCCATGCCGACCTTCGACGTCGTCTCCGAGGTCGACCAGCAGGAGATCCGCAACGCGGTCGATCAGGCGAGCCGGGAGATCAACACCCGCTTCGATTTCAAGGGAACCGACAGCTCCATCGATCTGTCCGACAAGGAGATCGACCTCCACACCGACACCGAGCAGCGTCTCAAGGCCCTCACGCAGGTGCTCGAGGAAAAGCTCGTGCGGCGGAAGGTGTCGCTCAAAGTGCTGTCGTACGGAAAGGTGGAGGAAGCGGCCAAGGGCACGGTACGCCAGCGCGCCACGCTGACGGTCGGGATCAACGACGAGAAAGCCCGCGAGATCGGCAAGTTCCTGAAGGGCCTCGGCCTCAAGGGCGTACAGCACCAGGTGCAGGGCGATCAGCTGCGGGTGAGCGGGAAGAAGCGTGACGACCTGCAGGCCGCGATCCAGGCGATGCGTGAGCACGACTTCGGCATTCCGCTCCAGTTCACGAACTTCCGCGACTGAGACGAGACGCCCGCGCGACACGGCCGGCCCGTAGCGGACCGGCCGTGTGCGGGTTCCGGAGGGGGGATCCGGAGATCTGGAATCAGTAGCGGCCCGAGCGCAACCGGGCGATCCGATCGGCCGTGGGCGGGTGCGTACTGAACAGGTTGGCGAAGCTCACCTTGCGCCCGGTGAGGGGGTTGATGATGTACGCCGTCGCCTGCGCAGGGTTGACGTCCATGGGGATCTGCTTGGCGTAGGCCTCGATCTTCTCGAGCGCTCGGGCCAGCGGCTCGCCCGTGCCGATCAGGTGCGCACCCGACGCATCGGCCTGGTACTCGCGTGACCGGGAGAGCGCCATCTGGAGGAGGACCGCCGCGATCGGGGCGAGGATCGCCATCGCGAGGATCCCGAAGATGTTGCCGCCCTCGTTGTCGCGGGACCCACCGGTGAAGATCGCTCCCCACATCGCCATCCGGGCCGCGAACGTGATCATCATCGCGAGACCGGCCGCGACCGACCCGATGAGGATGTCGCGGTTCTTCACGTGGCTCATCTCGTGGGCGAGGACCCCACGGATCTCGTCGTCGTTGAGGGCCTGCATCAGGCCTGCGGTGACCGCGACCACCGCGTGCTGTGGGTTGCGGCCCGTGGCAAAGGCGTTCGGCTGGGCCGCCGGCGAGAGGTAGATGCGCGGCATCGGTACGTTGTCGCGTGCCGCAAGCTCACGGACGATGGCGTAGAGGCGGGGCGCCTCTTGTTCGCTCACCGGCTTCGCGCCGGCCGCCGCGACCGCCATCTTGTCGCTGAACCAGTACGACCCGCCCACGAGCAGCAGCGCGATCACCAGCGCGATCACGAGGCCGCTCTGCCCGAACAGCGATCCGATGCCGAGGATGATCCCGCCGAGCAGGGCGAGGAGCACGAAGGTCTTGAAGGTATTCGTCATGGCTGCATCACCTACCCCCTACCAACGGTAGGACCTGGCGAACCGTTCCCGCGTCACATGAGGATTTCCTGAAGCCTCACCCGGCCCGGGTCCGCTCCGAGAACTAGTCGTAATAGCCCGAATGGATGTAGAGGCCCGGAACGCGCTCGTGGCGGAACATCTCCACGTTGCGCCGATCGTCCTCGATGGCCAGGCGAAGGTCGAAGCCGTACGCCCTGAGATCGCGCACCGACGCCTGCTTGAACTCGCGGGCGAGGTCGTAGTCGCCCCACGGCCGCATCAGCAGCAGGTCCCATCGGATCCGGTAGCGGTGCAGCCACGCCTCGGTGAGGTGATGCACACGCTGGGGGCGGGCAGTGAGCAACACGACACGAATGTCGCGGTCGAGGAGATCGAGGAGGACCTTCACCTCCTCGATGACGGGATCCTCGCCGCAGGCGTCGAAGAACGACCGCCAGTCACGCCGGGGCGCCTCGAGGTAGTGCTGGCGCGCGGCCGCGTCGGACAGGACCCCGTCGAGGTCGACGATCACGGCCGGACCGGGAGCGACCGGTCCCTCGTGCCACGTCCAGTGCTCGGGCGGGAAGAACTTGGACGACTGTTCCACCTACTCCTCGGCCGGTTGCTGCGCGAGGTACCGGGCCTTGATCCCGTCGACGACCGACGGGTCGGCGAGGGTCGTCGTGTCGCCGAGGACCTCGTCCTCGGCGACGTTGCGCAACAGCCGCCGCATGATCTTGCCGGAGCGGGTCTTCGGCAGCTCCTCGGTGAACAGGATCGTCTTCGGACGCGCGATCGGGCCGATCACCTTGGACACGTGGTCGCGCAGCTCGCCGGCGAGGCCGTCGTCGGGCTCGAATCCCGCGCGCAGGATGACGAACGCGCCGATCGCCTGCCCGGTGGTCGCGTCGGCGCGGCCGACCACCGCCGCTTCGGCGACCGCCGAATGGTCGACGAGCGCGGATTCGACCTCGGTGGTCGAGATGCGGTGGCCACTGATGTTCATCACGTCGTCGATGCGGCCCAGGAGCCAGAAGTAGCCCTCGTCGTCGCGCTTCGCGCCGTCGCCCGCGAAGTACTTGCCGTCGAACCGTCCCCAGTAGGTGTCGCGGTAGCGCTCCGGATCACCCCAGATCCCGCGCAACATCGACGGCCACGGACGGGTCAACACGAGGTTGCCGCCCCCCGGGATGGGGACGCTGTTGCCGACGTCGTCGACGATGTCGGCGCCGATGCCCGGCAGAGGGAACGTCGCGCTTCCGGGTTTGAGCGTGGTCGCGCCGGGCAGCGGGCTGATCATGATGGCGCCGGTCTCGGTCTGCCACCACGTGTCGACGACGGGGCAGCGCTCACCGCCGATGTGCTCCCAGTACCAGACCCACGCCTCGGGGTTGATCGGCTCGCCCACGGTGCCGAGCAGGCGCAGGGACGACAGGTCGTGCTTGCGCGGATAGTCGGGACCCCACTTCATGAACGTGCGGATCGCGGTGGGCGCGGTGTAGAGGATCGAGACCTTGTACTTCTCGACGATCGACCAGAAACGATCCTTGTCGGGGAAGTCGGGCGTGCCTTCGTACATCACGCTCGTCGCGCCGTTGGCCAGGGGGCCGTACACGATGTAGGAGTGACCCGTGACCCAGCCGACGTCGGCCGCGCACCAGTAGACATCGGTCTCGGGATGCAGGTCGAAGACGTACTTGTGCGTGAACGCGACCTGCGTGAGGTAGCCGCCCGTGGTGTGCATGATCCCCTTGGGCTTGGCCGTCGTGCCGCTCGTGTAGAGCAGGTAGAGCAGCTGCTCGGAGTCCATCGGCTCCGCGGGCGCCTCGGTGGGCTGTTGCGGCACGACGTCGTGCCACCACACGTCGCGGCCCCTCTCCATGGGCACGTCCTGGCCGGTGCGCCGCAGCACGAGGCAGTGCTCGATCGACGGTGACTGCGCCATCGCCTCGTCGGCGCTCTGCTTCAGCGGGACGACCTGACCCCGCCGCCACGCGCCGTCCGCCGTGATGAGGAGCTTCGCTTCGGCGTCGTTGATGCGATCGCGCAGCGCGTCGGAGGAGAACCCGCCGAAGACGACCGAGTGCGCGGCACCGATACGCGCGCAGGCGAGCATCGCGACGGGAAGTTCGGGAACCATGCCCATGTAGATGTTGACGCGGTCCCCCTTGCGCACACCGAGCGACACCAACGCGTTCGCGGCGCGGCACACCTCGTCGAGCAACTCCGCGTACGTGATCGTGCGGGTGTCTCCCGGCTCGCCCTCCCACAGATACGCCACGCGATCGCCGCGGCCGGCGGCGACATGACGGTCGAGACAGTTGTGCGCAACGTTGAGCTTCCCGCCCACGAACCACTTCGCGAAGGGCAGGTCCCATTCGAGGATCGTGTGCCAGTCTTCGGACCAGTCGAGGAGATCGGCGGCCTGCCGGGCCCAGAAGCCCTCGGCGTCGCGATCCGCCTCCTCGTAGATCTCGCTGCCGACGATGAGCGCCTGCTTCTTGAAATGTTCCGGCGGAGGGAACGTGCGGCCTTCCGCGAGCAGTGCCTCAATCGTCGCGTCGGACATTCGATCTCCCCCTGAGCCGCGATGTCGTGCTCGACGAGGCTACCCGCCGTGCTCTGGAGCGGGAGCCGGCAGCGACGCCCGGAGCCGTAGACCCTTCGCGAACACGAACACACGGTGCGCGCCCAACCCGGCCGGGTCGGTCAGCGCCTCCGCCTCGCCGACCCGGCTGCGTGCAGCCACCGCGTGGAGGTCGCCGACATGGGCGCGTTCGCTCCACTCCCGACGCGCGTCTGCGACGAGCTCGTGGATGCCGAGACGCCCCAGCCATTCGGCCTGGGTCGTCTCGGAGACGAGGCGGAGGCCGACCCGCTTCGCCGCCAGGCGGAGGTACTCGACCGGCACGTCGTAGGTGATGTCCTGCCCGCCGGGAACGTCGAGCGCGCCGATGCCGCGAGCATGCGAGCGGTAGGTCCGCAACCAGTCCGACGGCTCGCGCGACGCGATCGACGCGAGCTCGTCGGCGTAGTCGACGACGACAAGGAACCCGCGGCGCAGCAGGCGTGATGAGTCGGCCAGCCATTGGGCCGCGCCGGTTGGCAGCGGGATGCGAGTCCCCGGCTCGAAGCGGAGCTCTCCGGCAAGCTCGTCGGCCTCCACCGCGAGCTCGCGCGATGCGGGAACCGCGACCTCGACGAGCGCATCCGCACGGTCGACACCCACGCGGATCTCGGCCCATCCGTCCGGCGTCCGCTCCACGAGCCGCAACGGCAGGTTGTCGAGCAACTCGTTGGCGACGACGACGCCGTCGGTGACGATCGCGGGAAGCTCGTCGAGCGCGGTGACGATCGGCCCGATCCGGGGGACCGGGACGGGCGCGTCGCCCGCAACGCCGGGAAGCGCGGGGCCGAGCGCGTCCTCCACCGGCTCCACGGGAAGACGGTCGCGCTGCTCATCGCGCAACACGCGCGAGCGCTCGACAAGTACGAGCCGGAGCGCGCGGGCGCAACGCGGCTGAGCCCGCAGGATCTCGCGGGCGAGACGGCCGTTGCCCGCGCCCGCTTCGACGACGAGATACGGATCGGGCCCATCCAACGCGTCCCAGGCGTCGTCGATCGCTCGCGCGACGAGCGCACCGAAGAGCGGGCCCACCTCGGGGCTCGTGACGAAGTCGCGCCCGGCCCGGCCTGAACCGCGCCCGCGCGCGAAGAAGCCGTCGGCCGGGTCGTAGAGCGCGGCGTCGACGAAGGCGTCGAACGGGATGGGGCCCTGTCGGTGGATCCGCTCGACCAGGCGATCGCGCAGGCTCATCGGCACGAGGCCGGCGCGTTGCTAGAAGCGCGCGATGCGCGCGAGCTCGCCCAGCTTGGCGAACGGCTGCGGGTAGACGCCGATGACGAGGACCGTCGCCGCGCAGACGGCAATGGCGGCGTTGAGGGCCGGCGGCACGCGCAACGGTCGACGATCCTCGATCGCGGGCTCGCGGAACCACATCTGCCTGGCGACACCGGCGTAGTAGAAGAGCGCGATGACCGAGTTGACGGCTGCGATCACACCGATGACCGCGGCCGCGCTCGTGTGCGCGTCCAGGACTGCCCGGAACATCACGAACTTGGCGAACCAGCCCGCGAGGGGAGGGATGCCGGCGAGGGAGAAGAGGAAGAACGACAAGAGCACCGCGAGCGCCGGCGACCATTGACCCAGGCCCGCGAACGTGCGGATCTCCGCGCTGCGGGTGCGCCGCGCCACCGCGATCACGACCGCGAACGCGCCCAGGTTCATCGCCGCGTAGATGAGGAGGTAGATGACGACCGCCTCGAGCGCGGACTTCGCGGCCGGACCGCTGTCGCCGGCCACGGCGAACGGCACGAGGATGAAGCCACCCTGAGCGATCGACGAGTACGCCAGCATCCGGATGATGTTCGTCTGGCGCAACGCCGTGAGGTTGCCGATCGTCATCGATGCGGCCGCGAGACCCCACAGGACGGGCTGCCACGAGTGGCCGGAAGGGTAGAAGCCGACGTAGACGATCGTCAGCAGCGCGACGAACCCGCCGGCCTTCGAGGCGACCGACAGGAACGCGGTGACCGGTGTCGGTGCGCCTTCGTACGTGTCGGGTGCCCAGAAGTGGAACGGGACCGCGCTGACCTTGAACGCGAAGCCGGCGAGGGTGAGGAACACCGCGACGATGAACAAGTTGTCCATGGAACCGGTGAGGTTTCCGGCCTTCGAGCTGATGTCGGTGAGCAACGTCGAGTTGGTGACGCCGTAGATGAGTGACATCCCGTAGAGCATCACCGCGGACGACAGCACGCCGATGAGGTAGTACTTGATCGACGCCTCGTTGGAGCGGGTGTCGTGCTTGCGCCACCCGGCGAGGACGAACGTAGGGACCGAGATCGTCTCGAGCGCGACGAAGATCGAGATGAGGTCACGCGCCGACGCCATCGCGACCATGCCGAGCACCGACGTCAGCAGCAGGAACCAGAACTCGCCCTGGTAGTAGTCACCCTCGGCGATGTAGTCCGACGACAACAGGATGGTGACGTACGTCGCGACGAGGAACAAGCCCTTGAAGACGAGCGCGTAGTTGTCGACGACGTAGGCGCCCCCGAACATCGAGCGGTCGGTGCCGTCGGCGGCCAGCGTCAGCACCGGGATCAGCGCACCCAGCACGCCGATCGTCGCGATGCGCGACGTCTGCCAACGGTCACGGTCGGGGAACAAGAGGTCCGCGACCAGCACCACGACGATCGTCGCGGAGAGGACGATCTCCGGCGCGAGCGCGTGGTAGTCGATGTGGGGGTTCACCGCCCTCAGCCTCCGAAGAGCCGGGTGACCGTACCGTCAGTGACCCGGAAGATGATGTTCGGATAGACGCCCAGGGCCACGATGAGCAGCAGCATCGGCGTCCACGCGATCCACTCGGGAACGTGGACGTCGTGGATGTGGACGTGCTCCCACTCCGGCTTGACGGTGCCGAACGCGACCCGCTGCAGCATCCACAGCAGGTACCCCGCGGCGAGCACCGTGCCCACCGCCGCGATGACCATGTAGGTGCGGAACACGACGAACTCGCTCCCTGCGATGCCGCTCGCCGGGTTGTACGCCGAGAGGATCGCGGGGAACTCACCCCAGAACCCGGCCAGGCCCGGGAGACCGAGCGAGGCCATCGCGCAGAACCCGAGGATCCACCCCAGTTTCGGGGCCTGGGTGAGCAGGCCGCCCAGCCGGTCGAGCTGTCGGGTCTCGAAGCGCTCCTGCACCGACCCGGCGACGAAGAAGAGCATGCCGGTGATCAGCCCGTGGGCGACCATGCCGAAGATCGCCGCGTTGATGCCGAACGTCGTCAGGGTCGCGATGCCCAACATGACGAAACCCATGTGCGCGACTGACGAGAACGCGATCAGCCGTTTCATGTCGCGTTGGGCGAGACAACCCAGTGCGCCGTAGATGATGCCGATGACGGCCAGGAGGCCGATCCACGGCGCCCAGTCGCGTGCCGCTTCGGGAAGGATGGGGAGCGCGATCCGGATGAAGCCGTAGGTACCGAGCTTCAGCAGGATCGCGGCCAGGAGCACCGAGCCCACCGTGGGCGCCTCCGTGTGGGCGTCGGGCAGCCACGTGTGGAACGGGAACATCGGAACCTTGATCGCGAAACCGAGGAACATCCCGGCGAAGATCAGGTTCTGGGTGCTGTGGACGATGCCGGCGCCGTGCAACGCCGCGAGCTTCGGAATGTCGAACGTGTTCGGTCCGATGAAGTAGAGCGCAAGGAAGCTCAACAGCATCAACGCGGAGCCGAACAGGGTGAACAGGAAGAACTTGATCGACGCGTATTCACGGTTCGGGCCGCCCCACACGCCGATCATGAAGAACATCGGCAGCAGGACGATCTCGAAGAACACGAAGAAGAGGATGAGGTCCTGGGCGACGAAGGTGCCGTTCATGCCGATCTCGAGCAGGAGGATCAGCGCAAGGAACGCCTTCGGATTGTGCGGCTCAGGGAAGTGGTCCCACGAGTAGATGACGCACAGCACCGTGATGAACGCCGACAGGAGCAGCAACGGGAGCGAGATGCCGTCGAGGCCGATGTGGTACCGGCTGTTGATGACGTCGATCCATGCTTTGTCGGTACCGAGTTGGAGCCCCTTCTTGTCGTAGTTGAAGGTCGCCGCCAACGCGATCGTGACGCCGAACGTCGCCAGCGTGGTCACGAGCGCGATCGCCTTCTGGAGCGTCTCGTCGGCCTTCGGCGCGGCAAGCACGGCGAGCATCCCGACGCCCGGGAGGAACACCGCCATGGTGAGGCCCCAGCCGGAGTCGAACCAGTTCATCCCCTCGATCCTTCCATCAGCTGAAGACGATCAGCGCGAGGCTCAGCACGGCCACCGCGAAGAACAGGATCGCGGCGTACCACTGCACACGACCCGACTGCATGTAGCGGAGCAAACCACCGGTCTCGCCACTTGCCTCGGCAATGCCGTTGACCGCACCGTCGACGACACGCTGATCGATCACGTCGTACGTGAACTGCCCTACCGCTCGCGTGCCCTTGCCGACGCCGTTGATGACGGCGTCGATCAGGTTCTGGTTGGTCCAGTACGCGGCCCGGGCGATCGGCCCCTTGATGCCGGCGACGATGACCCGCTCGTAGAGGTCGTCGAGGTAGTACTTGTTCAGCAGGAACCGATACCCGAGACGGGCCAGCGGGTTGCGTTCGGTGACTCCGTGGCCGACCCCCCGCCAGTAGTACGCGTACGCGACGCCGACGCCGGCCAGCGCGACGATCACCGCGATCGCGCCCTCACCGAAGCGGAACGACGGGTGGATCACCTGGGTCGGGAACGCGAACCGCGGCTCGAACCACTGCTGGAACTTCTCGACGTGGACGACGGTCGCGTTCAGCCAGCCCGCAAACACCGAGAACGCGGCCAGGACCACGAGCGGGCCGGTGATTGCGGGCGGTGACTCGTGCGGCTGGCCGTGGCCCCGGAACTCGCCGAAGAACGTGTAGTAGATCGCGCGCGTCATGTACGCCGCGGTGAGGAACGCACCCGCGAGGCCGATGTAGAGGAACGCGTCGTAGCCGAAGTGCCCCGCGGTCGCGATGATCTCGTCCTTCGAAAAGAAGCCCGCGAACGGAGGCAGGCCGGCGAGCGCGGCGCTGCCGATCATGAACGTGGTGAACGTGATCGGCATGTACTTGCGCAGGCCCCCCATGTCGCGCTTCATGTCGAAGCTGTGGTGCGATCCCGAGTGGGAGATCGATCCTGCGCCGAGGAAGAGGAGGGCCTTGAAGAACGCGTGGGTGAAGAGGTGGAACACCGCCGCGGTCCACGCACCCACACCGAGGCCCATGACCATGTAGCCCAGCTGGCTGATCGTGGAGTAGGCGAGCACCTTCTTGATGTCGTCCTGTACGAACGCGAGCAACGCACCGATGATGATCGTGACCCCGCCGATCAACGCCATCGCGTTCACGCCGCCGGCGTCGATCGAGAAGCCCTGCCAGAACACGCCATAGACGCGCGCGCCCAGGTACACGCCGGCGACCACCATCGTGGCCGCGTGGATGAGCGCCGACACGGGCGTGGGGCCGGCCATGGCGTCGGGAAGCCATGTGTGCAGGGGGAACTGGCCGCTCTTGCCGATGATCCCGACGAGCAGGCAGACCGCGCCGCCGAGCCACAGCGCGTGGCCACCCTTCCCTGCGAGCGCGGCCTCGTTGATCGACACGATGTTGAAGGTTTGGCCCGCGGCGAAGAACGTGACGATGACGCCGATCATGAGGCCGACGTCGCCGGTTCGGGTGGTGAAGAAGGCCTTCAGGGCCGCATTGGAGTTGGCCCCTTCCTCCCACCAGTGTCCGATCAGCATGAACGAGCACAGGCCGACGAGCTCCCAGCCCACCAGCAGCTGCAGGGTGTTGTCGGCGATCACGAGCAGCAGCATCGACGCCGTGAAGAGGCTCAGCGCGGCGTAGAAGTACGTGTAGCGCCGGTCGCCGTGCATGTACGCGGTCGAGTAGACGTGCACGAGCAAAGACACGAGCGTGACCACGAAGAGCAGCACGACGGCCAGCCCGTCGATCTGCGTGCCGGCCCCGAATTTGAGCCCGCCGCTCTGCCACCACGTGACGGAGTGGACCACGGGCTTGACCACCGCCTCGTGCTCGCCGGCCTTGGCGACGAATCCCTTGCCCAGTGCCTTGAAGGCCGACGCTCCGGTCGCGTTCTCCACCCGGTTGATCCACTGCACGACCGCGACGCACGCGAGCACGAACGACGCGCCGACCGCGGCGATGCCGATCTCGGAGCCGTGGCGCGGGAACTTCCTCCCCAACAGCAGGATGGCCACGAACGAGACCGCGGGGATGAACGCGATGATCCAGGCGTAGTCGAGCACGGGAAGGTCAGCCCTTCAGCTGGTCGACGTGGTCGAGGTCGGGACTCCGAAGGTTGCGGTAGATCAGCAGGACGATCGCGAGGCCGACGCCGACCTCGGCCGCCGCGATCGTGATGACGAACAACGCGAACACCTGGCCGCTCACACTGTGGTTGAACGCCGCGAAGGCGACGAGGTTGATGTTGACCGCGTTCAGCATCAGCTCGACGCTCATGAGCACCAGCACGCCGTTGCGCCGGGCGAGGACGCCGTAGATGCCGGTGCAGAACAGGAACGCGCTCAGGATCAGGAATTGGTTGATCTGCATCTCAGTCCCTCCGCGCGATCGCGACGGCGCCGACGAGCGCGGCGAGGAGGAGCATGGACACGATCTCGAACGGCATGACGTACGTGCGGAAGATCGAGTCGGCGACGTGCTGCGAGAGCCCGACGGCACGAAGCGAGTCGTCGACCTTGATCGCCCGGTCGCCGAACGCGTCGACGAGCAGGAACACCAGCACACCGAGGACGAACAGCGCCGTGACCGCGGCGATCCAGCGTTGGTCGTTGTCGAGCTCGGTATCGCCTCGCATCGGCGCGCGGGTGAGCATGATGCCGAAGAGGAACAAGATGACGATCGCGCCGATGTAGACCAGCACCTGCACCCACGCGACGAACTCCGCCGCGAGCAGGATGTACTGCGCGGCCGCGCCGGCGAGCACGACGACCAGGAACAGCGCCGCGTGCACGACGTTCTGGGTGCGTACGACACCGATCGCGGCTCCCGCCATCGCTGCCGCGATGATCCAGAACGCGACGTTCTCCGCTACCACTCGTGCGTCCCCCCGCCGGCCGAGCGCGTCATTTCTTGCCTTTGACCTCCGCTCCGATCTCGAGCGGTTCCGGCTCGGGCACGCTCTCCATCCATTCGCCGAGCTTGTCCTTGTCGTGGAGAAGCTTGGCGATGCTCATCTCGGAGTACTCGTACTCCGGGCTCCAGAACAAGGCGTCGAACGGACACACCTCGACGCAGATCCCGCAGTACATGCATAGCGCGTAGTCGATGTCGAACCGGTCGAGGATGCTGACGGTGCGCTCGCGACCGCCCTCACGGCGCGGCGGGCGCTTCTCCTTGTGGCCCTCGATGTAGATGCACCAGTCGGGGCAGCTGCGGGCGCACAGCATGCAGACCGTGCAGTTCTCCTCTTTCAGTGCGATGACCCCGCGGGCGCGCGGTGCGGGGTCTTCACGCTCGTGCGGGTACTGCACCGTCACCGCGCCCTTGAGCATGGTGCGGAACGTGACGCCGAGACCCTCGACGAGGCCGGGAAGCTTCTTCTTCGGCATCAGAAGGCCACCTTGAAGATCCCCGTGACGAGGATGTTGGCGAGACCGATCGGGATCAGGAACTTCCACGCCAGCGATTGGAGCTGGTCCTCACGGAGGCGCGGGTAGGTGAACCGGACCCAGAACATGAGGAACGCGACGAGCATCAATTTGGCGAACAGGACCGGGATCCCGAGCAGGTCGGCCGCGGCACCATGCACCCACGGCAACGACCAGCCGCCGAGGAAGAGGGTCGCGGCGAGCGCGGCGAACGCGAACGCGGTGCCGAACTCGCCGATGAAGAAGAAGAGGAAACGGAAGCCGGTGTACTCGACCATGTAGCCCGCGACGAGCTCACTCTCCGCCACGGGCATGTCGAATGGTGTCTGCGTGAGCTCGGCCTGTGACGCGACCAGGAACAGCAGGAAGCCGACGAACTGCGTGAGGATGAAAGGAAAGCCGATGCCGTGCCAGCCGAAGATGCTGCCGGCCTGCTGCGCGTGCACGATCCCCTGCAAGCTCATCGTGCCCGCCTGCACGACGACGCCGACGACGGCGAGCAGCAGCGGGAGCTCGTAGGCGATGAGCTGCGCCGCGGCGCGCAGCGCGCCCAGCAACGCGAACTTGTTGGCGCTGGCCCAGCCGGCCATCAGCACGCCGATGACCGACAGGCTCGACACCGCGAGCGCGTAGAAGACGCCGACGTCGAGGTTCTCGACCACGAGCTTCGGCCCGGTCGGCACCACGACGAAGACGAGGAACGTCGAGATGACGACGACCGCGGGTGCGATCGCGAACACGCGCCGGTCGGCCTCGGCCGGCATGACGTCTTCCTTCTGGAGGAACTTGATCCCGTCGCCGACGAGCTGGAACCACCCGTGGAAGCCGCCGGGGTCCATCGGGCCCAACCGGCTCTGCATGTGGCTCATCATCTTGAGCAGGAACGTGTAGCCGAGCACGAGCGCGGCGAGTGGCACGACCGCGAGCACGAGCACGGTCTTGAAGGCCAGCGTCCAGCCCCATCCGATATCCACGGCGAGTTGCAGCATCAGGGCATCACCGGTCGATGTCGCCCAGGATGAAGTAGAGCGACGCGAGGATCGTGATGACGTCGGGAACGTAGACCCCGCGCAGCAGCCAGGGCAGGATCGAGACGTTGCTGAACGACGCCGACCGGATCTTCACCCGGAACGGGCCCGTGGCGCCCTTGGAGATCACGTAGTAGCCCATCTGGCCGAGTGGGTTCTCCGTCTCGACCCAGGCCTCGCCCTCGGGCACCTTGATGATCCGCGGCACCTTCGCCATGATCGGCCCGCTCGGCAGCCCGTCGAGCAGTTGCAGCACCATCCGCGCCGATTCACGCGTCTCCTGGAGCCGCACCCAGTAGCGGCTGAACGAGTCGCCGTCGGGGTGGGTCCAGACCTTGAAGTCGAGCTCCGGGTACGCGAGATAGGGCTTCCCGTCGCGTCGCAGGTCCCAGTCGATGCCCGACGCCCGCAGGTTCGAGCCCGAGACGCCGTAGTTCGCGCCGATCTCGCCCGGGATGATCCCGATGCCGCGTGTGCGTGCTTCGAAGATTTCGTTGCCGATGAGGATGTCCTCGAAGTCGTCGCAGCCGTCGAGGATCGCCTTCATCGCGGTACGGGTCTCCGACACCCATCCCCACGGAAGATCGTCCTTCAAGCCGCCGATGCGATTGAAGTTGGGATGGAAGCGACCGCCGGTCGCGGCCTCGATCAGATTGAGCACGTGTTCGCGGTCGCGGAACCCCCAGAACGCGGGCGTCAACGCGCCGAGCTGCAGGCCCATCTCGCCGAGGAACAGGTAGAAGGTCGCGATGCGCGAGAGCTCGGTGAGGATCGTGCGTATCCACACCGCGCGCGGCGGCGCCTCGATCCCCATGAGCAGTTCGGCCGCGTGGATGAACGGCACTTCGTTGGCGAAGCTCGAGAGCCAGTCGATGCGGTTGACCAGCGTGGTGATCTGTGGGTAGGTGCGGAACTCGGTCAGCTTCTCGTAGCCGCGGTGCATATAGCCGATCACGGGGTCGGCCGCGATCACGCGCTCGCCGTCGAGGCGCACGACCAGCCGCAGCGTGCCGTGCGTAGCCGGGTGCTGCGGCCCGAGGTTGAGGATCATGTCGCCGGTGTCGAGCTCGACGTTGATCTGCGCGTCCGCGAGGTGCCGGAGATCGCGCGGCTCGATCTCGAAACCCGGGACCTGCGGTGTCTCGGTCGTGCTCATGCGTCACCGCCTTCCGCGTCCGCGGTCGCGCCTTCGCCGGCCTCACCCGGCATCGGCTCGACGTCGACGAGACCGGGCCAGGGCTTCACCTCCCGCGCGAGCAGGGGGAAGTCCTTGCGGAGCGGGTGCCCTTCGAACTCGGTCGGAAGATAGAGGTGCCGGAGCGCCGGATGCCCGTCGAACACGACGCCGAACATCTCCCAGCACTCGCGCTCGTGCCAGTCGGCGCCGGCGTAGACGGGAACCCACGACTCTGCGCGAGGGTCGGCGTCGTCGACGTCGGCCTTGAACGTGACGCCGTAGTGGTGCGCGGTCGACTGCACATGCGCGAAGACCTGAAAACGCCCGGCCGAACCGGCGAGCCCGAACGTCGTTTCCGTGGGTTGCACCGGCGCGGAGGTGTCGCCCCCGGCTTCGCCACCCTCACGTGGCGCCGGCTGCCAGTCGAGCCCGGAGATGAAGCTGAGGTAGTCGCACGACAGTTTCGACTTCGCCACCTCGGCGCTGCGGCGCCAGGCATCGGGACGAACGCGCACGACCAGCGTGCCGTAGGCCTCGGCCCGGTCGAGGATGGCGTCGCCGAGCTCGGCTTCGAGCCGCTCGAGCAAGGGCAGTACCGACGGATCGAGCTGGGGCCCCTCGTCGGCGACGTCGTCGGTCGGAGCCGCTCCGATCTCGTCGGCATCGGCCCGCGCCAACTCGGCGGCCGCGCCTTCGTCCGTCTCGGCGAGCGCGCGTTCGGCCTGCTCCTCCTCGGCTGCTCCGCTCTCCTCTTTCCCGATGTCACTCAACGACGATCGGCTCCCCGCGCCAGCGTGCCCCGAGGTCGTCGTTCCCGAGGCCTTCTTTCTGGATGCGCTCCTGCAGCAGGACGATGCCCTGGAGCAGCGCCTCCGGCCGCGGCGGGCAACCGGGCACATAGACGTCGACCGGGATGATCTGGTCGACGCCCTTCGTCACCGAGTACGAGTCCCAGTAGGGCCCACCGCAGTTCGCGCACGAGCCCATGGAGATCACGTACTTCGGGTCGGGCATCTGCTCGTAGAGACGCTTGATCGCCGGGGCCATCTTGTCGGTGACCGTGCCGGAGATGACGACGAGGTCGGACTGGCGCGGGCTCGCCGGGAACGGGATGACACCGAGGCGCATCATGTCGTAGCGAGGGCTCGCGAGCGCGGCTGCCATCTCGATCGCGCAGCAGGCGAGGCCCCACTGGAACATCCACAGCGAGTACTTCCGGCTGTAGTTGAGCAGCCACGTGACGGGCTTCAGGGGCTTCTTCCCGAGCACGCCCTTCTCGACTAGGCCCACCGGAGCACCCCTTTGCGCCAGGCGTACACGAGGCCCAGCGTGAGCACGATGATGAAGATCGCCATCTCCACGAGGCCGTACCAACCGAGCACGTCGAGGTGCACTGCCCAGGGGAAGATGAACACCGCCTCGACGTCGAACATGACGAACAGCAGCGCGTAGACGTAGTAACGGACGTTCGACTGTCCCCACCCGCCGACCGGATCGGACCCGGCTTCGTAGGTGACGTACTTCTCGGCCTGCGGCCGTACCGGCCGAACAAGTCGGCCGACGCCGAGCATGGCGCCGACCATCAGGAGCGCGGCGCCGACGAAGACCGCGACAGCAAGGTATGAGTGGTAGTAGCTCGTCACGCGGCGGGGCCTCTCAACCCGACGGCGGGATGACGCGCGGAGTATATGTCCGGCCTGTTCTGCGCCGGGAAATGGCGCGGATACCCGTTCCGGCCCGTCACGGGTCGCCGCCACCGTGTTCGCGGCGCGCTGACGGGACCGCCCGCCGGGGTCGCGTCACGCCCTGAAGATGAGGGTGGCGTCGCGCGCAAAGTGAAGGAACGTCCCGGGGAGGAAGCCGATGAACAAGGTGACGGCCACGGCGGCGACGAGCACGAGGGCGGTCGCCGGATCGATCCGGAGCACGGGCGTGGGCGCGCCGTCCGGCTCACTCATGTACATCGCCACGACCACGCGCAGGTAGTAAAAGGCCGCGACTACCGAGGCGAGCACCCCGACGATCGTCATCGCGTACTGCCCGGCCTGGATCGTCGCCGCGAACACCTGCAACTTCACCACGAAACCGCCGGTGAACGGCATTCCGGCCTGCGCGAGCAGGAAGAAGGTGAGCGCGCCGGCCAACATCGGCGCCCGGCCGGCGAGACCGCGGTAGTCGTCCAGGTCGTGGGACTCGTCGCCGCGACGGCCGACGAGCAGCACGACCGCGAACGCTCCGATGACCATGAACGCGTACACGAAGAGATAGAGGAGTGCGGCGGCGAAGCCACGCGCGGTCGCAGCTTCGAGTCCCATGAGGACGTAGCCCGCGTGCGCGATCGACGAGTACGCGAGCAGTCGCTTGACGTCTCGCTGCACGAGACCGGCGACGCTGCCGACCACGAGCGAGAGCGTCGCGAGCCCGAATATCGCGAGGTGCCAGTCGGCCTTGTAGAGGCCGAAGGCCGTGCCGAGCACGCGAAGGAGCGCGGCGAAGCCGGCGGCCTTCGTGGCCGAGGCCATGAACGCGGTGACCGGAGTGGGTGCGCCCTGGTACACGTCGGGCGTCCACATGTGGAACGGCGACGCCGCCACCTTGAAGCCGAGGCCGACGAGTAGCAGCGCGAGACCGGCGTAGAGGACCCCCTCGTGCACGACCGTGTTGCCGGCCAGGAACCGCGCGATGCCGGTGAGCGACGTCGTGCCAGTGGCCCCGTAGACGAGCGCGATGCCGTAGAGGAACACGGCGGAGGAGAACGCGCCGAGCACGAAGTACTTCATGCCGGCCTCTTGCGAGGTGAGCCGCCTTCGATCGAAGCCCGCGAGCACGTAGAGCGGGATCGAGAGGATCTCGAGCGCGACGAAGACGACGACGAGGTCGCCGGCGGTCGTCATCGCGAGCATGCCGGCCGCGGACAACAGCATCAACGCGAGGTATTCCGGCGCGTCGAGGCCCTCGCGCTGGAGGTAGCGGATCGACAGCAGGAGCGCGAGCACCGTCGCGATGAGCACCACCATGCCGAGGAACACGCCGAACCCGTCGAGCGCGACCATGCCTCTGATCGTCGTGAACGGCCCACCATGGCGGACGTCGACCCATTGCTTGCCGATGAACGCACCCGACGTCATCACCCCGACGAACGCGATGACGATCGAGAGCCCGAACACGCCGGGCCTCCGGCGCATCAATGCCTTCGCGAGCACGATGAGGACGCCCGCGGCGCCGAGGGCGATCTCGGGCGCGAGTGCGAGCCACTCGATCTTCGGCGTGACGATGGGGGTCACCGTGCCGATCACTTCGACACTCCCGCGCACGGGTCGGTCCGTTTCGCGGCGACCGCACCACCACCGACCGCGACCGCGGGTTGCCGGTAGTTGGTGGTTCGTTCGACGTGACAGATCAGTGCTTGCACCGACGGCTGGACCCGGTCGATCACGGGCTTCGGGTAGATGCCGAGGAACAGCGAGAGCGCGAGCAGCGGGACGACCGTGCTGAGCTCACGAACGCTGATGTCGCGAAGGGTCGCGTTCTCACCGTCGGGTACTCCTGTGAAGACCCGTTGGAAGGCCCACAGCAGATACACGGCGGCGAGGATCACGCCGACCGCCGAGACGATCGCGTAGGGCCGGTGCACGATGAACGTGCCGATCAGCGCGAGGAACTCGCCGACGAATCCCGACAGTCCCGGAAGGCCGATCGAGGCGAACGTCGCCAGGAGGAAGAGGCCCGACAACACGGGGATCGACTTCCACAGCCCGCCGAATGCGGCCACCTCGCGCGTGTGGCGGCGGTCGGAGAGCATGCCGACGAGCAGGAACAGCGCGCCGGTGGTGAGGCCGTGGCTGATCATCGTGAAGACGCCACCCTCGATGCCCTGTGTGGTCAACGCGAAGATGCCGAGCACCACGAAGCCCAGGTGCGCGACGGACGAGTACGCAATGATCCGTTTCAGGTCGGGCTGCATGGCGGCGACGATCGCGCCGTAGACGATCCCGATCGTCGCGAGCACGAGCAACAACGGGGCAAGTGATACCGCGGCTCTCGGAAAGAGCTGCAGCGAGAACCGCAGGAAGCCGTACGTGCCCATCTTGAGGAGCACGCCCGCCAGGATCACGGAACCGGCTGTCGGCGCCTCGGTGTGCGCGTCGGGGAGCCACGTGTGCAGCGGGAACAGCGGCACCTTCACCGCGAAGGCGGCGAAGAATGCGAGGAACAACGCCTTCGACGTCACCGAGGACAAGTTGCCGGGCGCCGACGTCCACTGCATGAGGGTGGGGAGGTCGAAGGTGAGCCGCCCTGTGGACGCCTGGTGGAGGAACGCAACCGACAGCAGGCCGACGAGGAGGAAGGCCGAGCCCGTCATCGTGTAGAGGAAGAACTTCGTCGCCGCGTAGACGCGTCGGCCGTGCCCCCATTGGCCGATGATGAAGTACATCGGCACGAGGACGATCTCGAAGAACACGAAGAACAGCACGAGGTCGAGGGCGAGGAACACGCCGAGCAGTGCCGACTCGAGCACGAGCATCCACACGGTGAACGCCTTGAGACGCTCCTCGATGTCGCCCGCTCCGAGCAGCCCGAGCGGAAACAGCAGCGCGGTCAGAACGACCATGAAGAGGCTGATGCCGTCGACGCCGAGGTGGTAGCGGACGCCCAGTGTGCCCATCCACGACGTGTTCTCGACGAATTGGTAGCCGCCGGAGTGGGTGTGGAAGCTGTAGAGCAACGCGCCGGCGAAGCCCAACGTCGCCGCGGTTGCGACGAAGCCGACGACTCGCACGTACTCGGGGCGGCGACGCGGCAACACCATCGTGACGAGCGCGCCGACGAACGGCGTGAGGATGATGGCGGTGAGGATCGGGAAGCCTTCCATCAGGCCGCCCGCAACATCACGAACAACAGCAACCCGGCCGCGCCGAGCGCGATGAACACCGCGTACGTTCGCACGAGACCGCTCTGCACCCGTCGCAAACCTTGCCCGCCGTCACGGAAGAGCAGTCCGAGACCGTTCACGGCACCGTCGATGATCCGACCGTCGAAGGTGTGCGCGAGCCACTCGGCCGCGCGCCGCACCGGACCTCCGACCGCGGCGGCGATTCCCTCGTCGATGTACCACGCGTGCGCGAACACCGGATACAACGGGCCGAGTCGAGCGCGCAGTGGTTCGGCGTCGAAACTCGGGAGCCCCCGCTTGTAGAACGCGACGCCGACGAGGATGCCCGTGATCGCGAGCACGAGTGCCACCGTCGAGAGTGCGAATCCGGCGGTGAACGAGGTCGGTTCGGGGGCGTGACCCCCGACGAACACCGGGTCGAGCCAGTGATTGAGCACCTCGAGCTTCCGGAACGGCAGGTCGAGGCCGCCGCCGACGAGCGAGAAGATCGCCAGGACGACGAGGGGAATCGTCATGATCGGCGGCGACTCGTGCGGCTGGT
The DNA here is from genome assembly GCA_024281095.1 of Acidimicrobiia bacterium. Taxonomy (GTDB): domain Bacteria; phylum Actinomycetota; class Acidimicrobiia; order IMCC26256; family JAMXLJ01; genus JAMXLJ01. Next base: position 15,202 of record JAMXLJ010000050.1, on the reverse strand, counting down.
CGTGGACTTCCGCGACCTTCGCGGAGACGGGCTCGTCGGCGTGCGCCAGCACGTTGACCGGCTCGTCGCCGCTGCCCGGCTGCTGCGCGGGAACCGTGTCGACGTCGGGGGTACCGGGGATCTGCTCACCCAGCGGGTGCCAGCGCTCGTTGCCGAAGAACACCAGCCAGACCTGTCGGGTCATGTAGAAGGCGGTGAGCACCGCGGTGACCGCGCCGACCGCCCACAGCCCGTAGGAGTGGTCGAACCACGCCGAGGCGAGGATCTCGTCCTTCGACCAGAAGCCCGCGAACGGGATGATGCCGGCGATCGCGAGCCAGCCGAAGATGAAGGTCAGCGCCGTGATCGGCATGTAGCGGCGCAGGTTCCCCATACGACGCATGTCCTGCTCGTCGTGCAGGCCGTGCATGACCGACCCGGCACCGAGGAACAGCAGCGCCTTGAAGAAGGCGTGCGTGACCATGTGGAAGATCGCCGCGCTGTAGGCGCCCACGCCTGCCGCGAGGAACATGTAGCCGAGCTGGCTGATCGTCGAGTAGGCGAGCACACGCTTGATGTCGTTGTTCACCATGGCGACGGTCGCCGCGAACAGCGCGGTGATCGCCCCGACCCATCCGACCCACTCACCCGCGGAACCGCTGTGCTGGAAGAACGGGTGTGCGCGCACGACGAGGTACACACCGGCCGTCACCATCGTGGCCGCGTGGAGCATGGCGGAGACCGGCGTCGGGCCTTCCATGGCGTCGGGGAGCCAGATGTGCAGCGGCAGCTGCGCACTCTTGCCCACCGCGCCCAGGAACAGCAACAGCGCGATCGCGGTCGCGGTGCCGTTCGAGAGCGTCGACGCCTTGGTGAGCGTGACGCCGTAGTCGAGGCTTCCGAGATGGGCGAAGATCAGGAACATCGCGATCATGAACCCGAAGTCGCCCACACGGTTGGTGACGAATGCCTTCTTTCCGGCCACCGCCGCGCTGTTGCGTTCGAACCAGAACGAGATCAGCAGGTACGAGCAGAGCCCGACGCCCTCCCAACCGAGGAACGTGACGAGGAAGCTGCTGCCGAGCACCAGGATGATCATCGAGGCGGCGAACAGGTTCATGTACGCGAAGAATCGTGAGTAGCGCTCGTCGCCGTGCATGTAGCCAATCGAGTACAGCGTGATCAGCGTGCCGACACCCGTGACGAAGAGCAGCATCGTCACCGACAGCGGATCGACGAGGAAGCCCATCTTCACCTGGAAGCCACCCGCGGCGAACCAGCTGAAGATCGTTCGCACGTGACTGCGCGGCTCGACGTCTCGCAGCGCGGCGAACGTCACGACCGTCCAGACGAACGACAGGCCGATCATCGTCGTGCCGATCCAGCCGGCCCGGGGCTCTCCGATGCGCTTGCCGAAGAACAGCAGCACGACCGCGCCGGCCAGTGGCAACAGTGGGATGATCCACGCGAGATCGAGCAGGTCCCGCGAATTCATCGTCGCTCCGTCTTCCGCCGCTTCGACACGTGTCAGCCCTTCAGCACGTCGACGTCGTCTGCCGTCGCGCCCTGACGACGGCGGAAGATCGCGACGATGATCGCGAGACCGACCGCCACCTCGGCCGCCGCGACGACCAATGTGAAGAACACGATCACCTGGCCGCCCACGTCGTTGAGCATGCGTGCGAACGTGACGAAGGTCAGGTTCGCCGCGTTGAGCATGAGCTCGACGCACATGAACATGACGAGCACGTTGCGCCGCACGAGCAGGCCGATCGCGCCGATCGTGAAGAGCAGCGCGGCGAGCACCAGGTAGTAGTTGCCGGTGACGGCGGCGATCATCTGGCCGTCATCTCCTCGGGCGCGTCGGCCGGCACCGACGTCGGCGGAGGGCGGTGCCGGCTGCGCCGGGCGAGGGCGACCCCGCCGACGACCGCGATCACGAGCAGCAGCGCGGTGAGCTCGAACGGCCAGAGGAAGTCGGTGAAGAGCACCCGCGCCACCCGGTCGACGTTGTTGCCGAAGCTCCCGCCGCGTACCGGCACGCCGCGAGCGGTGTGCTCGCCGGTGGCCCATGTGGAGCCGGCGAGCACGAGGATCTCCACGAACGCCGCTACCCCGAGCGCGACCGCGAGCGGGCGCTGGAACGGGATCGGGTCCTGCGCGAGGTCCTCCTGCCGGTCGACGCCGATCAGCATGATCACGAACAGGAACAACACCACGATGGCGCCGGCGTAGACGATCACCTGGACGGCCGCGAGCAGCTCCGCCTCCTCGACGATGAAGTACACGGCGATGCTGACGAGCGTCTGCACGAGGAACAGCGCGGAGTGCACAGGGTTGCGCGCGAGCACGACACCGAGGGCGCCGCCGAGCGCGAACGTGCCGAACACGAAGAACAGCACCGTCTCCACTAGTGACCGTGCCCTTCGTCGTGGTCCTGCTCCTCGTCACGTGCGGCGACGGGCTCGGACGGCGGCGCGGTCTCGATCTCGTCCTCGTCGAGCTCGAGCGCCTGCCCGTGCTCGGGCAGCCGTACGCCGAACCCGAGCTCGCCGGACCACTGCACGCGGCCTTCGTAGACCGCAGCACCGTTGGGCGATGTCGCGCGCATCCACGCGCTCGTGGGGACGTCCTCGTCGCCGATCCACTGCTCCCACGGCAGGCGCTTGGCCCGGCCCTGGTCGTCGACCAGCAACTCGTTCTTCGTGTACACCGCATCGGCGCGGTTGGTGAAGGAGAACTCGAAGAGCTTCGTCTCGGTGATCGCCTCGGTCGGACAGGCCTCGACGCAGAGGTCGCAATGGATGCAGCGCAGGTAGTTGATCTCGTAGACGAACCCGTACCGCTCGCCGGGGGACACGGGCGCGTCCGGCGGGTTGTCGGCGCCGCGCACGTAGATGCACCTCGCCGGACAGACACCCGCGCACAGCTCGCAGCCGATGCACTTCTCCATGCCGTCTTCGTACCGGTTGAGGACGTGACGGCCGTGGAAGCGCGCCGGCTTCGGCCGCTTCACCTCCGGGTACTCCTCGGTGACGCGCGGGCGGAACATCTGCCGCAGCGTGACGCCGAACCCGCTGAACCGGCCCACTACCGAATCTCCTCGACCAACTCGTCGCGCTTCGGCATGGCGAGGTAGATGACGCCGTACACCAGGACGGCCCCGAGCGTCGCGAGCGGCGTCACGATCCAGAGGTTCCACCCCTGATCGCGCGCGACGCGGACGGTGCCCGACACCATGAGCCACAGGAATGCGATCTCGATGAGGTACTTCCAGCCCAGGTCCATCAGCTGGTCGTACCGGAGCCGCGGCAGGGTGGCGCGGACCCACACGGTGCAGAACAGCAGGACGATGAGCTTCAGGAAGAACCAGAACACGGGCATGATCCACGCGTTGAACCACCCGAGGCGGGGCAACCCGGGCAGCGCGGGGCCCGCCGGGCCACCGAGGAACAACGTGACCGCGATCGCCGACATCGTGATGAGGTTCATGAACTCCGCGAGGTAGAAGATCGCGAAGCGGATGCCGGTGTACTCGGTGTGGAAGCCGCCGACGAGCTCCTGCTCGGCCTCGACCAGGTCGAACGGCGGATGGTTCGTCTCGGCCACTGCCGCGATCAGGAAGATCGCGAACGAGATGATCGCCGGGAACACGAACCAGTGCACGATCGGCCAGTTGCCCGGCGAGCCGCTCCAATGGCCGGTCCACGCCTGCAGCGACACGATGTCGCGCGTCGACAGGGTGCCCGGGTGGGCCTGGCCACCGCTCGTCGCGCCACCCGTCTGCAGCAGCACGCCGACGATCGACAGGCCAAGCGCGGCTTCGTAGCTCAACAGCTGGGCCGACGCGCGAACCGAGCCGAGCAACGGGTACTTGGACCCGGAGGACCACCCCGCGAGCATCACGCCGTACAGCCCGAGGCCCGACATTGCGAGCAGGAACAGGATGCCGATCGGGAAATCGGCGAGCTGGAGGAACGTGCGGTGGCCGGCAATGGTGACCGCGCCGCCGATGGGGACGATCGCGAACGCGAGGAATGCGGGAAGCGCGGACATGTACGGCGCGAGCCGGAACACCCAGCGGTCGGCCGACTCCGGCATGGACTGCTCCTTGAAGAACAGTTTCACCGCGTCGGCAAGTGACTGAAGCAGGCCGTACGGACCCGCGCGCTCGGGACCGACCCGGTTCTGCATGTCGGCGATCACCTTGCGCAGGAACCAGATGTACATCATCACGGCGAGGAGCAACATCACGAAGATCACGAGCGTCTTGCCGATGACGATCAGCACGACCGTCGTGTCGATGCCGTTCGAGAACAGCGGGTCGCCGGCGCCCAGCGCGCTCACTTCAGCGTCTCCACCCGGAGATCGGTGACCGCCGCAGTCGCGTCGATGAGATCGGCCGGGCCCGGTCCGCTCTGGGTGAAGGCCAGGAACGCAAGACCGGCGGCCGTGGTTGCATCACCGCGGAGCTCGAGCACCAGCGAGCCGCGATTGGTCGTCGCACGCACGTCGTCGCCGTCGCGCACACCGATGCGGTCGCGGTCCGCCGGGTTCACGAGCAGGATCGGAGCGGTCGCGAGCGCTGCGATGGACGGCGATCGCACGACCATGTCGCCCTTGTCGTAGAGCTTGCGTGCCGCCACGAGGCGCAGAGCGTACGCGTCACGCGGCGGGACCGCGTGACCGTCGGGGGCGGGTGTCCATCGGTACATGTCGGGCGCAGCGGCGGTGAGATCCTGCGCGTCCGAAACGGCCTGCTCGACGACGGCTGCCTCGTCGATCTCGTCACCCACTGGTTCCACGGCCGGCTTCACCGTGGTCGTGGCGCCTGTACCGGTGGCCTCGAGGACGTCGGTGAGTCGTGTGGCCGTCAGCCCTTCGTCGGGGATCGAGCCGGGGATGATCGGCTCCCACGACGCGTCGGTGACCGGAATGCGCCGGGGTGACAGCACGAGCTCGTCGCGGTGCTCGGCCAGCGGGAGCACGACGCCGTCGCGCGCCCGGACGATCAACGACGCGTCCACACCGGCGTGCGCGGCCGCCAGCCGGGCCATCTCGTCCTGTACCTCCTCGGCACTCTCGAGATCGAAGTCGTCGTCGAAGCGCGCCGCGAGCTCGACCGCGACACGCCAATCCGGCATGGTCGTCCCTTCGGGCGAGACCTTCTGGCCCGCCCGTTGTACGCGACCTTCGAGGTTCGTGTACGTGCCGAGCTTCTCTCCCCACAGCGAAACAGGGAGGAACACGTCCGCGTGCCGCGTGCTGTCGTTGAGGAAGGACCCCACCGCGATGGTGAATCCGGCACCGGCGACCGCCTGGCGGGCGAGCGAGCGGTCGGGAAAATCGCCAACGGGATCCGCGCCGAGCAGCACCAGCGCGTGCAGCCGCCCGGATCGCGCTGCATCGAGCATTCCGAGGGCATCGAGGCCGCGCCGGGCGGGGGCGCCGCCCCACGCCGAGACGAACCAGTCGCGGCCGTCGTCGAGCGCGACACGGCCGGGAAGGAAGCCGGGCGCCAAGCCGAGGTCGAGAGCGCCGTGGACGTTCCCCCGCCGCAGCGCGGAGAGGAACCGGACGTTCGGTGCGCCGAGGAGCGCGGCAGCCGCGTCGACGATCGACTGCGGCGACTCCGCGAGCGACGGCCGCCCGAGGACCACGACGACATCACCGGCGCGGTCGCGGACCACCGCTGCGGCTTCGTCGATCGCCTTGTCGCCCGTGACGCTTCCCGTCAACGCGTTCGCGAGCTTCCGTGCGGCGTTCGCCGCTTCACCCGGTGCGTGGCGTACGAGCGCGGTCGCGTAGCGGCTGAGGCCGTGCGCGCGGGGCGCGACGTCGATCAACGGCACACCGAGGTCGACCGCGGCCCGCTTGATGCGCAGGAACAGGACCGGCAGCTCTTCCTTGAGGTCGGGCGCGAGCACGATCACTGCGGCAGCGCGATCGCAGTCCGCGATCGTGGCGCGCGGCGCGCCGAGGATGACGTCGGCGGGGATCCCGTCGCCGAGCTGGCAGTCGACGTTGTCGGTCCGCAGCACACCTTTGGCGAAGCGGGCCCACACGTACGCGTCCTCGTTGGTGCCGCGCGCGCCCCCGATCACCCCGACCGCCTCGGGACCATGCAGGTCGAGCGCGCGTCGCAGACCATCAGCCGCCGCGTCGAGCGCTTCGGGCCACGACGTCTCGACGAGCTCGCCCTCCTTGCGCACCATCGGGTTCCGCACGCGGTCCGGCGCGTGCACGTACTCGAACCCGTAGCGCCCCTTGTCGCACAGCCAACCGTGGTTGACCGGCTCGGAGTCGACACCGAGCAGGCGCACGAGCCGGTTCGTGGAGGACTGCAGCGCGCCCCGACAACCGACCGCACAGTTGACGCATGTGGTCTCGACGCTCGCGAGGTCCCACGGGCGCGCCTTGAAGCGGTACGGCTTCGAGGTGAGCGCGCCCACGGGGCAGATCTGCACGGTGTTGCCGGAGAAGTACGAGCGGAACGGCTCGTCGGGGTACGTGATGACCTGCATCTCGCCACCCCGCTCGCCGAAATCGATCAGCGGATCACCCGCGATCTCGTCGGCGAAGCGCGTGCAGCGACCGCACTGGATGCAGCGTTCCCGGTCGAGGAGCACGAGCTCGCTGATGGGCACCGGCTTCTCGAAGTGTCGCTTCTCCTCGACGAAGCGGGACTCGCCCGGGCCGAACGCGAGTGTCTGGTCCTGCAGCGGGCATTCGCCGCCGCGGTCGCACACCGGACAGTCGAGCGGGTGGTTGATCAGCAGGAACTCGAGGACGCCGTCCTGCACCTTCTTCACGGCCGGGTTGCGCGTCTCCACGACCATGCCGTCGGTGACCGGCGTCGTGCACGCGGGCGGTAGACCCTTCGCGCCCTCGATCTGCACGAGACACATCCGGCACATGCCGACCGGCTTCATGCGTTCGTGCCAGCAGAACCGGGGGATGTAGATCCCGTTGTCCTCGGCGACCTTGATGACGAGCGCGCCGGGTTGGGCGTGGATCTCGCGCCCGTCGATCGTGACGGTGACCGTCTGCGGCGGCGTTCCTTCGGTCGTGGTCACGCGGGCACCTCCGCGGCGGCGATCCCCGCGAGCACCTCGTCACGGAAGTACTTGTTGAGGCTGACCACCGCCGACACCGCGCTCGGGCCGAGCGGGCAGATGGTCGTCTGGCTGAACGGCGCGTTCAGCCCCGGACTGATGTTGTCGCCGACGTCGAGGAGAAGGTCGAGGTCCTCGGGACGCCCCAAACCGTGGGACAGGCGGTACAGAACCTTCTCGAGCCACCCGGTGCCTTCCCGGCACGGCGTGCACTTGCCGCAGCTCTCGTGGGCGAAGAACTTCGCGAGCCGCCACGCCACCAGTGCCGGGCTCGTCGTCTCGTCGTAGACCATCACCGCACCGGAGCCGAGCATGACCCCGAGCGCGCTGACCGCGTCCATGTCGAGCGGGGCGTCGAGGTGCTCGTCGGACCCCGTGAGCCACTGCGAGGACGCGCCGCCGGGAATGAAGAACTTGACGCTGCCGCCGTTGCGGATGCCGCCGCCGAGCTGGGGCGAGAAGATGAGGTCGCGGAACGTGTTGCCCAGCTCGACCTCGTAGTTCCCCGGCCGGTTGACGTGGCCCGACAACGAGAACAGCCGCGTGCCGGTCGAGCGCCCGACACCGAGCTTCGCGTACTCCTCGCCGCCCATGAGGATGATGTGCGGCAGCGTCGCGAGCGTCTCGACGTTGTTGACGACCGTTGGCTTCGCGTACAACCCCTCGATCGCCGGGAACGGCGGCCGGATGCGCGGCATGCCGCGCTCTCCCTCGAGGCTCTCGAGGAGACCGGTCTCCTCGCCGCAGATGTACGCGCCGGCACCGCGGTGAAGGACGATGTCGAGATCGAACCCGGAGCCGAGGATGTCGGTGCCGAGAAAGCCCTTCGCCCGCGCGTCGTCGACGGCCTGGCGGAGCCGGTCGTATCCGAGCGCGAACTCACCCCGCACGTAGACGAACGCAAGGTTGCACCCGATGGCGAACGCCGCGATGACGATGCCCTCGATCAGCTGGTGCGGATCGCGCTCGATGAGCATGCGGTCCTTGAACGTCGACGGCTCACCCTCGTCCGCGTTGACGACGAGATACCGCGGGTACACCCCCTTGGGAAGGAACGACCACTTCGTCGCGGTGGGGAACCCCGCGCCGCCGCGGCCGCGCAGCCCCGACGCCTTGACCTGTTCCTGCCCGATCTGCTCGCCGGTCATGGTGAGCGCCTTGCGCAGGCCGTCGTAGCCCCCGCTGCCGAGCGACGCCTCGATGGTCCACGAGTCGTCGGGCCGCTCGTGCATGCGCCGTGTGATGATGCGCGTCTCGCCGACGTCGGCCATCAGCGTCTGCTCCCGGAAACGGTGCGGGCTTCGAGCTCACCGCGCCTGTACGCCTCGACGACTTCCGCCGCGGTGTCAGGAGTCAGCTTCTCGTGGAACTCGTAGTTCACCTGCATCGCGGGCGCGCCCCCGCACGCGGCGATGCACTCGACCTCCTCGACGGTGACCTCGGGGTCGTCGGCGTAACGATGCTCGAGATGCTCGAGCACCTCGGGGCCGCCGGTGACGAGACACGTCGCGTTCGTGCACACCGACACGACGAGGCGGCCGACCGGATCGCGCTTGAACATCGTGTAGAAGGAGCAGGTCCCCAGCACGTCGGCGGCCGTGACTCCTGTGAGCTGCGCGATCTCGGCCATCGCGTCGCGCGTCAACCACCCGTCCTGGTCCTGCGCGAGATGCGCGAGCGGCAGGATCGCCGACTTCGGCCGCGGGTAGCGGGCGACGACCTCGCGTGCACGCGCGAGGTTTTCGGGTGTGAACGCCATGGCTAGCGGTCGACCTCCCCCATGATCGGGTCGACGCTGGAGACGATCGCGACCGCGTCCGCGACCATCGACCCCTCGGCCATCGGGCCCGCGGACTGCAGGTTGTAGAAGGACGGGCCCCGGATGTGCAGCCGTGACGGCTTCCCGGTGCCGTCGGCGACGAGATAACAGCCGATCTCGCCACGCGGCGACTCGACCGCGACATACGTCTCGCCGGCCGGGACCTTGAAGCCCTCGGTGAAGAGCTTGAAGTGATGGATCAGCGCCTCCATCGACTCGTCGATGCGCGCCCTCGGCGGCGGCGTGACCTTGCGATCCTGCGTGCGGTAGTCCCCGAGGGGCATCCGGTCCACACATTGCCGCACGATCTTGATGGACTCGAGGATCTCGTAGAGCCGGATGCGGTACCGATCGAAGCAGTCGCCGTTCTCGGTGTAGATCACGTCGAAGTCCACTTCGTCGTACGCGAGGTAGGGCTGTGCCTTCCGCAGGTCCCACGGCATGCCGGTCGAGCGCAGGATGGGGCCGCTCGCGCCGAGCGCGAGGGCCTGCTCGGTCGTGATCACGCCGACGCCGACGAGACGCTCGACCCAGATGGGGTTCTGGGTGAGGAGCTCGTCGTAGTCGCGCAGGCCCTCCTCGACGAGATCGCACAGGTCGAGCACGTCGACGTCCCACCCGTCGTGAAGGTCGGTCGCGACTCCGCCCGGGCGGATGTAGTTGTGGTTCATCCGCAGGCCGGTCACCTTCTCCAAGAACCGCAGCGTCTCCTCACGTTCGCGCCAGCCGTAGATCATCATCGACAACGCGCCGATGTCCATGCCGTTCGTGGCCTGGAACAGGAGGTGCGAGGCCATGCGCGAGAGCTCGACCATCATCATGCGGATCCACGTCGCGCGCGGCGGCACTTCCAGATCCAACAGTCGCTCGACCGCGAGCGAATAGACGAGCTCGTTCGCCAACGGCGAGGCGTAATCCATGCGCGTGACGTTCGTCGGGCCCTGCACGTACGTCAGCTCTTCGCCGGTCTTCTCCATGCCGGTGTGGAGATATCCGATCACCGGCTTCACTTGGAGCACCGTCTCGCCGTCGAGCTCCATCATGAGCCGCAGCACGCCGTGGGTGGACGGGTGCTGCGGACCCATGTTGATGATCATCGTGTCGCCCTCGGAGTCGGCCTCGGGCCACTCGCCCCCGGTGATGACCACCTCACGACGGCGGCGCGGACGCAGCTGCTGCGCGCCTTCGTCGGTCTGCCGCTGCAGACGCTCCTCTTCGTGTGAGAAGTGCTGCACGTCGGTGAAGTCGCCAAGTGCCGGGTCGTCGCTTCGTGTCGTCATTGCGGCCTCGGATCTTCCTTGAACGTCACCGGGACACGCGCCGGCGCGTCGTCCTTGCGCAGCGGGTGCCCGAGCCAGTCGTCGGGCATCAGGATGCGAGTGAGGTCGGGGTGCCCGTCGAACGTGATGCCGAACATGTCGAACGTCTCGCGTTCGGCGAAGTCGAGCCCGGGATACAGGTCGACGAGGCTGCCGACGGTCGGTGCGTCGACCGGAACCTGGCACACCATCCGGATCCGGCGGTTGCGCGGGTGCGACAGGAAGTTCGCGACGACCTCGAAGCGCTCGGGGTCGACGCCGGGAAGGACCAACCTCGCCGCGTCGACGAGGTGATCGACCGCCGTGACGTCGACACACTGCGTGAACTGCTGCTCGTCGCGCAGGAACGCGGCGACGTCGTGCCACTGCTCGCGCGGCACGTGCAGCACGGGCTGCATATGCGAGACGAAGAAGAGGACCTCGGGGAAGCGCTCGACGACCGCTGCCGCGACCTCGTCGGACGGGTGCGGGTGCGCCGCTTCGACGGTGCCTCCGTCGCCGCCGGCGCGCGCCGGCGCGTCGACGTCGTGGGCCACAGGCGCGGCGGCCGGGTCGCCAGGGGCCTCCGGCTCCGTCGCTCTGCCGGTGGTGTCCGCGCCCGCGGCGACCTCCGGGGCGGCTTCGCCGTCACCCCCGCGCTTGGGAACGCTTTCACGAGCGCTGTCGTCGGTCATGAACCCGTGCTCCGTCCGCGGTCCTCAGGCGGAGACCCGCTCGTCGAGGTTGATCCCGGCGCCACCCGTCGCGCTCTCTTCGCGTCGCCGCATCAACTCGCCGCTCTGGATCTTCTCGTGAAGCTGGAGGATGCCGTGCAGCAGCGTCTCGGGCCCGGGCGGGCAGCCGGGCACGTAGATGTCGACCGGCACGATCTGGTCGACGCCCTGGACGATCGCGTAGTTGTTGAACATGCCGCCGGTGCTCGCGCACACGCCCATCGAGATGACCCACTTGGGCTCGACCATCTGGTCGTACACCTGGCGGAGCACCGGTGCCATCTTCTGGCTCACGCGTCCGGCGACGATCATGAGGTCGGCCTGGCGAGGACTGGCTCGGAAGATCTCCATGCCGAAGCGCGCGGTGTCGTAGTGCGCCGCACCGGTCGCCATCATCTCGATCGCGCAGCACGCGAGGCCGAAGGTCGCCGGCCACACCGAGTTCTTGCGGGCCCAGTTCACGAGGTCCTCGAGCCGGCCCGTGAGGAAGTTGTGCGGGACCTGGTCGAGACCCATCAGGCTGCCTCGCCCGGCTCGGTGGTGTCGGCGCCGTGCGCGAGTTGCGCAGGTGCCATCCCGTCGCGTCCCGGCCTCCCCGAGGCGCGCAACACGCCTTCGCCCATGCGCTCGCTCACGCGGCGGACGGGACCCCAGTCGAGCGCGCCGGTCGACAGGAGATAGGCGAACGGGACGAGCAGGACGAGCAGGAACACCGCCATCGCGACGAGCCCGTACACGCCGAGCCCGCGGTACACCGTGGTGAACGGATAGAGGAACACGATCTCGACGTCGAGCACGATGAACGTCATCGCAACGAGGTAGAACTTCACCGGGAAGCGTTCGGCAGGCGCGATCTCCGGAACGATGCCCGACTCGTACGGAGCTGTCTTCGCCGGGTTCGGATTCCGCGGCGCGAGCAGCGTCGAGGCCGCGAACGACGCGACCACGAACACGACGACCAGCACGACCATCGCGAGGATCGGCAGGTACTGGACCACGTCAGGCGCCTCCCTTCGGGCGCAGGCTACCCGAGCGGTCGTGCACGCAAGCAATGCTTGCGTGGCGAGCATCCGGGCGTTCGACGCGAGTCGAACGGGAGGCAGCACTAGCGTGGGCGCGGTGCGCAACCGGGGGCGCCGAGCCGGCGCCGCGCTCGTCCTGCTCGTCGCGGTCGTCCTCGTCGCATGCTCCTCGGGCTCGCCACGCACGCGTCACGCCGCGCGCGCATCGGCGACAACCGCGACCGCACCTCCGCCTCCCTCGGCGGCGCCGTCCACCGCGGCGGCCACGTCGACGACCGCGGCTGCCCGGACCACGACGCCCACGGCCCCGCGGCCCGCGCCGACGGCGCGCGTCGGCGCGGTCGGCGGGATCGCCGGTGCGACGATCGTCATCGATCCCGGACACAACGGGGGCAACGCCTCTCATGCCGCCCAAATCGCTCGTCAGGTGTTCATCGGGACGATGTACCGCGCCTGCGATACAACCGGGACAAGCACCCCAGACGGGTACACGGAATCGGCGTACAACTTCGACGTTTCGGTACGGCTGGCGGCCATCCTGCGGGCCGCGGGCGCCAACGCGATCCTGACCCGTTCGTCCGACGACGGGGTGGGACCGTGCATCGACGAGCGGGCCGCCATCGGGAACCGGGCCCGTGCGGCGGTCGGCATCTCGATCCACGCCGACGGCGGCCCACCGGGGGGCCGGGGCTTCCACGTGAACTATCCGGCCCTCGTGCCGGGGTACACGGACGGGATCGTCGGGCCGTCGTACCGGCTGGCGGTGGACCTCCGAGCGGCGTACCAAGCCGGGACCGGGATGCCGCCGTCGACCTACGCGGGCAGCGGCGGCCTGCTGGCCCGCAGCGACTTCGGCGGGCTCAACCTCTCGAAAGTGCCCAAAGTCCTGTTCGAGACCGCGAACATGCAGAACCCGACAGACGCCGCCTTGCTCGAGAGCGCCCCGTTCCGCCAGAAGGTGGCCCAGGCGCTCGCCGACGGCCTGGCGGCCTTCCTCGCCGGGAAGTGAGCGCTACAGCCCGGCCGCGACCACGACGCGCTCGACCATCCTGTACGCGATCTCGGCCGGCCCGAGCTCGTCGGGCCGCAGCAGGTTGGCCATGATCCGCAGCACCCACTCCATGAGCGTCCGCGACTGCATGCCGACCCGCGTCAACTCCCGCATGACTGCCGGATTGCCGATCGCGGTCACGAATGCACGAGCCACGCGGAAGTAGAGGCCGTACGCCTCCTCCAACTGGCGTGGGTAGCGCTGCAACGCAAGGCCGCCGCCTCCCGCCAGCGCGGCGTCGACTGCGGCCGCCGCCATACGACCGGTCTCGTAGGCGTAGGCGATGCCCTCGCCGTTGAACGGGTTGATCGAGCCCGCCGCATCGCCCGCGACGAGCCACGTCGGGCCTACACACGGCACGACCGACCCGCCCGTGGGGAGGCGGCCGCCCGTCGGCGGCCCGCAGGAGGTCTCCGGGCGGATCTCCCAACGCGCCGGCGCGGTGGCAACGAACGCGTCCATCAGTCGGCTCGTGTTGATCGACTTCCAGCCGTGAAACGTGGAGAGCAGGCCGACGCCGACGTTGACGGTGCCGTCGCCGACCGGGAACACCCAGCCGTAACCCGGCAGGTGGTTGCCATCGCGGTCACGCAGGTCGAGGTGGCTCTCGATCCACGGCTCGTCGTGGTAGGGGCTCGTGAAGTAGCCGCGGATCGCCATGCCCAGGGGAAAGGAGCGGCGTCGTGCCGTGCCGAGGGCCCGGCCGAATCGGGAATTCGCGCCGTCCGCGACCACGACATACCGGGCTTCGACGCGCTCCGCGGTCGTGCCCTCGCGCCGTACGAGCGCGCCGCGAACGACGCCGTCGTCGGTCGCCGGCGCGACCGCCTCGCTCGCCATCCATACGTCCGCACCCGCCTTGACGGCCTGGTCCACGACCATCTGGTCGAGGTCGCGACGCCGCACGACATATCCGTGCCTCGGGAACCGCGGGTGGTCGGGCCATGCGAGCTCCAGCGTGACGTCGTGCGCGATGGCGCGCAGGCCGTCGTAGCGCTGGAAGTCGGTCAGGCGCTCGCGCAGGTCCATGTCGTGGAGCTCGCGTACCGCCCGCGGCGTCAGCCCGTCGCCACAGGTCTTCTCGCGCGGGAACTGCTTCTTGTCGACGACGAGGACGCGACGACCCGCTTTCGCGAGCCAGAAGGCCGTCGACGCCCCTGCGGGGCCCGCACCGACCACGAGCACGTCGTAACGCCCCGTCCGCACGGTACGCATCGTGGCACAGCCGCGGGCCGGCCCCCTGCTCGCGCGCTTGTGATCGAACGCGCCGTGACGCGGAGCCGAAACGGACGGCGAACTGCCGCTCGCGGGCCCCTCGGACGCCGCGCGCGAGCGCCCGGCGCGTGGGCGAAACAGAATGTGCCGCTCCGCGATCTAGCGTGTTACAACACGGATCGCGCAGCCGGGCCCGCGGTCAGTCGGGGGAGGCCCGGCAGACAAGGAGAGATCGCGCGCGATGCCCAACATCATGAGCGACCTCGGGAGGTGGTTCCACGCAAGCTGGCTGGGACCGGCCGGTCGTCTCGTATGGGCCACCCTCCTCGCGCTGATCGGCTTCGGAATCGGCTTCGCGCTCTTCCGCCGGCCGAAGTCGGAGCGCCCCGTCACGTGGGCGCAGGCGGTGCTCGGTTCGGTCGGCGTGTTCGCGATGTTCATGCTCTGCTACGGCATCATCCCGAGCGAGTGGATCACGTTCTCCGACAAGTACCTCCGGTGGACCACCGACCAGTTCGTGTGGCGCAGCTCGCAGGACATCCTCTTCCTACCCATCAAGTGGCCGTTCAGCTTCACGAAGCAGAACGTGCGCGACGTCATCGCCGCCGGCATCTACGTCGTGTTCTTCCTCATGAACATCGTGCTGTTCCTGCAGTGGCAGAAGCGGCCAACCGCGGCCGAGGTCGCGGCCGGCGCCGAGCCCACCGACGCCGGCACGTCGAAGTTCGGGCGGCCGATGCGACGCTTCCGGCGCGCGGCGCGGACCGGGGCATAGACATGTGTGCGGACGGAGCGGAGCCATGGCCGGAGGCCGCAATGGCGCAGCGTAGGGAGCCATAAAGATGGCCCGCACGGACGCGAATCCGCCGATGCCGGACTTCGCCACCGACTACGAACTGCACGAGGTCGACCCCTCCTACCTCACCGGCGCGGTCAAACCCAAACAGTTCCTCCACATCGACCAAGCCG
>JAMXLJ010000049.1 GCA_024281095.1 Acidimicrobiia bacterium | reverse complement strand
CGACTACGACACCCTGCTGAGCTTGGCCGGCGAGAACTTCACATTGATCGACCATCCCGAGCGCAAGACGTACCGCACCGAAGCCGAGCATGCGGAGGCGATCGCAGCCGACGTCGTATGGGCCGATCGGCGGTTCGAACTGAGTCGTACTGCAGTACGTCGAGACCGCCCGCCACGTGGGCCGCTTCCACGGCATCGACCCCACCGGAACCGTGATCACGAACGACGTCTGCAACGTGTTCCGATTCGACGCAAACGGCCGGATCATCGAATTGGAGATCTACGAAGACCTCCTCGACGTCCTTCGCCAACTCCGCAGTCGCGACATGAGACCCGCGGACCTGCCCTGATCCGCGGACCAGCGACGTCAGCCAGGCGTCGATGATCAGGCACGGGTTCAGCCGCCGCCGCAACGCATGGCGGTATCCGGCCCGTGATCGCCAGGTCCGCGCTATGACCACGAGGTTGTGCAAATCACAACAGGGTGGAGGTGATGGGACTTGAACCCACGACTTCTACGTTGCGAACGTAGCGCTCTACCGGACTGAGCTACACCCCCGGGAACGCGCCAAGTTACCACCCGACGGCTGCGGGACCGCGGGCCGGGTCAGGCGCCGGTCTCGCGGCTGACCCGGTCGATCGTCGTCTGGAGGCGGTCGGCGACGATCGTGGTCGTGAGGTCGCCGCGACTGCGTTCCAACACCGCGCGCAGGGCGTCGGTGGTACGCCGCAGGCCACCGGTCAGCGCGTCGGGATAGTCGACGGTCACGAGCAACCCGTAGACGTCGTCCATCACGCGCAACAGGCCCTCGGCCCGTTGCAGCTGACCGGCGCGCAGGCAGTCGAGCAAGTGGCGCCGCATCTCACTCGCGGCCTCGGCCATGCCATTGAGATACGCGGGGATCTCGACCTTCAGCGCGTCGGGTGCGGGCAAGGGATCGCCGCGCACGAACGCGAGGGTCAGGTTCGCCTCGGCGAACTCCTTCTTCGCGTCGTGCAGGTACCCGCCGTGGCGCACGTCGGGGTGCGCCGCCACCTCGGCGTCGGCCTCGGCGAGCAACCCGGACGCCTCGCTGATGCGTTCCTCCGCGACGTCGAACTCGCCCCGGTGCACAGCGCGGATCGCGGCCGCGCAGGCCTGGATGGTGCGACGCGACGCCCCGAGCGTCGTCTCCCGCGCCTTGTGCTTCTCGTCGAGCACCTCACGGGCGCGGCGGCCGACGTCGGCGATCTCGCCGGCCCGGTCGACGACGCGCTCGCCGTCGGCCGCGGGTGTGGCCACGTACGCCGCGCGCCTACGACGAGCCGGTGCGGCGCAGCAACAGCTCGGGGCGACCGCGGTTGGGCAGATACGCCACCTTCGCGTGCCGCTCGCCCGCGACGCTGCGCATGCGCGCGAGGGCCACCACGTAGACGAGCAGGAGCGCGTCGATCAGCAAGTGCGCGACCCAGACCGCACCGAGGCCCGTTCCTGCCGCGAGCCCGAGCGTGAGCATCGCGCCCACCGCCAACGTGAGCAGCACGTCACGGCGGCGGCGCTGGGCCGCGGTCATCGGCCGGTAGGCCGGCGCGCCGGGAGCGCCGAGCGGGCGGGCAGGACGCGTGCCGGCGCGCCGCGGAACCGAGGTCGAGTGGCCGCCGGTCTTGCTGAGCACACCGAGGCGGTACGTGAAGTCGCCTACGGAGTCGCTGCGCCGGGCCTCGCTCCGGGAGCGAAGCAGGGGCGGGACCAGCACGACCGCCCACAGCACAGCAAGGATCACGAGTACGGGAATCGCCAAGCTCCTCGGCCGCCTTTTCTGTCGCGGAAGCTAACAGCGTGGTCGCACGAGCGGGTGGATTTCGATCCGCCGCACAGGAACGCTAGCCAGCGACCCGGGGCCGGGGTCAAGTTCTGGCGCCGGACCGTTGGGGTGGCGCGGGCCAGGTCAGAGGCCGAATTCGTCCTCGAACGACCGTGGCCGTCGGAATGTGCCGGAGCGGCCGCCCGTCTTCTCCCACAGCGCAAGTTCGCCGATCGTCATCTCGCGGTCGATCGACTTGCACATGTCGTAGACCGTGAGAGCGGCGATCGAACAGGCTGTGAGGGCCTCCATCTCCACCCCGGTGCGGTCCACCGTGTCGACCTGGGCCTCGATCTCGACGTAGCTGTCCTCGATGCGGAAGTTCACGAAGACCGACCCGACGAGGAGCGGATGGCACAGCGGCAGAAGGTTGGGCGTCTGCTTCGCCGCCTGGATTCCCGCCACACGGGCCACGGCGAGCACGTCGCCCTTGCTGATCTGACCCGACGCGATCTTCTGGGCGGTCTCGGGCGCCATGTGGACCCGGCAGCGTGCCACGGCGCGCCGGTGGGTGGCTTCCTTCGCCGTGACGTCGACCATACGGGCGCGACCGAGCGGGTCCAGGTGCGTGAACTCCGACGCCATGACGCAGAGTGTAGGCCCGAGGTGAGCTGGGTCGTTTCCACGGGTTCCGGCCGTGGACGACCGGAGGCGCGCTGCGGCTATCCGCCGATCTGGCTCATCGACCGCGGCGGCCGCACGAATTCGACCCGGCCGATCGAATGCCCGGCCCACTTCGTGCCGACAGCCGCCTCGATCGCCGCCGCGAGCGCGTCGTCCAGCTCGCCGGCCGCCAGCCCGCCGCGGAGCACCGGTCGCAGGTCGTGCTCGTCGAGCGCGAACAGACACGTGCGGAACCGGCCCTCGGCGGTGAGGCGAACACGGTCGCAGTCACCGCAGAACGGTTGCGTGACGCTCGCGATCACGCCGACGTCGCCGGCACCGTCCGCGTATCGGTAGGTGTCGGCCGGCTCGGCCCCGCCGGCAACCTCGCCACCCGTTCCGCGCACGAGCGGGAAGACCGCGTCGATCCGGTCGAGGATCTCCTGCGCGGGCACGACGTCGGCCATCGACCAGGAGTCGTCGCCGTCGAGTGGCATGAACTCGATGAACCGCATTCCGACGCCCTTGTCGCGACCGAACGCGGCCAGGTCGACGACCTCGTCGTCGTTCACGCCCCGCATCACGACGCAGTTCACCTTGACGGGGGTCAGGCCGGCGTCGAGTGCGGCGTCGACGCCCGCGAGCACGCGGTGCAGGTCGTCGCGTCGCGTGAGGCGGTGGAACACGTCGCGCCGGAGGCTGTCGAGCGAGATGTTCACCCGCCGAAGACCCGCCGCGGCGAGGTCGTGGGCCAGTTCGGGCAGCTTGACGCCGTTCGTGGTCATCGCCAGATCGACGTCGAGGCGCGACAGCATCTCGACGAGGCGGGAAAGATGGGAACGGATCGTCGGTTCACCGCCCGTGATGCGGATCGCTTCGAAGCCGAAGCGATCGACACAGAGCGTGGCCACCCGAGCCAACTCCTCGTAGGTGAGGACCTCGTTGCGTGGCAGCCACTTCATGCCCTCCTCGGGCATGCAGTACGTGCAGCGGAAATTGCAACGGTCCGTGACCGAGATCCGCAAGTCCTTCACGCGCCGTCCATAGGGGTCGACGAGCGGTGCGGACGACGCGGTCATGGGCACAGGCTAGATCGCCCGACGCCTAGGTCGAATGGCCCGGTTGTCACGCGGGTATGAACGTGGTCTCATGCGCACGAGACATGGCGCCGGGTCGCCCCCGCGGGCCGGACCCATCGTCTCGGGGAAAGGCAACGATCCGCAGGCGGCAGTTGGTCGCGGAGCCTGCGGGGAGTCAGCGCGAAACCGGCCCCAGCCACAGCACGAGGGACCGACATGCGCGCAATCCACGAAGCACAGGGCACACGGAGAGCTTCGGCAGGCGCCGCCGCCGCGGCCGTCGCGTTCGTCGCCGTGCTCGGCGCATGCGGCCCGGGTGGCATCGGGGGCTCGAAGGCCGCGCCGGTCACCCGCCTGATCCTGCGCGTGCAGGCCACCGATGCGCCGGTGACGGGCACCGTGGACGTGACGTGCGAGAGCCCGATCACCACCGCGGCCCACGCAACGGTCGGCGCGAGCGTGCTGCAGCGCTTCGAGACCCGCGCGACGCCCGGACACGACTGGATCGGATCGCTCGACGTCGCGGCCGGGTCCACGTGCACCGCGGTCGACCGCCCGGCACCGCCGGCCATCCTGCACGCAGTCTCGGGCGGCGAACCCGTCATCGAAGACGGCCATCTCGCCGGCGTCCGCACCACCGTCGACGGCGGGGCCACCGTGACGGTCGGCCTCGTCGCCGGGGCCGCCGCCTAACACTGGCGACGCCACACAACAGATCTCATACAGCTCGCGCTGGGGCTGCGGTAGAAGCGCCCGGGGACCTCGATCAAGGGTTCCCGGGCGCTCCTGCGTCTCGAAGCGTTCAGTGATCGGCGGGCCAGTCGAGGCGCACGACCGTCACCTCGCCGCCCTCGGACACACCGTCGCCGTCGGCGAGCAGCGCGAGCCCGTTCGCGAGGGCCATGGCCGACAGCACGTTGCTCGCCTGCGAGCCGGTTCGAGCCGCGACGTACCCGCCGTCGCGCCGATCCACGCGTACACGGTCGAGATGCAGCTTGCCGTCGGGCTTGCGCGTCATGCCCTCGGGCGCGACCGCACGGATCTCGGGGCGGAAGCGCGCCGCGTGCCCCATCATCTGCAACAGCGCGGGCCGCGCGAACAGCTCGAAGCTCACGTGCGCCGACACGGGATTGCCGGGAAGGCCGAACACCGGGATGCCGCGCACGACGCCGAACGCGAACGGCTTTGCCGGCTTGATCGCGACCTGCCACGACTGCAGCACGCCGAAACGGTCGAGCGCGGCCTTCACGTAGTCGTAGTCGCCGACCGACACTCCGCCACTCGTGATCACCGCATCGCAACTCGCGAACGCGTCCTCGAGGGTGCGGTGGATGAGACTCTCGTCGTCGCGGGCGATGCCGAGATCGCGTGCCTCGCAACCGGCTTCCTCGACCAGCGCGAGCAACATCGGCCGGTTCGCGTCGCGGATCTGGCCCGGCGACAAGGGATCTTCCCCCTCGACGAGCTCGTCTCCCGTCGCCAGCACGCCCACACGCGCGCGCGGCACCACCGCAATCTCCGGATACCCGAGGCTCGCGAGCACGCCGACGTGAGCCGGCGTGATGACCGTACCGGGCTCGAAGACCGGCTGCCCCGCCTGCAGATCGCCGCCGGCGCCCCGCACGTGGTCCCCCACCATCGCGGCATGGTGCACGAGCACACCGTCGCCGTCGCGCTCGGTTCGCTCGACCATCACGATCGCGTCGGCACCCTCGGGAACCGGCGCGCCCGTCATGATGCGGATGGCTTCGCCCGCCGACACGGCGCGCGTTGGCGCGCGGCCGGCCGGGAGCTCACCGACGACGCGTAGACGAACCGGCGCCGACATCGACGCGTCCTCCGTGTCGGCGGCGCGCACTGCGTATCCGTCCATCGCGGAGTTCGCGAACGGCGGGACCTGTTCGCGCGCGACCACGCGCTCCGCGAGCACGAGACCGCTCGCGCGCCGGATCGGCACGGAACGAACATCGAGGCGAGGTACCGCGTCGAGCACCGCCTTGCGTGCGTCGTCGAGCGAGATCATCTGCACGCTTCCCGGATGACCGTCCGGCCTTTCACAGCAGCTTGCGCTGCTGCACGATGTCGACGAGGAACGCCTCGAGCTCGGGGCCCAGATCGGAGCGGTCGAGCGCGAGCTCGATGTTCGCGCGCAGGAAGTCGATCTTCTGGCCGATGTCGTAACGGCCATGCTCGAACGTGCGCCCGTAGACCGTCTGCGACTCGAGCAACAGGCCGATCGCGTCGGTGAGCTGCAGCTCGCCGCCGGCGCCCGGCTCGATGCCGTCGATCGCGTCGAAGATCTCCGGCGTGAACACGTAGCGACCCATCACGGCGAGCGTCGACGGCGCGTCCTCGGGTCGCGGCTTCTCGACCACCGAACGGACGCGCACGAGCCCCTGCTCCAAAGGCTCCTGCTCGGCGCAGCCGTAGAAGCAGATCTGCTCGCGCGGCACGTCCTTGAGCGCCAGAACCGATCGGCCGTATCGCGCGTGCACGTCGATCATGGAACGGAGCAGCTGGGCGTCGTCGACCATGATGTCGTCGCCGAGCAATACCGCGAACGGCTCGTCGCCTACATGCTCCTTCGCGACCCGCACCGCGTGACCGAGGCCGAGCGGATCCGTCTGGCGGATGTAGTGGATCGCGGCCATCTCCGCAGTGGTCTGCACCTCTTTGAGGAGGTCGTGCTTGCTTTTCTGCTCGAGGTAGAACTCGAGCTCGAAGTTGCGGTCGAAATGGTCTTCGATCGCGCGCTTGCCGCGGCCGGTGATCACCAGGATGTCGGTGATGCCCGCGGCCACCGCTTCTTCGACGACGTACTGGATCGACGGCTTGTCGACGACGGGGAGCATCTCCTTGGGCATGCTCTTGGTCGCCGGAAGGAACCTCGTTCCCAACCCCGCGGCCGGGATCACCGCCTTGCGCACCGGCTTGTCGCTCACGCGTCCTCCTCATGGGAGCGGGCCGTGGCGCGCCGTCGAGCACGCGCCGGCCACCCGCCCCATTTGCCCGGATGAACCGTACCTCCCCCAGTGCATCGGCCGTGCCGCCCCGGGGATTGATGGTCTACCCACCGGGCTACCCGTGGTCGCGCGGTGGGTCGCCATCGGGCGCGGTGGCACCGCCGAGCGTGTGCTCTTCGCCCCGGACAAGGCGACGGACGTTCGACGCGTGCCGCAGGATCACGACGACGGCGAGCGCGGACGTGACCGCGATGTCGAGCGCGCTGCTGCCGGTGAGCCAGACCGCGATCGGGAAGGCCACTGCGATGAGCAGGGACGCGATCGAGGCCCGCTTGAGCACACGCGCCACGACGAACCAGACCACACCGAGCGCGACGACGATCAACGGGAAGAGCACGACGAGCACGCCGCCACCCGTCGCCACACCCTTGCCGCCCTTGAACCGCCGGGTGACCGGGAGCATGTGGCCCACGACGGCCGCGATGCCGAGCAGGTAGGCGCCCGCATGACCGTCGAGCGCCAACCCCACGCCCGCGGCGAGCGCGCCCTTGGCGAAGTCGGCCAGCATCACGAGCACTCCGGCGCGCCAGCCCATGAGGCGGGCGACGTTCGATGCGCCCGGATTCCCGGAGCCCTCGCGCGTCACGTCGTGGCCGCCGGCGCGCGCGACGAGGACGGCGCTCGGGAAGGTCCCGAGGAGATACGCGACGGGTATCAACGCCAGTACGACGACGACCACGCTCCTGATGGCTCCCTCCGCTGCGCCCTCCCGGGGCATCCGCCCACGGCGCAGCTCCGTCCGCGGGTCTTCATTGGTTCACCCGAACTTCCGTGGCGTCAATCCGGGCCCGGTGGGGAATCACGAGGCGTGGTGGCCCGTTCTACCAGCGGATACCATTTAGCAGTCGTGTGGGGCGAGTGCTAACCGCCCGACACACCGCCGAGCCCGAGGAAACTTGCCATGCCGACGTACGAATACCGGTGCACCAAGTGTGGCGAGCACATCGAGGTGTACCAGTCGTTCAGCGACGAGCCGCTCAAGAAGCACGACGTGTGCGGCGGCAAGCTGAACAAGGTGCTGGGCTCGGTCGGGATCGTCTTCAAGGGCTCGGGCTTCTACCGCACCGACAACCGTGGCGGTGGGGGCTCCAAGCCGGCGAAGGAGACGACCAAGGACGGCGCAAAGGACTCCGGCGGCGACTCGTCGTCGAAGTCCGAGAAGAAGTCCGAGCCCAAGCCGGCCACGAAGTCAGCCGAGGCGAAGTCGGCCTGAGGCGGCCGTGACTCCCCGGCCCCGGGCCGACATCGGGATCTTCGGTGGTTCGGGGTTCTACGCCTTCCTCGACGACGTCGAAGAGGTCGTCGTCGACACGCCCTACGGTGCGCCGAGCGCGCCCGTGCATCTGGGGGTGGTCGACGGCCGCCGCGTCGCGTTCCTCCCCCGCCACGGTCCGGCCCACGAGTTCCCGCCCCACCGGGTGAACTACCGGGCCAACTTGTGGGCGATGAGCTCGCTCGGCGTGAACCGCGTCGTGGGTCCCTTCGCCGCGGGGTCGTTGCAGCCACATGTGCACCCCGGCGACTTCGTCGTCGTCGACCAGTTCGTCGATCGGACGTGGGGCCGCGCCGACACGTTCTATGAGGGTCCACTGCCGTACCACCCCACCGCAGCCGATCCATACTGCGCGGAGCTCTCCGGCCTCGCCGTGAAGGCGGCGAGCGACATCGGTGTGCCCGTGCACCCGACGGGCACCGTCGTCGTCGTCCAAGGGCCGCGGTTCTCCACCCGGGCCGAATCGCGCTGGTACCGCGCTCAAGGCTGGGAAGTCGTGAACATGACCCAGTACCCCGAGGCGTTCCTCGCTCGCGAGCTGGGCCTGTGTTACACGGGGATCGCGCTCATCACCGACTACGACACCGGCGTCGAAGACGACCCCGCGGTGGAGCCGGTCACGCAGGAAGCCGTGTTCTCGTTCTTCGATCGCAACCTCGAACGCATCCGCAGCCTGCTCTTCGCGCTGGTGCCGCGGGTGCCGCACGAGCGTGGATGCCATTGCGCGGATGCGCGCGGGCCACTTCCCGCTGTGGAACGACCGGACTAACCTGCCTTCGCCGCCCTCGGGCGCGCGTCGCCACTTCCCACCGGCTTCCCCTCTTGGCTTCGTCGCGCCCAGGAGTGCCACCGATGTTCCGCCGTTCCCCTCGTGCCGTCCTGTTGTGGTCGGCTGCCGCCGTCGTCGCGATCGTCACGACGGTCTCGGTCGGCGGCACGTTGGCGTCACTGCAGCGTCAAGACCGCCGCTACGGACGCGTGCGCGCGTTCGTGGTCGCCGCCCGCGACCTCACACTCGGCGTCGTGGTCGGCCCGTCCGACTTGCGCGTAGTCAAGATTCGCGGCGACGGCGCGCCGCGTGACGCGATCACGAACCGCGACGCCGCGGTCGGCCGGGTCGTCGCGGTGCCCGTGCTCTCGGGCTCGGTCGTCACCAGACGGCACGTCACCGGGCGAGTGCGCGACGGCCGCGACGGTGTGGTGCCGCCCGGGCGGCGCGCGATGCGCGTCGTCGTCGCGGACGGCTTGCACCCTCGAGCAGGCGACGTCGTCGACGTGTTCGTCACGTTGCCCGCCGGGTCGGTGCCGGGCGACGCCGACCCCACGCTCACCGTCGCCGAACGCGTGCCCGTCATCGCGGTCGACACCGACACGCAACCCGCCGACGCAGGAATCCGCGCCGAGAAGGTCGGCGTCACGCTCCTCGTGCCGGCGGAGCACGCGAAGCGCCTCGCCTTCGCAGCCGCGACCGGGACCGTGGCCCTCGCGTCCACGCCTCCGGAGGACGCACCCGCCGTCGCCGCTCCGGGCTGAATCGGCGCTGAACGCGCCGTCCCGGCCGGAGCGCGGGGCGGCAGCGGGGGCGGCCTAGCATTCGCGGACCGTTCCGGCCCGGCGCGGCGGCGCCTCGGGCACGTCGAAGGGAGATGCCCGAGGTGAGCTACTTCCAGGCCATCGTCATGGGTCTGCTCCAGGGCGTCACCGAGCTCTTCCCCATCTCGAGCCTCGGTCACTCGGTGCTGCTGCCCGGTTGGCTCGGTTGGGACAACCTCGTGAAGGCCCAGTCGACCGAGAGCTTCTTCCTCGCCTTTCTCGTCGCGTTGCACGTCGGCACCGCGATCGCGCTGCTCGTCTACTTCCGCGAGGAGTGGATCCGCATCATCCGCGGGTTCTTCCGCACGCTGTCGACCCGCCGCATCGAGACACCCGACGAGCGGCTTGCGTGGCTGCTCATCACGGCGACGATCCCGGCCGGGCTCACCGGTCTGGTGCTCGAGCACGAGCTGCGGGTGGTGTTCGCAAAGCCGGTAGCGGCGGCCTGCTTCCTGACGGTCAACGGCCTGATCCTCCTTGCCGGCGAGCGGGTCCGGCGTCAGAGCGAGACCGTGCACGAGCTCGCGGCGCGGTACCCGCAGTCCGAGTCGTCGCAGGAGCCCGGGCGACGTCTCGACACGCTGGAGTTCAAGGAAGCCGGCGTGATCGGTATCGCACAGATCGGCGCCTTGTTCGCCGGCATCAGCCGCTCGGGGATCACCATGATCGCCGGCCTCGTGCGCGGCCTCGATCACGAAGACGCCGCGCGCTTCTCGTTCCTGCTCGCCACACCGATCATCCTCGCCGCGGGCGTCTACAAGATCCCCGACCTGTTCGGTCATCTCGGCCAGCACGTGCGGGGCCAGTCGCTCGTCGGCGCCATCTGTGCCGGCATTGCCGCCTACGTCTCGGTGCGGTTCCTCATGCGCTTCTTCGAGACGCGCACCCTGTGGCCGTTCGGCATCTACTGCATCGTCGCCGGCGTCGTCAGCATCATCCGCTTCGTTTGATGCAGCATCCGATCGAAGGCGTCGTCTTCGACTACGGAGGCGTGATCTCGAGTCCGCTGTTCCGCGGGATCGGCCGATTCGAGGCCGACATGGGATACCCGCAGGGCTCCGTGCTCGAGCTGCTGTTCGGC
Organism: Acidimicrobiia bacterium; assembly: GCA_024281095.1. Lineage (GTDB taxonomy): Bacteria > Actinomycetota > Acidimicrobiia > IMCC26256 > JAMXLJ01 > JAMXLJ01. The sequence continues at coordinate 32,432 of JAMXLJ010000049.1, read as the reverse complement.
GAGACGCACTACATCGGAGTCGAAGGCCGCGAGGTGCTGCGCGACGGCCCGCCCGTCACGCTCGACGTCGTGCCCGAGGCGGCCCATGCGGTCACCCACGATTGGCACCGCCTCGAGGTGGGTGAGCTGACGCTCGAGGAGTACTTCGCGGGCGTCGCGCAGCGCGCCCCCGAGGTCCTCGGCGCGCCGATCGATTTCGACGCCTACCGCCGCTTCACCGCGAGCATGCCCATGGGCGTCCACTGGCCCGTCGTGCACCGCGTGCGCGAGCTCAAGGCCGACGGGCTGAAGGTTGCGCTGCTCACGAACAACGTGAAGGAGTGGGGCGACAGCTGGCGCACCACGTTTCCCGTCGACGAGCTGTTCGAGGTGGTCGTCGACTCGAGCGAGGTCGGCATGCGCAAACCCGATCCGCGCATCTACCAACTCACGTGTGACCGTCTCGACGTCGCGCCGCAAAGCGCCGCCTTCGTCGACGACAACACCGACAATGTCGCCGCGGCACGCCATCTGGGCATGGAGGTCGTCCTGTTCGGCGACGACCCCTGGGCCGCACTCGCGGAGCTCGACGCGATCCTCCGCCGTCGCGGCACCGTCGCCACCGCCTGACCCCGCGCCGCTGGACGTTCACGCATCACGTCGCGGGCGCGATCGTGTCGACGGATGGAGAGGGCCGGTTGGTCAGCGGCCGCTCATCTGCATCTCGCCGACGAGCAGCGTGAGGCCGGCCGCCCCGCCGGGCAGCCAGGTGAGGTCGGCACCGACGTGGACGATGTCACTGAGCATCCGTTGGATGGTCGACGCGACCGTGATCTCGCGCACCGGCTCTGCGAACGCGCCGTCGCGCACCATCAAGCCCGTCGCACCGACGGAAAAGTCGCCGCTGACGGGATTCGTGCCGGAATGCAGCCCGCTCACGGACTGGACGTACAACGCCTCGGGCACCGACGCGAGGATCTGCTCCGGCGCGAGCGTGCCGGGGCGGAGGTGCAGCGCGCGCGAGCCCACACCGGGTGTCGACTTGAAGCCGCGGACCGCGGAGCCGGTGGTCGCGACGCCGGCGCGGCGGCCCGTGTAGACGTTGTGCAGGAACCTGCGCAGGGCGCCGTCGACGATCAACTCGTTGCGCCGTGTAGGGACGCCCTCGGAGTCGTGTGTGGCGGCGCCGTACGCATCCGGCGACGTGGGATCGTCGACGATCGTCACCGACGGTGCTGCGACCTGTTCACCTTCGCGCCCGACGAACAGCGAACGACCCTTGAGCACCGCCTCGCCGCTCAGCGCCGCACCCACGATGCCGAGGAGTGAACCGGTCACGAGCGGGTCGAAGATCACGGGGATCCGACGCGACGGCGGCTGCGTGGCGCCGAGCAGGCGCGTGGCCCGGTCTGCTGCAACACGCGCCGCCGTCGCGAGCTCGAGGTCGGCGGGACGCCGCCCGACCGAGAACCCGTAACCAGTTTGCGTCGCGATGCCCTCCCCCGCCATCGCGAACGAGAAACAGGAGCACGCGGTGCGGCGGACGGCCGCCTCGACGCCTGTGGAACTGGCGATCGCGGCCTCGATGGCGGCGTCGCCGTACGCCGCCGATTCGACGCCTCGGACCCGCGCATCCGCCGCTCTCGTCGCGGCTTCGAGCTCCAGCGCTATCCGTACCTTCTGGTCGGTCGGTGCGGCGAGGAGCTCGTCACGCCACAGGTCGAGCGACACCGGCTGGACGCCGGCGAAGTCGGCCGGCGTGGCCAATCCGAAGAACTCGTCGGGCGCGCCAAACGACGCGTTGTCGCGCGCTTCGGCGATCGTGTCGTCGACCACGTCGGCGTCGAGCGACCCGGCCCACGCGTAGCCCTGACGGCCGCGCGCGATCACGCGCACGCCGACGCCCGACACCTCGGCCACCGACAGCGACTCGACCTCTCCGTCGAAGACCTTCACGTCGGTGTCACGTGAGCGCACGACGTACGCCTCGACCTGTTCGCCGTCGCGGGCCGCGCCTGCGACGCGCCGAGCGATGTCGGGGAGCTCTCGCGCGCTCAACTGGCCGTGCCTCCGACGGTGAGCTCCGACACCCGCAGCGTCGGCTGGCCCGACGACACGGGCACTCCCTGACCTTCCTTGCCGCACGTGCCGGCCCATGTGTCGAAGTCGTTTCCGACGACGTCGACCCGTTGCAGGGTCTCCGGACCGTTGCCGATCAGCTGCGCGGCGCGCACCGGCTCGGTGATCTCGCCGTTCTCGATCATGTAGGCCTCGGTGATCCCGAAGACGAAGTCACCCGACGCCGTGTCGACCTGACCTCCACCGAGCGCGACGCAGTACAGGCCGTAAGGCGTCTGGCGAATGATCTCGTCGGGGTCCTCGTCGCCCTGCACGAGATACGTGTTGGTCATGCGCACCATCGGGAGGTGTTGATACGTCTCACGACGACCGTTGCCGCTCCCCTGCCGCCCTTCCTTGCGCGCTCGGAGCAGATCCCACATGTAGTCGGTGAGGACGCCGTTCTCGATCAGCACGTTGCGCTGTGCGGGCGCGCCCTCGTCGTCGATCGCGTAGGCGCCCCACTCACGCGCGAGCCGACCGTCGTCGACGAGCGTGACGAGCGGCGAGGCAACCTGCTCGCCGACGCGGCCGCGGAAGACGGACGCGTCACGGGCCACGAGGTCGGCTTCGAGACCGTGGCCACACGCTTCGTGGAACAGCACGCCGCCGGCACCACGCTTGAGGACCACGGGCAGCTTTCCCGATGGCGCGGGACGCGCTCGCAGCATCGTGAGCGCCCGACGTGCTGCCGTGCGCGCCACTTCCTCGGGATCGATCTCGTCGAAGATCTCGAAGCCGACCGTGCGGCCCGGGCCCTCCATGCCGGTTTGCAGCCCGGTGTCGCCGACCGCGACGCATTGCACCATCAAGCGCGTGCGCACCTGGTCGTCTTCCGCCAGGAGACCGTCGGAGTTGGCGACGAGGATGTGTCGTCGCGAGTCGGCGTAGCCCACGCTCACCTGGCGGATCGAGTCGCCCTCAGAGCGCGCCGCGTCGTCGGCCCGCTGCAGCAGCTCGGCCTTGCGCGCTTTCGGGACCGTTTCCGGCAGGATCTCGACGGAGTGGGGCGGTTCGACGGGGTGCCGCTCGAGGGCGATCAACCGCGAACCTCCGCCACCGCTGCGCGCTGCGGCGGCCGCCGCCGTCGCCGCGTCGCGCAAGCCCTCTTCGGTGAGGTCGGCGGTGTGCGCGTAGCCGGTCGTGTCGCCGACGACGACGCGGACTCCGGCGCCACGGTCGCGGCCGGACACGAACTCCTCGACCTTTCCGTCGTCGAGACGGGCGGTCCCGGTACGGCGATCCTCGGCGAACACCTCTGCAAAGTCACCACCGTTGCGCAACGCGGCGGCAAGGGTGCGTTGAAGGACGGCTTCGTCGAGCACGGCGACTCCTCACGGAGGTGCGGGGAGGGAACTGCACGCCACGACATGACGGCGCGGCGACGCGATCCCTATGGTACGCCCGTGGATCTCGAGCCTGGCCTGGCGTCCCGCGTCGCGCTGACCGTCGCCAAGGAAGACACTGCGGCCGCGCTCGCGACGGGTGACGTCCCTGTGCTTGCGACACCGCGGATCGTCATCCTCGCCGAGGAGGCGACGGTGCTCGCAGTGGAAGGCCGCCTCGACCAAGGCCTCACGACCGTCGGTTATCGCGTGCAACTGGACCATCTCGCGCCCACGCCGGTGGGAGCCACGGTCGAGGCCGAGGCGATCCTCGAGTCGGTCGAGGGCCGCCGGCTCACGTTCCGTGTGTCGGTGAGCGACCGTCGCGGCCTCGTCGCGGCGGGGAAGATCACCCGTGTGATCGTCGACCGCGAACGCTTCCTCGAACGCGCCGCAGGCTGACGCATCCGCCACGCGGTCGGGACGCCTAGGCTCCCGGTCGCGTGGATTCGACCGGACGCGACGACGAACGCCGTCCCGACGGCGACCGCGCGGACTCTGGCGCTCCCGTATGGGGCGCGCCGCCGCCGCCACAGCCACCGGCCGCGCCGCCGTGGGCCGCGCATCCATCGCAACCACAACCGCCGGCTCCTTCCGCCGGCTGGGGTGCGCCGGCTCCTTCCGCCGGCTGGGGGGCGCCGGCGCCGGCATGGAGTCCGCACAGCAGCGCGGCGCCGGGTGCGCGCCGGCGCGGGTGGGCGTGGCTGTGGGCGCTGATCGCCTCGCTCGTGGTGCTCGCCGGCACCGCGATCGCCGGCATCGTGATCATGGTCGTGACGCTGACCGGGCCGGCCAACGAGACGAACGCGTATCTGCGTGCGGTGCGCGACGGCCGCTACGCGCAGGCGTACGCCCACCTGTGCGCGGCCCGGCGCAGCGAGACGTCACTGCTCGCCTTCGCCGCGGGCCAGCGGCAACGCACGACGGCCGAGGGCGCGATCCTCTCCTTCAATGTCTACGACTCGAAGGTGCACGGCAACGGGCGTGCAAGCGTCGACTACGACCTCGTTCGCACGCTCTCGCGCCAGACCTGGCACGTCGATCTCGTCAAGGAGCACGACGCGTACCGCCTGTGCCACTTCAGCATGGTCTCCGGCTGACGCGAACGAAGCACTGGTGTGATCAGCCCAGGTTGCTCGACCGGGGATACGCGTCGGCGGGGTCGGTGATGACGTTGACGAGCACCGGACCCATCGCGGCGAACGCGCGGTCGAGCGCGGCGCCGATCTCGTCGGGGTCGCGAACGAGCTCGCCCTCGCCGCCCAACGCGCGCACCACCTCGTCGTAGCGGGTCTCCGGGCGAAGCTCGGCGGCGACGTCGTAGCCGTAGACCATCTGCATCGGGTGCTTCTCGAGCCCCCAGATGCCGTTGTTGCCCACAATGGCAACCACGTTGACCCCAAAGCGTACGAGCGTGTCGAAGTCCATGAGGGAGAAGCCCGCGGCGCCGTCACCGAGCAGCAGGACCACCTGGCGCTCGGGGTGCGCGAGCGCGGCTGCGAGCGCGTGGCCGGTGCCCATCCCGAGACATCCGTACGGGCCCGGATCGAGGAAGCAACCGGGCGTGTACGTGTCGACGAACTTGCCCGCGTACGACACGAAGTCGCCGCCGTCGCCGATGACGATCGCGTCGCGCTCGAGGCGCGAAATGAGCTCGCCGTAGATCCGTGCCGGGTGGATCGGCGTCGAGGCGGCTTCGAGCACGTCGCGTTCCTTCGCCCTCCGCGCCTTCTCCTCGTCCCGCAACCGCGCGATCCACGGCTCGTGATCGCGTCGTGTGCCGCTCGCGCGTTCGGCGTGCTCGCCGAGGAGCTCGAAGATCCGTACCAAATCGCCGGCAACGGATGCGGCGAGCGCGGCATGGCTGGAGATGCTTTCGGGCGCGTCGGCCAGGTGCACCACACGCGCGTCGCCGAATCGCCCGAACCCGAGACGGAAGTCGAGCGGCGTACCCGCCACGACCACGAGGTCGGCCTCGCCCAGTGCGAGTGAGCGCGCACGCGCGTAGGCGAGCTCGTGGTCCGCGGGGATCGTGCCGCGACCGAGTCCGTTGACGAACACGGGCAGCCGCGCGACCTCCGCGGCCCTGCACATCGCCCGTTCTGCGCCCGCCCAGTACACGTCGCCACCCACCATCATCACCGGCTTCTCGGCGTCGAGAACCAGCCGCGCGATGGCGGCCACGACTTCGGGATCGGGCTCGACGCCGGCCGTGGGACCCGTGCCGGCTCGGTCCGTGTCGCCGAGGCTTGCCGGTCGCGGCGCCGTGCCGAAGAACACGTCCATCGGGACGTCCACGAACGTCGGGCCCCGGTGCGGTGACGCCGCCGCGCGCAATGCGGCATCGAGCTCGAGGGGGATGGACGCCGTGTCGGTCGCGGTGCGAGCGGACTTCGTGATCGACGCCACGATCGGCACGTGGTCGAGCTCCTGCAACGAACCGCTTCCCCACCGCGCCTGCGGCGCGCGCCCACCGATCACGGTGACGGGCGATCCGTTCAACCGCGCTGCGGTCATCGCGCTCACGCCGTTGGTGACGCCGGGCCCGGCGGTGAGCGCGGCTGCGCCGACCCGCCGTGTGACCTTGGCCCAACCCTCGGCTGCGAACGCCGCGGTCTGCTCGTGGCGGGTGTCGACGAGCCGGATGCCACGTTGCACGCAGCCGTCGTACAGCGGGAAGAGATGCCCGCCCGAGAGCGTGAACACGACGTCGACATCGTGGCGCACGAGCGCCTCGGCCGCCAGGACACCCCCGCTGACAACGTCGTCGTGGCCCGACCCGTCGCTCACGGCGCAACCCTCGTGCCGAGCGTGTCGAGGAACCCGACGAGCGCGGCCCTCCACGCGTCAGGGTTCTCGACCTGCGGCGAATGCCCGGCATCCGGGATGACGGCGAGGTGCGCGGCCGGAATCGTCGACGCGATCGCGTGACACGCGTCGAGGAACGCGGCGTCCTGCTCGCCGACGATGACGAGCACCGGACACGAGACACGCGCCAACGCGGCAAGCTCGTCGGGCTGGTGCGCGATCTCGCGGATCGTGCCCGCCCACATCACCACGGACAACGCGTCCCACGCCCGTGCCTCGAGCTCCTGGTACCCGGGCCGCTCGGATACGAGCCGCTGGTGTGCGGGGGTGTCGAGCGTCGCGGCCGCGTCGAGCAACGACTTCAACACCTCTTTGCCGTCTTCGAGCGCGATCTTCGCGGCCGCGTCCATCAGGTCGGGGTCGAGCGAGTCGGGGCACCCCGCCGAGGTGTCCATGAGCACGAGCGCCTCGACACGCTCGGGATGGGCCAGCGCGACACGGCGGGCGACCATGCCACCCATGGAGTGCCCGAGCAGGCGGAACGTCGAGAGGCCGGTGGCATCCGCGACCTGCAGCGTGTCGGCCGCATAGCGGTCGAGCGTGTACGCAGCGGGATCGTCGCCGCGCCCGCTCGCTCCGTGCCCTCGATGGTCGAAGGTGACGACGCGGTGCGACGCCGACAGCGCCCCGACGTGATCCGCGAAGTCCTCCTTCGTGCCGCCGAACCCGTGGACGAGCACAAGGCCCGGCCCTTCACCGCGCACGTCGACCTGCAGCTCCACACCGTCGTCGACGGCAACCCGCACGGAACGCCCCCCTTCTCCGTCACCGGACACCACGCGCATACCCGATCGCGGCCGGTCTTCGATGGCCGCACACGGCCCATAGGCTACGAGGGATGGCGGCGACCGAGACGGCCCGGAGCGGCGGTGCGCGCCCCTGGGTCTTCTGGGTGCGGATCGTCGTGAGCATCGGCCTTCTCGCGTTGCTCGTGTCGCGCATCGATTTCGGCAGCCTCGTTCCCGAGCACCCGCACGTTGCGACCCTCGCGTACCTGGCGCTCGGGCTCGCGGTCACGTTCGGGGGCCTGGTGTTGTCGGCGTGGCGCTGGCAGCGGGTGCTCCTCGTGTTCGACCAACGGGTGCCGGTCCGCGTATTGCTGTCCCACTACCTCGCGGGGCAATTCGTGGGGAACGTCCTGCCGTCGACCATCGGCGGCGACGTGTTACGCGTCGGCCGCGTGTCGAACAGCACCGATTCGACGAGCACCGCGTTTGCGTCGGTGGCGCTCGAGCGTCTCACCGGCTTCGTCGCCCTGCCGCTCCTGAGCTTCGTGGGCTTCCTCGCCATGCCGTCGCTCGTCGAGGGAGACACCGCACGCGCCGCACACTTCGCGCTCCTCGTCGACGGCGTGAGTCTCGTCGCCCTCGTGGCGATCCTCGTGCTCGCCGGCAGCCCGCGGCTCGCCGGACGCTTCCGCGACCACGTGAACTGGATGCGGTTCATCGGCGCCGTGCACCTGGGTGTCGACCGTCTGCGCCGACGGCCGCGGCTGGCCTTGAGCGTGCTCTACGCCGCGGTCGTGTACCAGTTGTCGACCGTGCTGGCGGTGTGGTGCGCGATTCACCTTCTCGACCTGGAAGTTCCGAACGCGGCGGTGCTGGCATTCGTGCCCGCTGTCGCCATGATCCAGGTGCTGCCCATCTCGTTGAGCGGCCTCGGCGTCCGAGAGGGTGCGCTGGTCCTGTTCCTCCACCACTGGATCCATTCCGGGCATGCTGTCGCCATCGGCCTGCTCTGGTACGCCATGCTGTTGGTGGTGAGCCTCCTCGGTGCGCCCTCGTTCGCGATCGGGCACCGCGTTGGTGCGAGCCACGGGGCGAGGTCGTCCAACGACGGCGGCGACGGCGAAGAGTCCAGAGGATGAGCACGATGGTCGGGCGAGAGCGGCGCCCCCTTCGGGGAGGCCGAAGGCTACGCGACGGACGCCATCTCTATTGGTGGGTCGAGATCCTCGCGATCCTCTTGTTCTACGCGGTCTACTCCGCGGTGCGGAACTCCGTGAGCACCAACCCGATCCCGCCGTTGCATCACGCGCGTGAGCTGATCCACTGGGAGCAGCACCTCGGCATCTTCCACGAGCTCACGCTCCAGAGGTGGGCGCTGCATTTCCGGCCGCTCGTCATCGCGATGAACTACGTGTACGGCTCGCTGCATTTCGTCGTCACCGCGGGCGCCGCCATCTATCTCTTCCGGCGGTGGAGCGACGATTATCCGAAATGGCGCAACACGCTCGCTCTCACCACAGGGCTCGCGCTGATCGGCTTCTTCACGTGGCCCCTCATGCCGCCCCGCCTGCTCGACCACTTCGGCATGCACACAGGGTTCGTCGACACGCTGGCCAAGTACCCGACGATCTGGTCGTTCAACTCGGGTGAGATGAGCAAGCTGTCGAACCAGTACGCGGCGATGCCGAGCGTGCATTGCGCGTGGGCGCTGTTCTGCGCGTGTGTGCTCGTGCCAAGGGTGAGACCGCGCTGGGGGAAGGTCCTCGCGGGTGCCTACCCCGCGCTGACGGTGACCGCGATCGTGCTCACCGGTAACCACTACTTCCTCGACGCGGTCGGCGGGTTCCTGACCCTCGGCATCGCCTACGCCGTCGCGACGGTGTTCGAGCGGTTCCGGCACCGCGCCCCGAGCGACGTTCTCGACCTCACGGAGGCCGCCGTGGCCGCGCAGCATTCGAAGGAGCCCGAACCGCAGCGGCGAGCCGGCACCGGCTGAGGCGGCGAACCAAGATTTGCCCGGGCCGCTGGGGGCCGCCGATCCTGAGCGACGATGCCCGAATCCGTTGACCTCGACCACGTCGCGCTCGGCACCCCCGATGCGCGCGCCGCCGTCCGTTACCTCGTCGGTGAGCTGGGCGGGATGGTGCTGATGGGCGGCCACAACGTGGGTTTCCGGCCCATGCAGGTGCGTCTGGGCGACGAGCGCGAGGGCATGACGATCGAGCTGCTCGAGCCGTGGGAGCCCGAGCGCAACGACTTCCTCGCCCGCTTCCTCGCCCGGCACGGAGCCGGGCCGCACCATCTGACCTTCAAGGTGCCCGACATCGAGCACATGCTCGAGCGGGTCACCGCCGCGGGATACCACCCCGTGAACGTGAACCTCGGTGACCCGTTCTGGAAGGAGGCGTTCCTCCATCCGAGGGAGGGTCACGGCACCGTCGTGCAGCTCGCCGAGGCCCACGAAGAGCTCCCCGACGTTGCCGGTCTCGTGGGCCACGTCCGGGCCAACGGGCCGCACGCGAACCCGCAGTGGTGGCCCGATCCGCCTCCGGCCGGGGCACGCGAGGCCCGTCTGCGTCGCGTCGTGCTCGCGGCGCCGGACGCGCCCCGTGCGCGCGCGCTCTTCGGCGGTCTCCTCGAGGGGGTCGTCGACGACGAGGGCGAAGGCTGGGTGCAGCTCGTGTGGCCCTCGGGCGCACGTCTCCGTATCGAGGAGCGGCCGCGCGAGCCGGCGCACGTGGATCGGCTCGAGGGCGACGTGCTCGGCGCCGCCGTCGACACGCACGTTGCCGGTGCACGGCTCGTGCTGGCGTCTCGCGACGCCGGCGCGCTCTGAACCGCGCGCTCGGGAACCCTCGCTCTTTCGATCAGTCGAGGGTGCGCCCGACGATGCGCAGCACGGCGTCGCGTACCGCGCGGTCGGCCATCGTCAACGGCGCGTCGCGCGCCGCGATCAGGGCGAGCCGGCGCGGCGGCATGCCCGCGAGCGCGAACCGCCGCACACCCGCGGGGATCGGCGCGATCGCGGTCTCGGGGAGCACGGAGACACCGGCCTGCGCGGCCACCAGATCGGAGATGAGACGGATGCCTTCCACCTCGACCGGCACGGTGAGCGTGACCTCCTGTGCCCGCGCCGCCGCGTCGACCTCGATGCGCAACGGGTTGTTCGGCGGCGGGAGGATCATCGGAAGGTCCTCGAGCGCCGAGAGCGGCACCGGCTCGGGCGGCAACGCGATCGTCTCGGCGGCCAGGCCGACCAGCGCCTCCTCCATCAGGTGTTCGACGTGCACACGCACGTCGAACACCGGCTCGGTGACGAGCGCCAGCGCGACCTCGTGCGCGAGCACCTCGGCGAGGAGACGCTCCGATGCGCCTTCCACGACCCGCAGCGACACGCCGGACGCTCGCTGACGAAGGTCGGCGACGAGCGCGGGGATGAGCCACCGGCTGGCGGTCCCCACCACGCCGAAGCTCGCGCTGCCGGCCTCGAGCCCGAGGACCATCGAGATCTCCTCGCGCATGCCTTCGATCTCACGACGGATCCGCCGGGCCCGCTCGAGCACGATCGCCCCGCACTCGGTCGGACGAGCACCTTTGCGGTCGCGCACGACGAGCTCGGTGCCGAGCTCGTCCTCCAACTGGCGAACCTGCTCCGAGACGTTTGACTGAACCGTGTTCAGGGCATCTGCGGCGGCGGTGAACGAGCCCTGCGACTCGATCGCCAGCAACACGTCCAGGTGCCGAAGTTCCATCGTCCCGTCCTCCAGCGAAGCCCGCAGACCGCGACCGATTGGTGCTGTTTGCCCGGCGTCCGCCCCGGGCGCTGCGCCGGAGCGGTGATGCATCGCCGTAACCGATCGTCAACATCAACAGTACCTGTTGGACAGATCAAGCTCAGCCGTAGTTGCATATCGACATTGGTGGCATCGGGGCGGCCGGTTCCCCCGCCTGTCCCCCCGGTTCTTGCGCAACAGGAGGTTCCGTGGCCGCCGAAACCATCATCTCGAACCTGGTGTTCACCGGTCCGCTGGCTTGGACGGGCACTGCCGCCTGTCGGGGGCAGACCAGCCTGTTCTTCGCTCCCGCCGGGGAGCGTCCCGAGGCCCGCGTCGTGCGTGAGGCCCGGGCCCGCACGATCTGTCACTCGTGCCCTGTCCTCGAGCCCTGCCGGCAGTGGGCGCGCGAGCAGCGGGAGTACGGCTTCTGGGGTGGCGAATCCGAAGAGGAACGCGCCGCCGCGGGGTTCCGTGTCGACATGCCGGTCGGCCGGGTCGCCCGCTACCCCAAGGGCGACGGCAAGCCCGTGAGCCCGCGGACACCGCGCGTCGCCTGAGCGAACATCCGTACCGGGCGACGCCCGGGCACAGCACGACGTGAGACCGGTCGCTTAGTGTCGCTGCCGCTCCCGCACCAGGAGGAGAGTTGGCGACCACTGACACGACCGGCGTCGACCTCGACGCGCTGCGCCCGTACTTCGCCCGCAACGTCGAAGGCGCGACCGATCGCCCGTTGACTGCGTCGTTGATCGCGGGCGGTCGGTCGAACCTCACCTACGTGATCGGCGACGGCGAGCACGAGTGGGTGCTGCGCCGGCCGCCCCTCGGTCATGTCCTGCCGACCGCGCACGACATGGGGCGCGAGTACCGCGTGCTGCGCGCGCTCGCACCGACCGACGTTCCGGTTCCGCAACCTCTCGCCTTCTGCGACGACACCGACGTGCTCGGCGCGCCGTTCTACGTGATGCAGAAGGTCGACGGCGTCATCCTGCGCACGCCTGCGGACACGGCGTCACTTACGCCCGAGGAGGCGCAACGCTGCTCCGTCGAGCTCGTCGACGTGCTCGCGCGGATACACGGTGTCGACTACCAAGCGGTCGGCCTCGGCGACTTCGGGCATCCCGACGGCTTCGTCGAGCGTCAGGTGCGGCGCTGGGGCCAGCAGTGGGAGCGTTCGCAGACCCGGCCGCTCGCGTCGATCGACGAGATCGCCCGCCGGCTTCGTGCCGCGCTGCCCGCGTCGCCGCCCCCCACGATCGTCCACGGCGACTACCGCCTCGACAACACGATGCTCGACCCGAACGATCCCGGACGGATCGTCGCGGTCCTCGACTGGGAGATGGCGACTCTCGGCGACCCGCTCACCGACGTCGGCCTGTTCCTCCTCTACTGGGGCCAAGGCGACGCACAGGTGATCGCGACCGGTCGCAACATTCCCGCCGATGCCGGCTTCCTCACCAGCGACGAAGTGATCGAGCACTACGCGCGCATCAGCGGGCGCGCGGTCGACAACCTCGACTTCTACGTCGTGCTCGCGGCGTACACGCTCGCGATCATCGTCGAGGGCATCCACGCACGGTTCCTCATGGGCAAGACGCTCGGGGAGGGATTCGACACGATGGGTGAGGCGGTCGAGCGGCTCGCGGAATGGGCACTCGACACGGCGAACGCATCGTCGATGACCGCGCTGCGCGGGTGAGAGACATCGACGATTTCCACCGCACGGCGCGGCGGCTCGGACGGCTCGTCGAGCCGATTGCTGCGGGCGTGTACTTCGCGCCCGAAGCGATGGAACGCTACGGCGACCTCGGACTGAACTACGTCGAGGGCTACTTCTGCAGCCGTGGCGCGTGCTTGGGCAAGGCGCCGTGGACGGTCATCTGCGCCGCGTTCGCCGCGTTCAATCCGGCAGTCGTGGAGCCCGCCGTCACCGCGGGGTGGCAGAAGACGGACCCCGACACGGTGCTCGCAGCGCGACTCGAGGGCGCGACGGCACAGCTCACACGGCTCGTCGACGCACCCGCGCGCGATGTCGAGCGGGCCACCGAGATCCTGTTCTCGATCACCGACGGCATCGACCCATCGGGGCGCGCGCTCTCCGGCGGCCTGCGCGCGCTCCCTCGGCCCGACACGCCGATGGGCGCGCTGTGGCGCGCGGCCGACGTGGTGCGTGAGCACCGCGGCGACGGGCACATCGCGGCATGGCTGCCGTCGTTCGACTCGACGGAGATCACCGTGCTCACCGAGCTCTACTGGGGCATCCCGCCGCGCAGCTATGTCTTCACGCGCGGCTGGACCGAGGCGGACGTGGACGCGGCGTACGATCGCCTGACCCGGCGAGGCCTCGTCGACGGTGACGTGCTCACCCCGGCGGGGCGCGAGGCGCGCGAGACGGTGGAGCGCACGACGGACGAGGCGGCGCGCGCGCCTGTCGAGCGCCTGGGCGATCGGGCCGGTGAGCTGTTCGAGCTCCTCGCACCCATGGCCCGCGCCGTCGTCGAGGGCGGCGGGTATCCCGTCGACCCCGGTTCGCTCGGGCGTGCGTCGAGTGCCGTCGGCGACGCCGCCGGCGGCGGTCGGGACGCCGGGGCGCAGTCGTAAGCTCTACGGATGGCCGGGCTCGTGTGGCAGGAGCGTCCGAAGCTCCGGCGGCCGGTGATGGTCGCGGGCTTCGAGGGCTGGAACGACGCAGGCGACGCCGCGTCCGACGCCGCGGCATGGCTGGTGCGCATCTTCGGCGGCACGGAATTCGCCTCGATCGACCCCGAGGAGCACTTCGACTTCCAGTCGACCCGACCCCGCGTCGAGCTCGTCGACGGCATCAGCCGGCGGATCCTCTGGCCCGAGACGACCTTTCACGCGGTGCGCGCGGTCGACGCGGAGCACGATCTCGTCGTGTTGCAGGGCGTCGAGCCGAACCTCCGTTGGCGCTCGTTCTGTGGCTCGGTTCTCGAGGTGGCCGCCCAGACCGGGTGTGAACTCGTCGTGACGCTCGGTGCGCTCCTCGCCGACGTGCCGCACACCCGTCCCGTGCGCATCACCGGATCGGCCACCGACACCGACCTCATCGAACGCCTCCACCTGCAGCACTCACAGTACGAAGGCCCGACGGGCATCGTCGGTGTGCTCCATGACGCGTGCCGCGCCGCGGGCATCGCGTCGGTGTCGCTGTGGGCGCCGGTGCCCCACTACGTCGCATCTCCGCCGAACCCTCCGGCGACGCGCGAGCTTCTCGCACGGCTCACCGATCTGACGCGTATGCCCGCCCGCCTCGGCGACCTCGACGACGCCGCGGCCACGTGGAGAGCTCAGGTGAGCGCGGCGGTGGAAGGCGACGACGACGTGCGCGCGTACGTGCACCAGCTCGAGCAACAGCTCGACGAGACGGAGCCCGCGCTCGAGATGTTGAGCGGCGACGCGATCGCGGCGGAGCTCGAGCGCTACCTCCGCGATCACCGCGACGACTGATCCGCACTCCGCGCCGTCGGGACGGTCATCCGCTCCTGCGCCGGGAGAAACGTCCCAACGGTGGCGAGCTCAGGACAGGAGCTCCCGGGCGGTTGCCTTCCAGAGCTCGGTCGACAGGCGCAGCGACTCCTGGTCGACCCGTTCGTCGTTGCCGTGGAACATGCTCGCGTAGTCCTCGAAGCGCAGCCGGGTGCTGAACAGCGCGAACCCGTAGCCGACCGACCCCGCGCGCCGGAAGAACCGGTTGTCGGTGCCGCCCGTCATGAGGAACGGCACCAGCGCGGAGCCCTCGACGAGACGACCCGACACGGTGTTGAGCACGTCCCACAGGCGGGTGTCGGCAGCTGAGCTCGTCGACGGATCGTCGTTGGGCTGGATCTCGACGCGATCGGCGAGGTCCCCGAGCGCTTCCACCAGGAGCCCGTGCACTTCTTCGCCGGTCTGGCCCGGGAGGGTACGCACGTCGATCTTCAGTTCCACGGAGTCGGGGATCACGTTCTGCTTCGTGCCCGCGCGCATCATGGTCGGTGCGATCGTCATGTGCGTGCACGCATGCGTCAGGCGGGCGAGGCCGGGTGGCATCGTCTCCAGACTCGCGTCGAGCCGCTCGGCTGACAGGAGCGTCTCGGTCAACTCGGGCGGGAAGTGCATGCCTTCCACGTAGCGGCGCCACGTGTCGCCGATGCGCGTCTCGGGCTTGTACTCGTTGAGCCGGCGCACCACCTCGGCCGCGGTGACGAGCGCGTTGTCGGAACGGAACGGCTGCGAACCGTGACCCGGCGTGCCGCGCACCGACAGCGTCGACCAGTAAGTGCCCTTCTCCTCCACCATGACGGGAAGCCGGGGCCCTTCCTTCGTCGGCATCTGGAAGCCGCCCGACTCCGTGATCACGTAATCAGTGACGACCGCGTCGCGCTCGTGGTCCACGAGCCAGCGCGCACCCCACGTGCCCAGTGCCTCCTCGTCGGCGACCGCGAGATACGCGAGCGTGCCCTTCGGCTTGAACCCCTCGCGCACGAGCTCCTTGAACGCGACCGCCATCGACGCGGTGATGTTGAGCATGTCGACCGCGCCGCGACCCCACACCTCTCCGTCGATGAGCTCGCCGCCGAACGGATCGCGGTGCCAGCCGTCGGGATTGACCGGCACGACGTCGGTGTGGCCCATCAGGAGCAGCGACGGCGCCTCGGGGTCGGATCCCTCGATGCGGCTCACCATGCTGGTGCGCCCCGGCTGCGGCTCGTACACCTCGGCGTCGAGACCGGACGAGCCCAGGTACTGCTGCAGCAGGTCGACGCTGCGCGCCTCCTCACCGGACGCGACCGTGCCGTCGTTGACGCACTGGTTCCGGATCAGCTGTTGGAGGAGGTCGGTGACTTCCGCGGTGGGATCGTCGCTCGTCGCCATACGCGCACGATAGCGACCCGACGGCTAGCCGGTCGCGGCCGGTGCCACGCGGTACAGGAGCCGAGAGCCGTCGCGCCAGCGCTCCGCCTCGCCCGCGAGCACGAGGTGCTCGAGGTGGGCAAAGGTCTCACTCTCCGCCATCACGCCCCAGTGCCGTTTCGGGAACACCTCGTGACTCAGCTGCACGACCGTGGCCGGGCCGAGCGCGAGCGACACGTCGCGCAGGTGCTCCATGCGTTCGCGGTGGTGCTCCTTGATGGCGTCCACGCGTCCCGGCACGTCGTCGAAGGGATGGCCGTGGGCCGGAAGACCGCGGCGCACGCCGTCGAGCGACGCGACGAGATCGAGGGTGGCGAGGTACGACTTCAGCGCGTCGGCACCGTTGCCCACGCCCGAGACGTGCGGCGTGATCGAAGGCAGCACGTGATCGCCCGACAACAACACCCCGTGCTCGGGGTCGTACAGGCACAGATGGTCGAGCGTGTGACCCGGCGTGTGGATCACCGACCATTCGCGTCCGGCGAGGCGCATGCGGTCGTTGTGACGAACTCTGTCGGTCGGCTCCGGCGGCGAGAACAACATGCCGAGGGCGCGGATCATCAGACGCCGGTGCCAGGGCGGCATCGGGTGCTTGCTGCCGCCCCACGGCGTCTCACCGCCCCACGGAACCGCCTGCGCGGTGCGTTCCCTCGTGGGGTCGTCACGCAGAGGGTCGTCGAACAACTCCGAATCCGGGCCGACGTCGAGCAGCTGTGCCGCCCTCGCCGCGTCGCGCTCCGCCTCGACGGCTTGGTGCTCGCTCGACGGCCGCCGGCGCAGCTTGCGCTCCAACGACCACGTCGTGAACGCGGCGTGCGCGACGAGCGCGGCACCGGCTTCGCGCGCGAGGCGCCCGGCGCCGCCGAAGTGGTCCGGATGCGAATGGGTGACGAGAACGGTGTGGACGTCTTTCACGCGGTACCCGGCGCGGTGCAGGCGGGTCTTCAACGCCTTCCACGACTGCGGACCCGGAAGCCCGGGGTCGACGACCGCAAGCCCACGATCGTCGAGCAGGCCGTACATGTTCACGTGGCCCAGACCCGGCATCCAGATCGGCAGCTGCATGCGGATCACGCCCGGCGCGACTTCGGTCACCTCCTCGGACGCCCGCTCCTGCTCCTGTTTGTGGGGCCGCGATGCGGGCGCAGCGGGGGGTGGCGCTTGGATGTCGGTCACGAAACCGAGGTTACCTGAGGGGTCGTCAGGTCGGCCCCGGGCGGACGCGCTACCAGCCGGGTGCCAGCTTCGGCCAGGGACGCGCGTCCTCGAGCACCGCTCCCGCGGCGAGCGGCAGCTCGTCTTCGTGGCGGCGCGCGACGACCTGCAGGCCGACCGGCATGCCGTCGACGAGGCCCGCCGGGATGCTCGCCGCGGGTTGGCCCGTCATGTTGAACGGCGCGGTGAACGCGGCCGAAGCGATGAACAAGTTCACCTCACGCCCCGCGACCTCGAAGTTGAACGCGCCTTCCGCGGGAAGCGCGGGCGTCGCCGTCGTCGGCGTGAGCAGGAGATCGATCTGTTCGAACACGGCGGCCGTTGCGAGCAACAGTTCGTGGCGGCGACGGATCGCCTCGAGCAAGCCGTCGGGACGCAGCTTGTCGACCAGCCTCTGACCTGCTCGCACCACCGGTGTGAGCGCATCCCAGTTCCGTCGCGCCGCGTCGAGATTCCACGCCGCGAGCTCGACCGCGCCGAGAATCCCCCAGGACCGCCCGGGCGCGGGCAACGACACGTCGAGGTCGACGAGCTCCAGCCCGGCCCGTTGCACCAGCATCTCCGCGGCCTCACGCGTGACGGCCTCGACGCGCGGATCGACAACGCCGTAGCCGAGGGTCGAGCTCCACGCGGCGCGCTTGCCGCGGAGCGACGCGACCGCGGCGCCCGACACGAGCTGCTCCTCGTACGGCACCGCGGGCATCGGCAACGACGTCGGGTCGGTGAGCGTGGGACCGCCGGTCGCGTCGATGTAGCGCGCCGCGTCGCGCACCGATCTCACGATCGGGCCATGGACCGACGTGAGTGAGCCGTCGAACGGAGCCGGCCCCGCGCCGATGCGCCCGAACGTGCACTTCCACCCGAACAATCCGCTGTACGAGCACGGGATGCGGATGGAACCACCGCCGTCACTGCCGGTGCACGCGGGCAACAGGCCTGCCGCGACCGCGGCGGCGGAGCCCCCCGACGATCCGCCGGGTGTGCGCGAGAGATTCCACGGATTGCGCGTGATGCCGTGCAGCGGTGTGTTGGTGAAGCTCACGGCGCCGAACTCCGGTGACGTCGTGAGTCCGACGACGACCGCACCGCGGGCGCGCAGCCGCGCGACCTCGTGCGCGTCCGCGACCGCGACGTTGGCTTCGTGCAACAGCGACGCGTGGGTGTCGGGAAAGCCCTCGACCTGTGCGAGCTCCTTCACGCCGATGGGTATCCCGGCCCAGGGACCGGGATCGGACCCTGTCGCGACGCGGCGATCGACGTCGTCGGCCTGCCGACGCGCGCCATCGGCGTCGACGTCGATGACCGCGTTCAGCTCGTGATTGCGCGCCTCGATCCGGTCGAGATGCGCGTCCACGACTTCACGCGCCCGTACCTTCCCCGAGCGGACCGCGTCCGCGAGGGCCCAAGCGTCGCGCTGCCACAGTTCTCCCATGAGCGGGAGGGTACGACAGATCAGTCGTCAGCGCGCCGGCGTCGTGGACGGCGTCGTGGGCGCTACCGCCGCCGCGCATGCGGTCACCCCGAACTGCAGCGCGGCCGCATCCGCCTGTTGCTGCAGGGCGCCGCTGCGTACGTTCGCCGCCGCGGCACCTAACCCGTCACCCAGGGCCGCGGCCCGTCCGGCGGCTTCGAGCTCGTCGAGGGAGCCGTCGACGAGCGTGAGCCACTGGGACACGGCGTGTGCGTCGGGAGACGGCGGTCGCAGCTCCCGCAACTGTTGCGCCGCGGCGCGCTCGATGCTGACGACCTCGTTGATGGAGGCGGCCACGGCCGCCGGTGTCGACGAATCGCCCTTCACCTTTCGCAGCGCGGCGTTCGCGTCACGACAGATCGCGCCGGCCCGGCCGATGTAGTCGGTTCTCGACAGACCGGCGGACCCACCGGAGCACGCCGTGATGCCCACGCACCAGCTGCCGGCGGCGGCGAGGAGGACCGCGGTGCGCATCAGACCTTTTGCGTGCACGCGTCCAAGCCGTAGTGGTTCGCGACATCCCGGGTCTGCGAGCCGAGGTCGCTGAGCCGCGGATAGAGCGCCTGCATGGTCTTGGTGTTCTGTTGCCTGACCGCGTCGGCCAGCTGCAGGGTGACCTGATCCGACTGCGCCATCAGCGAGAGGAGCTGCCGGATCGTCGCCGCGTCGCCGGAGGGCGGGCTCAGCGCGGTGATGCGTTGCTGCAGCTGCTGGTCGACGGCCACCGCTTGTTTCAGCGCGTCGACCAACTGCTGCGGTGTGGCGTTGGACGCCGGCACGAGCGTGCGGCGCATCGAGGCCGACTGCCGGCACAGGTCGTTGACCTTCTTCACGTAGTCGGACTTCGAGGTCCCGCCGCCACCGCCGCAGGCCGCGGCCAGCAGCGTCAGCACCGTCAGCGCCACGATGCCCGCGATGCCACGCGTGATGGCGCGGCCCCGCGCACGCGGGCGGCTGGATCCACAGCATGGTCGGCGTGCCGTCGTCATGGGCACGGCGACGGTAGCCGGACCGATCGGGTGGTTCGGGGCACTCGCGCACTTCCGA
Organism: Acidimicrobiia bacterium; assembly: GCA_024281095.1. Classification (GTDB taxonomy): domain Bacteria; phylum Actinomycetota; class Acidimicrobiia; order IMCC26256; family JAMXLJ01; genus JAMXLJ01. The sequence goes on along the minus strand of JAMXLJ010000049.1, from coordinate 12,931 downwards.
GCGGGAGTCGTATCCTCGTGGCGTGCTTCCCGACTACGCGACCTACGACCAGGCCCTGGGGCTCGACTGGTACGCCGTCGACCCGAACCTGCGGTTCCTCCTCGACCGCCACCTTCCCGACCCGGCCGATCGGGCCTTCGCCGAGGAGCACGTCGGCCGGTTCGGCACCCTCGTCGGCGGCGACGTCGCCCGCCGGGCCGAGATCACCGACAAGCACGGCCCGGAACTGCGCCGCTACGACCGCTGGGGGGTCGAGGTCGACGAGGTCGCGCACCATCCGGCGTGGACGGCGAACAAGTCGGACCTCGTGCGGGCAGGGTTCGTCGGCCTGCCGTGGCACGCGGGCCGTCCAGTACCGGCCGTGGTCACCGCCTCGCTCTCGTACCTCGTGTCGCAAGCCGAGACGGCGATCTACTGCGGCCTCGGCATGACCGCCGGTGCGGCCGACATCGTCGAGCGGTACGCACCGGACTCGGTGCGCGACGACTTCCTGCGCCGGCTCACGAGCCTCGATCCCGACGAGGCTTGGGAAGGGGGCATGTTCCTCACCGAACGCCAGGGCGGCAGCGACGTCGGCGCGAACACGACGCGCGCGGTGCCCGACGGCGACGAATGGCGGATCTTCGGCGACAAGCACTTCTGCTCCAACGTCGACGCCGAGGTGTTCATCGTGCTCGCGCGCCCGGATGGCGCGAGCGCGGGCGCCGGCGGTCTCGCGACGTTCATCGTGCCGCGCGTGCTTCCCGACGGATCGCCCAACGGATTCCGCATCAAGCGCCTGAAGCCGAAGCTCGGCACGGTCGGCGTACCGACCGCGGAGGTGACACTCGAAGGCGCGCGCGCATGGATGGCAGGCGATACGCGCGGCGGCGCACCGGGCCAGGTCGACGGCCCCAGGGAAGGGCCGCGTCGCGGCATCAACAAGATGATGGAGATGGTGAACGGCAGCCGCTTCGGTGTCGCGCTCATGGGGCTCGGCATTCACCGGCGGTCGTTCCTCGAAGGCGCGATCTACGCCGCGCACCGCGAGCAATGGGGACAGCGCATCGACCAATACCCGCTCGTGCGCGAGACGCTCGTGGACCTGCTCGTCGAGCTCGAGGGTGGCATGGCCCTCACCTTCGAGTGCGCGGTCGCGACTCGCGCGGCCAGCTCGGAAGACGACGGTCGCCTGTTGCGGCGGATTCTCGTGCCTCTGGCGAAGATCCGGGCCACACGCGAGGCGATCGGCGCCGCGAGCCAGGCTCTCGAGATCTTCGGCGGCAACGGCTACATGGAGGACTGGCCGATGGCCCGGCAGCTGCGCGACGCGCAGTGCCACACGATCTGGGAAGGGACCGAGAACATCCTCTGCCTCGACGTGCGCCGCGCCATGCGCAACGAGGGCGCGCACGACGCGTTGCTCGCCCGTGTCGAGCGCGCGCTCGACGACGCAGGGCCGCACCGCGTGCTGGCACCGGCCGCGGACGCGGTCGCGGCGACGTTGAAGGACGCGCGCGAGGCGATCGCCCATCTCGAGACCGCGCCCACCGACGTCCAGCTGCTGCACGCTCGGCGGTTCGCGTACCTCCTCGCGGATCTCGCCGAGGGTGCGCTGCTCCTCGACGAGGCATCGTGGTCGCTCGCGCGCGACGGTGACGCACGCAAGGCCGTCGTTGCCCGCCGCTTCAGCAACCGGCGGCTCGTGACGTCGCGGGTGCGCGGGATCCTCGACGACGACCGCACCGCGCTCGACCTGTTCGACCCGATCGTCCGGTACGGTCAGCTCGACGCGGCCGACGTCGCGGCATAGCGCCGACCTTGAGCGAGCGGGTCGCCAGCGCGATCTGGCGCGTGCGCCCCGAGTTGATCCTGGCTCTCGACGAACGGCTCGGGCCGCCCGTCGACAGCTACGTCAACGGTTCGCAGACGTGGCTCACCGACGACGGGCCGGGTGACGCGACGCTCGAATGGCGTCTCCACCCGGTGGCCGGGTACCGCATCCCGCGCGGCCTTTCGCACTACGACGTGTGGGAGCAGGTCGTGGCAGAGCTGAGCGCGGGTGCCGATCCGGACACACTCGCCCTCGGCGGCGAACGCCGCCCGTTGACGGACCTCTGGGACGGGCTGGAGTGCTTTCCTGCCTACGGTGACGACGTGGAGCCGGCCAATCTCGCCTCGGCCGCAACCGAAGCGCTCGGCCTTCCGCCCGACGTCGCCGGCCTCGTCGACCACCGCTCCGTCGGCGACGCCTGGGAGCAGGCGGCGGGCACGGTTTCGATCATCGACCTGCTCGAGCAGCAGCTGCGCACGTAAGACGAGCGGCCCGTCGCCGAACGACCCGGTTCCGGCGTCACTTTGCGCGCACTGTGCGACGGAAGTGACGCCGGAACCGTCAGTGGTCGCCGCGCCAGGGTGGCGTGCGCGGGAGGTCGAACTCGACCGGCCGCTCCTCGCCGTTAATGGCCGCGAACGCGAGATCGACCCAACGGTCGGCGCCGGCAAGAGGCCAGGGCAGCGTGTCGCGGCCGAAGAAGCCGACCGCGGCGGTCTCCAGTGGGTGCCCGGTGAGATCGCCGCCGAGCATCGTGCAGTGGAACACGAGCGAGTACATCGGCACCCGCGCGAACCCGAGGCGGAGGCCGTCGAAAACCGCGATGAGGCGCTTGGGCTCGACCTCGATCCCGGTCTCCTCGAAGACCTCTTTCACGGCGATCTCGGATGGCGAGTACCCGACGTCGGCCCAGCCGACCGGATACAGCCACACACCCGAGTCGGCCCGCTGCGTGAGGAGGATCTCGCCGGCCTCGTTGCCGACCACCGCGGCGACCGCAACCTTCGGCGTGACGTAACCCGCGACACCCTCACCGACGGTGTCGATCCACTCGTCGAAGAGCGCGTCGGCCTCGGCCTCCTCCACTGCCGCGGCCCGGATGTCGGCCGCGACCTTGAGGACCTCTTCAAATCGCTCCCGCTCGTAGAGGCTCTGCGTGAAGCCGAGGCCGGTGCGCGCGACGCCCGACAGCGTCTCGGCCCAGCGCAGGAGGTCGGCAGCGGATACGACGTGCGGCTCGGTCATCGGCGACCGATGCTAGAGCGCGTCCGATCCCATCTCGCCCGTGCGGATCCGCACGACCTGGTCGACCGGCGTGATCCAGACCTTGCCGTCACCGATCTTGCCGGTGCGGGCGGTCTCGACGAGCCGGGTCGTGATTTCGTCGACGTCGGCGTCGTCGACGAGCACGTCGATCCGCACCTTCGGGACGAAGTCGATGGTGTACTCGGCACCCCGGTAGACCTCGGTGTGCCCGCGCTGGCGCCCGAAGCCCTGCACCTCGGTGACGGTGAGACCGTGCACACCGAGGTCCTTCAGCGCCTCTTTCACGTCATCGAGCTTGAACGGCTTGATGATCCCGGTGATGAGCTTCACGTCTCTCCGTTCTCCGGTCGTCGCGGTCGTCGCGTCGTCGCCGTGTCGGCGGTGTCGGCGGTGTCGACGTCGTCAGGCCCGCTCGAGCGAGTAGCCGACCTCAGAGTGCAACGCGAGGTCGAGCCCGGTCTCCTCGTCGTCCTCGGAGACGCGCAGGCCTCCGGGGAGCACACGGTTCAACACCAGGCACAGCACGAGCGTGACGACGAACGAGTACACCAAGGTCGCGACGACGGCGAGGGCCTGCTCACCGAGAAGCCCGAAGCCGCCACCGATGAACAGGCCGTCGCGGCCCGCGTGGTTCACGGCGGTGTCCGCGAAGAGCCCGAGCAGCAATGAACCGACGATGCCGCCGACGAGATGCACGCCGATGACGTCGAGCGAGTCGTCGTAACCGAAGCGGAACTTCAACGACACGGCGAACGCGCACACTGCGCCGGCGATCAGGCCGATCCACACGGCGGACAGCCCACCGACGAAGCCTGCGCACGGCGTGATCGCGACGAGTCCGGCGACGGCGCCCGATGCCGCGCCGAGGGTGGTGGCATGACCGTCCTTCACGCGCTCCACGACGAGCCATCCGAGCAACGCCGCCGCAGCGGCGAGATGGGTGTTCACGAATGCCTGCGCCGCCACTGCGTTGCCCGCGAGCGCAGAACCGCCGTTGAACCCGAACCACCCGAACCACAGAATGCCGGTGCCGACCAAGGTCAGCGGCAGCGAGTGCGGTGGCATGGGCGACTTCGGCCAGCCACTTCGACGGCCGAGCACGAGCACCACCGCGAGCGCGGCGATGCCCGCGTTGATGTGCACGACGGTGCCCCCGGCGAAGTCGAGCGCACCGCGCTTGAACAACCAACCCGAGGGCGCGAACACCCAGTGCGCGACGGGCGCGTAGACGAGCACCGCCCAGAAGCCGAGGAACCACACCCACGCGCCGAACCGCATCCGGTCCGCGATCGCGCCGGTGATCAGCGCGGGTGTGATCACCGCGAACATCATCTGGTACGCCATGAACAGCAACGGTGGGATCGTGAGCACGAGCCCCGGCGGGGCGTGGTGCACGACGTCTTTGAGACCGACGAAATCGAAGTTTCCGATCCATTTCCCCGTGCCCGCGAAGGCAAGCGAGAACGCAACGACGGCCCAGAGCACGCTGACGAGACCGAGCGAGAAGAAGTTCTGCATCAGCATGGCGAGGACATTCTTCGACCGGACCATCCCGCCGTAGAACAGCGCGAGGCCCGGCGTCATGAACATCACCAACGCCGCCGACACGAGCACCCACGCCGTGTCGCCCGTGTTCACGGTCACCGCCACCCGTCACCTCCGGATCAGACCTGACGGGATCCTGAGGACGGCGTGTTTCGGTTGTGTCGCTGAACTGTTACAGATGCGTAAACGGGCCGGTGAGATCACCGAGCTCCGTTGCGGGTTTTGCCGCCGAGAAGAGGAATCCCTGGGCCTGGTCGCAGCCGAGTGCAACCAGCTCGTCGAGCTGTACCCCGGTTTCGACGCCTTCAGCCACGACGGTGAGGCCGAGGGTATGACCCAGGTTCACGACCGCGGCAACGATCGCCGAGTCCTCGGGATCGGTACCGAGCCCGTCGACGAAGGACCGGTCGACCTTCACCGCGTCGACCGGTAGCCGCTTGAGGTAGCCGAGTGACGAGTAGCCGGTACCGAAGTCGTCGATGCTCAAACGGATGCCGAGCGCTTTGAGCGATCGGATCGCCGCGAGCGACATCTCGACGTCGTCCATGAGCACGCTCTCCGTGATCTCGAGGCACAGCATCGAAGGCGGGAGGCCCGTGCTGCTCAACGCGCCGGCAACGTCGGAGACGAGCTCCGTGCGCGCGAGCTGGCGAGCCGACAGGTTCACCGAGATGGTGAAGCGATCGTCGCCGCGCGACCGTCGCCACACCTCCGCCTGCCGGCATGCCTGTTCGAGCACCAGTTGTCCGAGCGGCACGACGAGGCCGGTCTCCTCCGCGAGTGTGATGAACTCGGTCGGCGAGACGAGCCCGCGCTCCGGATGCCGCCAACGCACCAACGCTTCGGCGCCGACGCACTGGCCATCGCGCAGTGAGAGCACGGGCTGGTAGAAGACGTCGAACTCGTTACGCTCAATGGCGCGGTGCAATGCGTTCTCGGTCTCCACCCGTTGCACGACGCTCATGCGCATCGCCTCGTCGAACACCTCCCATCGGCCCTTGCCGCGTTCCTTCGCGCGGTACATCGCAGCGTCCGCGTCGCGGAGCAACGCCTCGGGGCGCGCGTCAACCCCCATCGAGCACGCGATGCCGATACTGGTGCTCAGGAAGTGGGCCTGACCCTGACACGAGAAGGGCGACTGCACGACGTCGATGAGACGCTCAGCGACCTCGATTGCCCGTTCGCTGGCAGTGTCGGCCGGCAGGTCCTCGCAGAGCACGACGAACTCGTCGCCGCCGAAGCGCGCGATCGTGTCGCCGGGGCGGACGACGCGTTGCAGCCGTTCCGCGAGCGTCCCGAGGAGCTCGTCGCCCGCGTCGTGCCCGAAGCTGTCGTTCACGTACTTGAACCGGTCGAGATCGAGGAACAAGACGGCGACCGCCGAGCCGCTGCGGCTCGACCGTGCGAGCGCGTGGGTGAGGAACTCGAAGAACAGACTCCGGTTGGGCAGGCCGGTCAGCGGGTCGTGATGTGCCTGATGGGCGAGGCGCGACTCGAACGCCTTGCGGTCGACTGCGATCGCGGCGAGATGGACGATCTGGCCGAGTAGCTGGCGCTCGTCGTCGCGCGGGCCACGCGCGAACCGGTGGTACACGGTGAACGCGCCGAGTACTGCACCACCGGAAGCGGAGCGGATGGGGATCGCCCAGATGGCCGCGATGTCGTTGGCGAGACAACCGTCACGGTGGGCGCGGAAGCCGGGATCCGAGGCGACGTCCGCGATGATCACCTCCGAGCCCGTCGCAACCGCGGCGCCCGACGCGCCGGCCTGCGGGCCGACCGCGAGGGTCGCCGCAGCGCGCGAGAAGCTCTCCGGCATCGCGGGTGCGGCCGCGCACACCAGGCCCCTACCGGCTTCGTCGAGCAACTGGACCGCGGTGCGAGCGCCGGGAACGTGTTGCTCCACCGCCGCGCACAACGCGTCGAGCGTCTCCGACAGCGGGCGGCCCTTGGCGACGAGCTCGAGGATCTCCGCCTGGGCGGCCAGCCGTTCTTCGGCCCGCTTGCGATCGGTGACATCCCGTCCGACCGACTGGTACTCCACGACCTCGCCGTCGTCGTCGAGCACGGGCCGGGTCGTCCAGTGCGCCCACCGCACTTCACCATCGGGCAAGACGGTGCGGTGCTCGGTGGTGACAGTGCCGCGACCGCGGTCGTCGATGACGTCGAGGACCTCTTGGATCTCCCCCGCGTCGAACAGCTCGAGCACACTGAGGCCGAGCAGCTCAACCGGGGTCCGATCGATCGCCCGCGCGAAGGCGTCGTTGACGAACGTGTAGCGACCCTGGCTGTCGGCCCGGGTGATGAACTCCGTCTGGTCCTCGACGATGGCCCGGTATCGCGCCTCACTCCGTCGCAATGCCTCCTCGGCCTCGCGGCGCGACGTGATGTCGCGGGCCGTCACGACGAAGGTCTGGATCAGTGGATCGTCGAGGAGATTGCTCCCGATCGCCTCCACGACGCGCCACGACCCGTCGGCATGTTTCACCCGGATCTCGGAGCGCGGGCCGCCGTTCGTGACGTCGGCCTCGAACCATCCAGTTGCGGCCTCGAGGTCGTCGGGGTGCACGAAGTCGACCGGGTCGAGGCCCAGGACGCTCTCCTCCGTGTAGCCCAACAGTTCCTCGACGGCCGGGCTGGCATACCGGATGAGACCGTCGGAGTCGAGCAGGAGGATGAGATCCGACGCATGCTGGACCACGCCGCGGAATGTCGCCTCGCTGCGACGCAGCGCCTGCTCGGTCTGCTTCTTGTCGGTGACGTCCGCGCACACGATGAGCATGCCGGTGTGCTCGCCGCCTTCGTCGATCAGTGGCGCGGCGGAGAACGCGACGTCGATCTCCCGACCGTCGGGCCGTCGCGTCCGGGCCTCGATGCCGTTCAGCACGCGGCCGCGTGCGACCTGACGCTGGAGCCACTCGAACTGTGGCTGTTGCTCCTCGGGGACGATCCACAGACGCGAGCCGACGATGTCCGCGGCCGGAATGCCGAGGAGCTGCTCGCACGCCGGATTCCAGAGCATGACGTTGCTCTCGCGATCGAGCGCATAGATCGCGAGCGGCGAGTTCTCCACGATCGCGGACATCGTGTTGTTCGAGCGACGCAGCGCGTCGTTGGTTTCCTGCAGCGCGCGTTCCGCTTCGACTTCGCCGGTCACGTCGCGCGCGTTGAGCACGATGCCGCCGACGGTTGCGTGGTCCAGCAGGTTGCTCAGCGTCGCGTCGAGCCAGCGGTACTCACCGTCCGTGCGCTTGCCGCGGAACCGGAACCGTTCGACCCGTCCGCGCCGGGCCCGGACTCGCGCGATCGCCTCCAGCACGTGCCCACGGTCGTCGGGATGGGTGATGCCGAGCTCCTTGCCGGGCTCGCGTGAATCGAGCGCGTCACCGATGAACCGGCGCACCGACGGCGTGAAGTACGTGATCGCGCCGTCGCCGTCCCAGACCAGCACGAAGTCGGCCGAGTTCTGCAGGAGCGCCTGCAGCCGCTCTTCGGCCCGGCGCAGCGCCTGCAGACGTCCCGAATCGTCGAGCGGCACGAGCGGGGCTCGCCGCGCGCGTCCACCGCCGGCCGGTTCGCCTTGGGCCGGTCCGCCGGCGCCCGTGTGGTCGCCCCTGCCGGCCGTGGCAGGACTGAGACGCATGTCACAGCTATCGGTCGTTCTGACAGCGAGTTGAATTCGGCTTCCCAGTTTTCCCCAGTGCGGACGGAGCGGCGGCCTGGGCGGACGCCCGGGAGGCCGCCGCGCAGGGAGCCAAAAGAAACAGTGCGGACGGAGGTCAGGCTCGGCGGGCCCGCACGACGGTGGCCTTGCCGATCCCCCAGGCGAGGAGCAGCGGGGCGAGGTCCTCGTCCCCGAGCTCGCCCAGGCTGTGAATGGCGAGGCCGTAGCGGTCGTCCGGCAGGGCCGCCTCCTCGAACTCGTCCCGCCGCACGGACGGGACGCCGGCGCCGGCGAGTACCTCGGTGGGCTCCCGGTACGCCGTCCGGACGATCTGGAGCGGCGTCGCCCACTGCTGCTCGACGTCGACGGAGAACAGCCGGCGGAGCTCCTCGAGCACCCGCGCCGCGGCCCGGTGGCCGGCGTCGACCGCGTCGGCCTCGGCCCGGGCCCGGATCGCCGGGTCGCTTCCCCACGCCTCGATCAGGCGGCTGACCTGCCGCACCACCCAGCCCGGCAGCTCCCGCTCGACCCCGGCCAGGATGCCCCGCGACGCCTCGTCGACCATGGCGAGACCGCGGGCCTCCGCGCCCGCCGGGTCGCTGCCGGCATCCGGCGCGCCGGGTCCGATGCCCGGTGGCAGCCGCGGTTCGTCACCCACGCGACTCGTCACTCATGCCACACGCGCCCCGCACCTAACCTCGGCTCATGCGAGTGCTGGTCACCGCGGTGTTCGAGCGCATCGTGTACTTCAGCCACTGCATCGATCCCACCGATCCGGCTCACCTCGTGCTCGAGGTCGACGCGCTGTTGCGGGAAGGCGACGCGGATGGTCCGCTCCTCTTGCCCGTCGCGGACTGGAAACGCATGGCCGGCTTCGAAGTCGTCGACGCGAACCTTCCCCGCCTGCGGTCCGGTGGACGCACCATGACCCGCGACGGCGTCGAGTACATCACGTTTCCCGTCTGGGAACGCAGCCGCTAACCCTCGACGACGTCGCCCTCCATCCGGTTGACGCGACAGCCGAGGCCTTCGAGGTATTCGATCGCGCGGTCGAGTTGATCGTGCGGCCCGGTGAGCTCGAGGATCACCCAGCCGGAATGCGCTTCGACGTTGGCCCGGCGGATGTTCGGAACGACGTCGTACCCGCGCACGATCTCGTAGATCATCGGCCGCTCGACGAGCTCCTCCGGGAACGACACGAACAACCGGACGCTCGGCGCAGGCGCGCTCACCGGCCGACCCCGACGCGACGCAACGCCTCTTCGGGTTCGAGGACGAGACCGGTCACGAACGGCCCGAACTCCGCGTAGCGCGCCGAGACCGGGTCGAAGCGCATCTCGTAGACGATCTCCTTCAGCGCGACCGGGTCGTCGGCAAGCAAGGTGACACCCCATTCCCAGTCGTCGAGCCCGACCGAACCCGTGATGAGTTGCAGGATGCGACCCGCGTAGCGGCGGCCGACGCGCGCATGGCCGGCCATGAGCCGCTTGCGCTCGTCGAACGACAGCTCGTACCAGTTCGCGCCGGCATCACGCCGTTTCGACATCGGGTAGAAACCGACGAGCTTCTTGGCGGGAAGTTGCGGGTGGAGCCGGTGCTCGGCGTAGTGGGCCATTCGATCGCGCCATACGTCGAGCTTCGCCTCGAGCTCGTCGCCCGACAGACCCTCCTCGCTCGAGAGTCGCGCGCGCTCGTCGTCCTCGGTGGACGTGTATTCGGACAGCTCGGTGAGCGAGACGTACGACGACACCGGCTCGAGCGGCGCGCCCTGCAGCTCCTGTTGGAAGGCCTGGAGCCGGGCGAGGTCGGGGCCGAGCGCCATCACGCCGACGTCCGCCTTGTGACCGAGGACGGCGAACACGAGCGCCTGGTGCCCGTCGCTCTCGAGGGAGTCGATCGCGTCGACGACCCGCTTGGCCGCCTCGGGATCAGCCTCGGCCCGGGCGCGATCGACGCGATACAGCAGGTGCAGCACGCCCCAACCGATCGACGGCGCGACAGGATCCATGCACGCGAGGCTAGCCCCGCGTTCCGGGCACGCCTCAGGCCGAGCCGGCGGCGTTGCCACCGCCCAGCCCGCCGAGACCGCCGGCGCCACCGAGCATGCTCGTCATGTCGAAGGTGTCGCTGTCGGGGGGTGCCTGCACGTCGACCGGCGTCCCGTAGTCGTACAACTCAAGCGTCAGCGCGCCGAGCGTCGTACCGGACGCGTGCGTCGCGTCGAGGTTCATCATGAACTTGCGGGGACGCCCGTCGCCATCGATCCACACGTCGGCGGGGACCGAGCCGGCGCCGAACATCTTTAGGCTCTGGGCCGCCGCGTCGCGGCTCGCGGCCGGGAGCTGGTCGAGCGCCTTGGTGAGATCGATGGTCACCGCATAGTGCGTCGTGTCGGCGCCGCGAACCGATTCGTGGCCGAGGTCCTTCACGTCGCTCGCAACACCGCGCAGCGCGTCGAGCGTCGATGTGGGGTCGCTCGATCCGAGCGTACCGAACCCGGCGGCACCGCCTTGGTCGGCGAGCGTGCTCGAGTCCAGCTTCACCCAGTGCTTCCCGCCGAGCTCGCGCGCCGCGGCGGTGTCGCTCGCCGCGATCAGATCACCGAGGTTCATGTAGACGACGGCACCGAGCACGCGCGCCTGCATGCGTCCGCGCCCGCCGGGGAGACCCATGGCCGACATGTCCATCGTGAGCTCGCCCGCGCGGGCCTTGAAGTCGAAGGCGCCGTCCGCGGTGACGGTCACGCTCTTCCCGCTGACGGTGAGGGTCATCGCGATCGACATCTTCGCCGACTTCGCCGCGCTGACCGCGTCCGCACTCGCGGCGAGCAGCCGCACCGGGTCGCGGGTCACCACGCGCGCCGCCCCGGCATTCGCCGACGGAGACGACGACCCGCCGCCACACGCGCCGGCCACGACGACGAGCGCCGCGATGCCGGCCACGAACCCGAGACGCCGCGACCGATGCACTGGGACTCCTTCCTCCCCGGCACCTTCCATCGTCCGGTGGGCGCAGCAGTTGAGCTGTTGGCGGACGCGAGTGGGGCGCCCCGAAGGGCGCCCCAGTCACGGATCCGTTCTCGGTGAAGCGGTTAGAAGTCCTCCATGCCGCCCATGCCACCGGGCATACCGCCGCCGCCGGGCATCGCCGCCTTCTCCTCCGGCTTGTCGGCCACGACGGCCTCGGTGGTGAGGAAGAGGGCCGCGATCGACGCCGCGTTCTGCAGCGCCGAGCGGGTCACCTTCGCGGCGTCGATGACACCGGCCTTCACGAGATCCTCGTACTCGCCGGTCGCGGCGTTGAGCCCGTTCGCACCCTTGAGGCTGCGCACCTTCTCGACGACCACGCCGCCCTCCATGCCGGCGTTGACCGCGATCTGCTTGAGCGGCTCCTCGACGGCCCGGGCCACCATGCGTGCACCGGTCGCCTCGTCGCCCTCGAGCGTGCCCGCGAGCTCGAGCACCTTGGCCTGCGAACGCAGGAGCGCAACGCCGCCACCGGGCACCACGCCTTCCTCGACCGCAGCCTTGGTGGTCTGGACCGCGTCCTCGATGCGGTGCTTCTTCTCCTTGAGCTCGACCTCGGTGGCCGCGCCGACCTTGATGATCGCGACGCCACCCGACAGCTTCGCGAGGCGCTCCTGGAGCTTCTCGCGGTCGTAGTCGGAGTCGGTGTTCTCGATCTCGGTGCGGATCTGGTTGATGCGACCCTGCACGTCGGCGCGGGAGCCGGCGCCCTCGACGATCGTGGTCTCGTCCTTCGTGACCACGACCTTGCGGGCCCGGCCGAGCAGGTCGATTCCGACGTTCTCGAGCTTGAGTCCGACCTCTTCGCTGATGACCTGACCGCCGGTGAGGATGGCCATGTCCTGCAGCATCGCCTTGCGGCGCTCACCGAAGCCGGGGGCCTTCACCGCCACCGACTTGAAGGTGCCGCGGATCTTGTTGACGACCAGGGTGGCGAGCGCCTCGCCCTCGACGTCTTCCGCGATGATCACGAGCGGCCGGCCCGACTGCATCACCTTCTCGACGACCGGCAGCAGGTCACGGACGGCGGAGATTTTGGAGCCGACCAGCAGGACGTAGGCGTCCTCGAGCACCGCCTCCATCCGCTCGGGGTCGGTGACGAAGTAGGGCGAGATGTAGCCCTTGTCGAAGCGCATGCCCTCGACCAGGTCCATCTCCATGCCGAAGGTCTGGGACTCCTCGACGGTGATCACGCCGTCCTTGCCGACCTTGTCGATCGCCTCGGAGATCATCTCACCGATCTCGGAGTCGGCGGCCGAGATGGCGGCCACCTGCGAGATCTGGCTCTTCGACTCGACGTCCTTGGAGACGTCCTTCAGAGCGGCGACGGCGGCGTCCACAGCCGCCTCGATGCCCTTCTTCAGCGACATCGGGTTGGCGCCGGCGGCCACGTTGCGCAGACCCTCCCGCACCATGGCCCACGCGAGGACAGTGGCAGTGGTGGTCCCGTCGCCGGCCACGTCGTCGGTCTTCTTGGCGACCTCCTTGACCAGCTCGGCCCCGATCTTCTCGTAGGGGTCCTCGAGCTCGATCTCCTTGGCGATCGAGACGCCGTCGTTGGTGATGGTGGGGGCGCCCCACTTCTTCTCCAGTACGACGTTGCGACCCTTGGGCCCG
>JAMXLJ010000048.1 GCA_024281095.1 Acidimicrobiia bacterium | reverse complement strand
TCTGCAACGAGTCGATGAGCATCGCCTGTCGGATGTTCCCACCGCCCCCATTGCGGTCGGGCGGCTCGGCAGTGACCCAGAGCACCCGCGGTCGTGGGCCGGTGGTCGTGCGGCGGTTGGGCGGCACATCGAGGAAACGTCGTGGTGGAAGCGCCAGCCCCCGCAAGAGCCCCCCGGCGAACGCAAACGACATGCGTGGTGCAAGCGTCCATTCGTTCCTGAAGTGGTCACGCCAAATTCCGGCCTCGTGGCCTATCCGCAGCAGCGACGGCTTTGCGCTCCGTCGAGGGTTCCGCCGTGCGGCGGCGCCGAGGTAGACCCCGCCGCCACGCTGGTACGCAAGCAGGTTGCGTCTCGTCTGCTTGTCGTCGCGCCACTCCAGATGCTCGACGACCGCGCCTCCAGCGATTGCACACCCCCATCCGCGAGCAGCGAGGCGGAGCACGACGTCGGCCTCTTCTCCACCGCCGGCGCGCGTACCGGCGCCGAGACGCTCGTCGAAGCCACCGATATCGAGCATCGCCGAGCGCCGAACCGCCATCGACGCTCCATGAGCAAAATTCCAGAGCTCCGGAGGGGCCATGCCCGCGCAGACGGCCGGCCCCGCGGCGTTACCGGGCAGCGACGACAGGCCGTGGACCGGACCGAAGGCAACACCGACCGCCGGGTTGCGAAACGGCGCGGTCATTTCGTCGACCCAGTCTTCGGGCACGCGACAGTCATCGTCGGTGAGGACCACGAGGTCCGAGCGAACAAGGCGCAAAGCCGTGTTGAGCTTGACGGTCTTGGCCGCGTGCGACCCGGCTACGTGCAGTACCGAGCGCCCGAACCGGCCGAGCAGCTCCGCCGCGGCCTCGTTGCAGCACTCGATGACGAGCAACTCATCGCCATGCGCCATCGCCCCCTTGATGCTGGCGATGCAGTCAGAAAGGAACGCCGGTCGGGCGTGTGTCGCCACCACGATCGATGCCCGCGGACGAGGAAGCGCCGTGCGATCAGTGTCGGGCATCGAGGATCTGGAAGATCGTCAGTCCCAGCTTCCGGACATGCCGGCGGCACTGCTGTACGTCTGACCCGCGGCCGTCGGCTTGAACTTGTTGAGCACGACGCCCAGCAATCGCGTCTGGTTTCGGGTGAGCATGTCTTTCGCCTTCTTCACCGCGGGAACCGGTGTGCGCCGCGCCTCCACGACCAGAATGGCGCCGGAGGCAAGACGTCCGATGACGAGCGTGTCGGCAACCGCGAGCACTGGCGGCGCGTCGATCAGCACGATGTCGGTGACTCCGGCAAGGCGTTCGAGGAGTCGCCGGATTCGTGGTGTCGACAGCAACTCAGTCGGTGTGTCGGCCGAATGCCCCGCGCTCAGGAAGCACATGCCGGTAGGACGCGCCGACGCCGTCACTCCGAATTCAACGTACTGCAGGCAGTCTTCTACGGACTTGCGCTCGAGAAGGACGTCCGAAACACCGGCATTGTTGTGCGCGCCGAGCATCGTGTGAGAGCTCGGATCACGTAGGTCGAGGTCCACGAGAGCGACGCGTGAACCGGCGGCGGCAAGGGACTGGGCGAGGCTGACGCACGTCGACGTCTTGCCTTCGCGAGGCAGTGCGCTCGTCACGACAACTATCGGGTCGTCCACCTCAGGGAGTGTCACCGCCAAGTTGGAACGGAGGACTCGAAACGCCTCCGTGGCCGGGTTGGGCGCGCTGTAGGCCGACGAGTTCGTCGCGCTCCCGAAGCCGAACCTAGCCAACCCGTGCTCCACCACGTCGCGGTGGCTGGAGGAACCCCTCGCGTATCGATGCGGCGCCGCTGATCGGCAACTGGTGACCGGTCGCCGGAACAACCGCGAGCACCGGAAGCTCGAGTAGGCGCTCGGCGTCGTCGGCGCTTCGTACCGTGATGTCGAGATATTCGAGCAGCGCAATGAGCGCGCCGGCCACGATCAATCCGAAGATGCCGGCGAGGGCGAGGTTGCGTGGCAGTTTCGACGGGTTCGGATTCGCCTTGTTCGCAGTCTGGTAGACCGAAATGACTTGATCGGTCGCGGTGGGACGCGGCTCGAAGCTCCGAATCTGGTCCACGAGCGCGGAAGCGACCGCATTCGCTACCGCCACACTCACGACAGGGTCTCGATCGGTGTACGAGAGCTGCAAGAGGTCCGTGTTGGGGATCTGCTTTGCAGTGGCTCCACCAGTGATGTCTGCCTCGGTCCGGTTGACGGTGGTCGTCTTGAGCGCTGCGTCCGCGATGGGGCGCGTCGGTACCAGCGCCGTGAACGTCTGGATCAACCGATCGAGGCCCGCGGCGCGGTCGGCCGAGACCTGGCCGCTTTGGGGCGCGAGATCCACGGAGCGGGAGCCCACGTACAGCGTGCTCGATGCCGTGTACGTACGGCCCCGAGGTGTGATCAGGAACCCGGCGGCAAGGGCAGCGACAACGATTGCGACGAGGAGAATCCACCGCCGGCGGACGATCGACACGTAGCGGCGGATCTCCATCGACGAGCTCCGTTTGGACGAACGACCCGGCGGTTTGCCGGCTCGAAGGCTAGCGGGATGGCCGCGTCTTGTCCGGGCTCCGGCGCCAGGTTCTGCCGGCTCTTGCTAGCTGACGTTGTAGCAGGTCACCACAGGGTGCGGCCCGCTGTGCCGGGCGATCACGGTGAGGCGCGGGTGTGCTCGCCAGTCAATGTTCGATACAAGGCTGCCAATGTGGCGAATGTCTCGCGGACGTCGAACCGGGCTTCCATGCGGGCCCGACCCCCTTCGCCGACGTGGTGACGGAGGGCCGGATCGCGCACGAGGCGCACCACGGTCTCGGCCATCGAGCCCGGGTCGTCGGCGGGCACGAGAAACCCGGAACGCCCGGGCTCGACTGCGTCGCTGTTACCGACGACATCCGTCAACACCACCGGTGTGCGGGCGCGCATGGCCTCCATTGCCGCGTAGGTGGCGCCGGCCTCGTAGCGCGACGTGAGCACGAAGACGTCAAACTGGCTCATGAGTGCCTCGCCGTTCGGGCAGTCCTGCAGGAGGAGGAACCTGTCCGAGATGCCCGAGCTGTCGATCTGCGCGCGCACTTGATCAGCGAGCGACCCGTCGCCCACGAGCACGAAACAGGCGTGAGGTACCGCCCTGGCCACACGACGGCACGCCTCGACGAATACGTCCGGAGCCTTCTGATGCACGAGCCGTCCGACCGTTCCGATGACCGGCGCATCCGGACCGACACCGAGCCGTGCTCTGAGGTCGATGGGCGCGGGCGCCGGTTCCGCCAGATCGATCCCGTTCGGGATGACCACGACCCGTTCGGGTGCGACGAGCCGCAACCGTCGGGCGAGCTGCGCTTCGGAGTCTGACACCGCGATGAGACGATCGGTCAACCGTCCCAGTGCGCGCTCCGTCATGTAGGCAGCACGAGACGGGAAGAGTCCGTGTGGTGTGTACACAAGCGCCGTGGGGGTGCGGGCCGCAGCGAGGCGTGCCACTGCGCCCCCGATTGACGAGTGCCCGTGAACGATTGCCGGTCGGATCGTGCGGATCATCCGACGGACCGCGGGCACGGCAGACAGCGTGCGCGCGTCGAAGGGCGATCGGCGCATATCGCGGAGCTGCAAACGGGCGCCCGCCCGCTCCATTGCGTGAAAGGCGGCGGTGTCGGTGACGCCGCCGACGCGCTCCGGTGGCAGCACCACCACGTGGTCGGCGTCGACGTGTTGCACCAGGTTCACCATGTGACGAGCGACGCCACCTTCGATCGCCTCGACGACGTGAAGAATCCTGAGCCTCACGGCCGCAATCTAACGAGGAAGATTCCGAACCGTGGCCCTTGCGGAAATCGTCCAATGGACGAATGGCGAACGGTTCCCCGCCGCACGAGCGGGCAGGCTGTTCATTGAGCCTCGGCTGCGCCTCGGTGGCAGCTGAGCGCAGCGTTGCCAGCCCCAGCCCGAGCATGCCGTTCCGTTACGCACTCGCTGCGGTCCTCGTGGCCGTGTTGGCCCTCGCGGTCTCTGGCTGTTACGCGACCCAAGGCGGGCAGCCGCCGACGTACGGCTCCGGCCCGCCGGTCCTGTCGTCATACAGCGTCAGCGCGCTGCCGAGTGACGAACAGCTCACACTGAGCTGGCATTACGCGACGACAGGTGGACGCCCGAACCTGCTCCATCTCGACCTGTACCAGGTCATCAACGGAGCGCCGGTGCGGCTCGTCTCGAACATCGTCGGGCACATCGTCGAGCCCGACACATACATGATCCCTGTCCCGCCGGGCGTGTGGATGGTCCGGGCAACACCGGAGAACAAGGCCGGGTTCGGCACCGGCGTGAACTCGCCATTTGTCACGGTCAGGAACCCCTGTCCCGCCGCCGTCCTCTGCGCCCGCGTGTCGCCGTCGCCGTTCCCGTCGGTCGTGCGCCTTGCCGCCCAGGGGATGGCCCACGGAGGCGTCCAGAACTCGCCCGTTATGCAGTGGCTCAGCCTGCAGGCGTGGCGATTTGCCGGGTCGCAGTCCGATTCCCCGGCGCGAGCGCTGCATGTGTCGCGCACGCAGGTCCTCTCGGACCTCTGGCTGCAGGCCACGGCGCCGCTGAACGGTGGCTACGCCCAGACGCCATGGTCCAACTGGGCCAGTTGGTCCACGTTCGTGTGGAAGACAGTGAAGAACGCGGTGCAAGGCGGATGGTCGCCCGACTACTGGGACATCTGGAACGAGCCCAACGGCAAGTGCTGCCCCATGTTCCGCCCGACTGACCAGGGCACGGTCTCGGTCGCTCGTTGGCTGCAGGCCTACGAGATCGCGTGGAAGGCGATCAGGGCCGCGGATCCGTCCGCCAAGGTCGTCGGGCCCACGCTGAGTGCCCTCCAGTGGGCTCCGGGCAGCCCGGACGAGTTCGACCTCAACACCTTCCTCTTCTACTCGGCTGCGAACGGCCTGCACTGGGACGCGGTGTCGTGGCACGAGAGCACCGTGGCACCGTCGCCGGGCGACATGATGCCGTTCGTCACCAATATTGATCGCCACCTCTGGATGGCGCGGGCGGTGATGGCGCACTACCCGGGCATCGTGACGAACAACACGATCTTCATCAACGAGTACGGGGGCCATGCCCAACACGTACTCCCGGGCTGGGAGGTCGGCTACTTCCGCGCGCTCGAGGACGGCGGTGTGGCGCAGGGGAACCGCGCGTGTTGGGGGTCCGCCGAGTGTGGGACCGGGCTCGACGGGCTCGCCGATACCACGGGGCATGTCAGCGCGTCCTGGTGGGCGGCAGAGTTGTACGAGGAGATGGCCTTCGCGACACGGATGAATGTCGTCTCGACCTCGTCGTGGCAGTTCGACGGGCTGGCAACCCGCGACGACGCGACCGCCACGGTTCGGGTGCTGCTCGGCCGGCACTGGTCGTGCAACCGCACGGTGAATCCGCTGTGCCCGGACCGGTACGACGTGCCTCCAGCGTCGGCGTCGATCACGGTCGCCTGGCCGTACGGAACCGCGCCGGTGAGTGTCTCGATGTCGCGGCTTCCGGCAGGCACGGGTGGACTGCCTTCGCCGGTCGCGGTCGGGTCGAGCACGCTGCCGCCGGTGAACGGGATACTCACGATCTTCGTGCCCGCGGTGAACGACGGGGACGCGCTTTCAGTCGTGGCGCATCCCGCCTGACCAAGGGCGCCTCAGCTCTCTCGCGCAGGTCCGAGGAATTTGGGACTTCTGTCCCACTTCACGGTCCCCGCCCCGCGGCCTCTCAAATCGCTCTCGAGGGCTGCCGATACAGACTCGTATGGGTCCGGTCATCCGTTCACTCAGAGGTCGCGCCGTTGCGGCGGCGGCCGTCGTGGCCCTGCTCGCAACCGCGTGCTTCGCCGGCGAGGGTGGCGGCGCGGTCCCGGTTCCCACGCGGGCCGCCCCGGCGACCACGGCCGTGCCTGGAGTCCAGACGTCGCCAACCTACGCCGCCGGGGTGCCCGTGCTCGCGTCGTACAGCGTCAGCCAGCTTCCGGGCGATCAGCAGCTTGCACTCTCGTGGCGTTACGCCACGAGCGGGGGCGCGCCCAAGCTCATGCATCTGGACCTCTTCCAGATCGTCAACGGCGCGCCGGCGAAGGTCGCCTCCAACATCGTCGGGCAAACGGTCGAACCGGACGACTACACCATTCCAGTTTCGACCGGAGCGTGGGTCGTTCGGGCCACGCCGGAAAACAGCGCGGGCTTCGGCACGGGGATCAACTCCTCGGTCGTGACCGTGGCCAACCCGTGCGCGACCGCCGTCCTGTGCGCCAGGATCTCGCCAAGTGCGTCGCCGAGCCCGATCACGCTCGCCGCGCAGGGCATGGTGCACGGCGGTGTCGTGGACACTCCGGTGACTCAGGCCCTCGAGTTGAAGCAATGGCGCTTCGCGGGCTCGGCCTCGGATCCGACTGCCCGCGGTCTTGGCGTGTCGCGCACGCAGGTCGTCTCCGACCTCTGGATCGGTGCCACCGCGCCGACGAATCTGGGGTACGCCCGCACCCCGTGGTCCAACTGGAACGCGTGGCAATCGTTCGTGCAGAACACCGTTCGCTGGATCAAGGCGACAGGCTCCTCGCCCGACTACTGGGAGATCTGGAACGAGCCCAACGGCATGTGCTGCCCCCGTTTCAGCCCGCAGGATCTGACCACCGTTACGGTCGGCCTGTGGCTGCAGACCTATGAGATGGGTTGGAAGGCCATCAAGTCGGTCGATCCGAGCGCCAAGATCATCGGACCAAGCCTGAGCGCCTTGCAGTGGGCTCCCGGCAGCCCGCACGAGTTCGACATCGACACCTTCCTCGCATATTCGGCCGCGCACGGCATCACATGGGACGCGCTGGCCTGGCACGAGGCCACGGTCGCGCCGTCGCCGGGCGACATGTTTCCCGTCGTCACCAACGTCGACCGCCACATCGCGATGGCGAAAGCCGTGATGGCCCGCCATCCCGGCGTGGTAGCGAACGGCACGATCGTCATCAATGAATATGGCGGCAAGGCGGTCCATGTGCTGCCCGGCTGGGACGTTGGGTACTTCCGGGCAATAGAGGACGGCGGTGTTCGCCAAGCAAACCGCGCCTGCTGGGGCGACGCCGAGTGTGGTACGCAGCTCGACGGCCTGGTCGACGCGGCGGGGCGAGTCACCGGCCAGTGGTGGGCCGCGAAGCTCTATAGCGGTCTCGCCGGCGGGACACGTATGAATGTCGTGTCGACGTCTTCCTGGCAGTTCGACGGTCTCGCGACACGAGACGATGGCACACGCACCGTCAAGAGCCTGCTCGGACGACACTGGTCCTGCAACAGGAGTGCGAACCCTCTGTGCGGAGACCAGTACGACGTCGCACCGGCTTCTATCTCCGTCTCGATCGACTGGCCCTATGGCAACTCGCCTGTGAACATCGACATCACGCGCGTGCCCGCCGGAACCGGCGCACTGGCGGTTCCAGTGCCCGTCAGCTCGACGGTCGTGCAGCCAGTCGG
>JAMXLJ010000047.1 GCA_024281095.1 Acidimicrobiia bacterium | reverse complement strand
GCTGAAGTGACGCCAGATCGGGTGCGCGGCCGCTCGGTCAGCCGATGTTCAACGGGATCATGGCGGTCTGCGCGTTCGCGCTGGGGCGATACAGCAGCCGCATGTTCGACGTTGCCGCGGCCGGTACGTCGAACGTGATGGTGCCTGCGCGGGTGGCATGTGGGGCGATGGCGCCATCGAGGGATGCCGCCCCGCCCGGCTTCACGGTGAACATGTCACCTTCGGGCCCCATGAGCTCGAAGGAGCTGCTCGCGGCGGTGATCGTGCTCGCTCCGGGGTTCTGCACCGAGAGGTCGACGACGACCGTTACCGAACGGGCCGTCGATCCGGGCCCGCGCACGGCGTGGACGACCGTCAGTGTCCGGTCGCCAAGCGCGACCGTGCCCTGACCGTTGGGTGCCACGACCGGGCCGACACCGCCAGAACCGCCTGACGGCGTCGCCGTGATCTGCCGGGGGGCGCTCGGCGGAGCCGAACTCCCGGCGCCCGTCGCGCGCTTGTTGCCACTCGAGCAGCTGCACACGAGTACTGCCGACGCGCCCGCCAGTGCGACAGCGAGCACGGCACGGTTGAACCGGCGGCCCGCGCCCGCGCGTTCGTCGCTGCGCATCCCCATGATGCCTACGACCGCCGCCGTCAGAGTGCCGTTGCCAGGAACGACGTGATGGTCGCGCTTCCGCCTTGCGTGAGGAAGCGCGCGCCGGCGAACCCGGATGTCAGCGAGCTGTCAGTCGCGCTGGCCATCCAGGTGGGCGGGGCCGAGCTCGTCGCCGCCCACACACTCGCGTTCAGCGTGGTGCCCACGACCCCGAACTCGATGACGTACGACGTGCCCGCAGTCGCGGCGAACGGCGTGCTCGCGAGGATCGTGGTAGCGCCGGCGACCTTCTTCTGGATGACCAGGCTCTTGCCGTCGATGTAGGCCTTGTACCAGTTGTTGCCGTCGGTCCATCGCGCCACGGCGCCGAAGTTGCTGTTGACGAACGCGCTCATCGATCCGGTGAGGTGCACGTCTTCGTTCGTGCCCTTCGCGCCGAGGACCGCGCTGTAGCTCGTGCCCCCGGTGTTCGTGACCCGCCCTGTATTCGATGCGATCGAGAACGTCGCGCTGGTGTTGGCGTCGCCACCCCACGTTTGACCGTCGGATGCCTTGCCCCACAGCGCCTGGTTTGGGCGCTGGAAGGTGTCAGTCCCGAGCGTGCCCGTCGGCGGCGCGGTGGTCGTCGTGGTCGTGCTGCTGCTCGTTGTCGTGCTGGACGTCGTGGTCGTGGTGCTCGAGGACGTCGTCGTGGTGGAACCGCCCGGAATCGTCGCCTGGAACGACGTGATCGTCGCGGTGCCGCCCTGGGTCAGGAAGCGCAGCCCGGCGAAGCCCGACGCGAGCGAGCTGTCGCTCGTGGCCAGCATCCAGGTACCCGGTGGCGAGCCGCCCGATGGCCACACGCTCGCGCTGAGTGTCGTGCCGACGGCCTTGAAGTCGATCGTGTAGGACGCTGCCGCGGTCGCGGCGAACGGTGTGCTGCCGATGATCGTCGCGCCGCCGGCGACCTTCTTCTGGATGACGAGACTGCTGCCGTCGATGTAGGCCTTGTACCAGTTGTTGCCGTCGGTCCAGCGCAGCACGGTGCCGAAGTTGCTGTTCGAGAAGGCGCTCAACGAGCCCGTCACGACCACCTCGGAATCTGTCGCCTTCGGGCCCAGCACCGCGCTGTAGCTCGTTCCGCCCGTGTTGGTGACGTGTCCGGTGTTCCCGGAGACGGAGAAGGCGGTGCTGGTGTTGGCGTCGCCGCCCCAGGTCTGACCGTCGGACGCCTTGCCCCACAACGTCTGATTGGGGCGCTGGAACGTGTCTGTGCCCAGCGTTCCCGCTGGCGGTGCCGTCGTCGTGGTCGTGCTCGAGCTCGTCGTGGTCGTCGACCCGCTCTGGACGGCCTCGGCGAGCGCGTTGCCGAACTCCTCGTCGAACCAGATGCGGTTCTGGCTGTCGACGTTCAGGCCGTCGTGGGGATGTGACTTCGGGCTGCCGTAGAACGCGAAGCTGCCGCCGCCGACCGGCAGGGAGCCGAACGTGTTCTGGAGGGAGTCGTCGAGCCAGATGAGACCCTGGCTGTCGGCCGCGATTCCCGAGGTGTGAGACCCGCAGCTGCCGCACGACGGCGTGTAGTTGTACTCGGTGACTCCGTTGTTCGTTCCCGGCTGTGCGCGGGCAACCGTCAACGTGCCGACCGAGCTGACCCAGCCTTCCGACCACCAGACGTTGCCGGACGGGTCGAGGGTGATCAGGTGCGGCGTCAGGCCGGTCCCGGCGGTCGCCGAGTTCCGGATCTTGTACTCGTTGAGAAGGCCACCGGCCGTGTACTCGCCGATGAGCGCGACGGTGTCGGGGTTCTCCGTGAACCAGATGTTGTTCAGCGAGTCGACCGTGATGCCGTACGGGTTGCTGTTGCTCGCGGGCGTCGACACCTCATGGAACGCATGTGTCACGGGATCGAAGGACGCGATCTTGTTGACGTAGTGCTCGGTGAACCAGATCTTGCCGAGGTGATCGACGGCCAAGCCCCACGGCCCGCCGCTCGGAGTCGGTACCGCCCACTGGCTGACGGTTGCGGAGACGGGATCGAACCGGCCGATCGCGTTGGTCACGGGCAT
The DNA here is from genome assembly GCA_024281095.1 of Acidimicrobiia bacterium. Taxonomy (GTDB): domain Bacteria; phylum Actinomycetota; class Acidimicrobiia; order IMCC26256; family JAMXLJ01; genus JAMXLJ01. The sequence goes on along the minus strand of JAMXLJ010000047.1, from coordinate 77,096 downwards.
CGTGAACCAGACCTTGCCGCTGGAGTCGACGGCCGGGAACAGCGGCTGGCCGTATCCGGCCGGCAGCGACACGGTTTGCGCCCAGGTGTGCGTGCCGGGGTCGAACAACGCGAGCTTGCCCGGAGGCGTCGTCGACGAGCACGTGGGCGAGGGATCGCACCCGGGCAGCGCCACCCAGACGCGGCCGGCGCCGTCGAACGCGGTGCCCCACGGATCACCGCCTGGCGTCGCGTAGTCGGTGACGCTCGCGATGCCCGAGGCCGGCGCGGTCGTGGCGTGGAAGACGCCATAGGTCGCGAGCGTCGTGACAACGATTGCCACGACCACGACGCCTGCCTGCCGTCGCTGTCTGCGAGCAGTCCTGCGATCAGCCCTGCGCACTGCCGCCTTCTTCTACCTGCCTGGTACGTCCGCCCCAGAGCATTGAATGAACGAGCTATTCCAAGCGGCTTCCACTCGAGTGACGGATCAAAGGGACGGTTCGTCGCAAGAGGGAGCTACTGCCGTTGGCGCCGCGCAACATGTCGACGAGTCGTAACACCTGAGCGGCGCAAGGCAGAAAGCAGTGGAAGGGCACTGGAATCCCGATCGCCTTGAATCGGGCCGTTCCCGGCAAGCCGGGACGGGTCTGGGCAGGCTGGGCAGGAACGGATCGAGGAGACCTCATGGCGGTGGACGCTGCCGTTCATTCGCGCGAGGCGGGGCTACCGCTCGCGCACCGTCACGTCATGACACCCCCGGACGATATGCCCGTCCTGGGCTGCAGTGTCGGGATCATGGCGTACAACGAAGAGCGCAACATCGCGAGCGCGGTGAACGCCGTCCTCGCGCAGGAGCTCACTGCCGGTGAGATCGCCGAGCTCATCGTGGTGGCCAGTGGATGCAACGACCGCACCACGGAGATCATCGCGGCGCTGGCTCGCAACGAGCCCCGGCTGCGACTCATCGTCGAGGACGAGCGGGCGGGCAAGGCATCGGCGATCAATCACTTCATCGCAGCCGCGCAGTCGCCGGTTCTGATCCTCGTGAACGCCGACAACGTCGTGCGTCCCGGCGCAATCGACGCGCTGCTGCAGCATTTCGAGGATCCCGCGGTCGGGATGGTCGGGGGCCATCCGGTTCCGGTGAACGACGACGGAACGTTCCTCGGTTACGCCGTCCACCTGTTGTGGGACCTCCACGACCAGATCGCGCGCAACGATCCGAAGTTGGGTGAGATCGTCGCGTTCCGCAACGTGTTGCCGTGCATCCCGACCGACACCGCGGTCGACGAGCTCTCCATCCAGGCGCTCCTCACCCAGCTCGGCTACCACCTCGTGTACGAGCCACGTGCGGTCGTCTACAACCGCGGGCCGTCGACGGTGGGCGACTTCCTCCGCCAGCGGCGTCGCATCTACGCCGGGCATCTGCACGTCGCGAAGCGTGACGGATACTCGGCGTCGACCATGAGCACCAAGCGGGTCGCTCGGGCGATCCTCGGGTCGGACCATGTCCGGGCGTCGTGGTCGCAACCCTGGCGCATGGCCGGCGCGGTCGGTCTGGAGGCGGGTGCCCGCGCGCTGGGCTATTACGACTTCCTCCGCGGTCACTCCCATCACATCTGGACCGCGGTCGCGACGACGAAAGCCGATATCGGGGACCGCCCCGGCTCGGGGCAAGCGAAGCACGTGCTCGTCTTCCATCTGGTCGACTTCGCCGACGACCGGTTGGCATTCGGTTCGGTCGCGTCGCGGTCCGTGCTCCGACGGGTGGCGCAGGAGATCCGCACGCGCGTGGGTCCTGACGCGACGGTGTCGGAGCAGACCAACGGCACGATCATCGTGGTCCTCGCCGGCGATCGCACCGACGCCGACAACGTCGCCGCCGGGCTGGTAGAGGAGTTCGCCGGCCGCGAGATCGAGAAGTCGCGTCGCGACGCTCGCCCCGTGCAGCTCGCCTGCGCGGTCGTCACGTTCCCGAAGACGGGAAGCCCGCTCGCCCGACCGATTCCCGCGCTCGCTAGCTGAGCGCCGCGGAGCCAGGAGGTTCACGCCCTCATGGGCATGCAGAAGATCCTGCCGGACATGCCGGCACTCAAAGCGACCTACCTCACGGGTCGGGTCATGACGTTGCCCGTCAACATCACGGTGAGCGTGAGCTACAAGTGCAACTCGCGCTGCAAGACGTGCAACGTCTGGCTGCTGCCGAACGACGACCTCGCGCTGCCCGAATGGGACCGGGTCTTCCAGTCGCTCGGCGATGCGCCGTACTGGTTCACCTTCAGCGGGGGTGAGCCGACGTGGCGCGACGACCTTCCCGAGATGGTGGAGAGCGCGTACCGGCACTGCAAGCCGGGAATCATCAACATCCCCACGAACGGCATCCTCGAACGGGTGATCCCGGGTCGCATCGAACGCGTCCTGCAGGCGGCCCCGAAATCAGAGGTGATCATCAACCTGTCGCTCGACGCGGTCGGCGACAAGCACGACGAGATTCGGGGCGTGCCGAACAACTGGAACCGCGCCATGAGCACGTACCGTCAGCTCAAGGAGCTCCAGCGCAAGTACTCGAACCTGACACTCGGCATCCACACAGTGATCTCGAGCTACAGCGTCGATTCGTTTCCTGAGCTGTGCGACTACGTGCAGCGCGAGTTGCAGCCCGACTCGTTCATCACCGAGATCGCAGAGGAGCGCGTCGAGCTCGACACCGTCGGCCTGGGGATCACACCAACGGCCGAGATGTACACGGTCGCGATCGACACATTGCTCGAGAGCCTGCGCGACAAGAAGCTCACCGGCGTTGCCGCGGTGACGCAGGCCTTCCGGCGCGAGTACTACGAGCTCGTCAAGCGCACGCTGCGGGAGCACCGGCAGATCATCCCGTGCATGGCCGGCGTTGCGTCCGCGCAGATCGCTCCGAACGGAGACGTGTGGACTTGTTGCATCCGGGCCGAGTCCATGGGCAACCTGCGCGACCACGACTACGACTTCGCCGCCGTGTGGAAGAGCGCGAAGGCCGACGAGCTGCGACGCAGCATCAAGGCGGGTGAGTGTTACTGCCCGCTCGCGAACGCGGCCTACAGCAACATGTTGCTCCACGGGCCGACGGTAATGAAGGTCGCCGGGCAGGTCGGCAAGTCGCGCGCGCTGTCGCTGCTCGGCCGGGACGAGCGACGCGCGCGTCAGGCGGTCAATGCCCGGTGAGCGGCGAGAGCGAAGTCGGCGCGATTGCTCGAGGGCCTGTCCTCGTCACCGGCGCTACCGGATTTCTCGGTGGGGCACTGGTGCAGCGGCTCCTGCAGGACGGCGCTCACGTGCGTGCATTGGTTCGCTCGCGCGACAAGGCCACCGCGCTCGTGGCGCAGGGCGTGCAGACGGTCGTGGGGGACATGAGCGACGACGTCGCCGTGGCCACGGCGGTCGACGGCGTCTCGGTCGTCTTCCATCTCGCCGGCAAGCTGTACGAGCCGTGGGAGCCCGAGCACGAGTACCGGACGCTGCACGTCGAGGGCACGAAGCGCCTCGTCGAGCGGGCCCGGCGCCAGCACGGACTGGTTCGGTTCGTCCACTGCAGCACGACCGGGGTCTTCGGCGTGACGGGAGACCGGCCGGTCGACGAAGACGCACCGTTCCGTCCGACCAACGTGTACGAGGCGACGAAGGCCGAAGCGGAGTTGGCGGTCCGCGCCGCCCGTGACCGCGGGCTCCCCGCGGTCGTCGTGCGCCCGGGCCTCGTGTACGGGCCGGGCGACGTGCATCTGGGCGGATTCTTCCGTTCGGTGTTGAAGCGCCAGTTCCGCCCGATCGGGCGCACGCCTGTCTGGCTGCATCCGATCTACATCGATGACATGACCGAGGCCTTCGTCCGCGCCGCGGTGCGTCCGGGCGCGGTGGGGGAGTGCTTCAACATTGCGGGCAGCGAGCCGGTGTCGTTGCAGGGGCTCGCGGCCGCGATCGCGCAGGTCGACGGGGCCGCCCCACCCCAGGGTCACATCCCACTTGCCGCGGCCCGCGCGCTCGCGGCGCTCGGCGACGCGCTGCCCCGGCGTCTGCGACACCGCGCGCCGCTGACGAGCAGCCGGCTCGACTTCCTCACCCACAGCCGCGTCTACGACGTCACGAAGGCGGAGCGCAGCCTCGACTTCGTCGCGTCGACCGACCTCGACATCGGCATCAAGAACACCATCGCCTGGTATCGCGAGCACGGCTACCTCCCGGCATGACCATCGAGACCGTCGACCTCGAAGAAGTCGTTGCGCCCCCCGCTCGTGAATCCACGAACGTGCGGAAGCTGTTCGTGCGCATGGCGACCGGCCTCGTGGTCGGCGGAGTGTTCGTCGTCGTCTTCCTCCAGCTGATCAGCGTCCGAGCCGTGTTCAACCGCGTCGAGAACCTGAACGTCGGCTTCGCGCTGCTCTGCGGGTTGGTGTTCCTGAGCGCGTACGTGGTCCGCGCCTTGCGGTGGCGGCGGTTCGTCGGCCCCGACGAGCTGCCCGCGACGCGTGCCGTCGGGATCTACTTCATCGCGATCTTCCTGAATTGGCTGTTGCCCGTTCAGGGAGGCGAGCTGGCCAAGAGCGGGATCCTTCGCCGTACGAACGGCATTCCGGTCAGCCGTTCGCTCGCGACGATCACCATGGACAAGTCGCTGGACCTGCTTCCGGCTGTCGTGCTCCTGCTGATCGTCCCGTTCGCGGGGCTCCACCTGAGCGGTGCGCTGTGGCTGTTCCTCCTCTTTCCCCTTTTCGCGCTCGCGGCAGCCGGTCTCGTGCTCGCGCTGGCGGGCCGCCGGCAAGAGGGGGCCATGGGTCTGGTGTCCCGCGTCGTGCGCATCGTGCTGCCGCGCCATTTGGCCACCCGGGTCGAGCCGTTCGCAGTGCAATTCGTCGACACGCTGCTGACGCTGTTCCGCAACCCGCGACTGCTGCTCGTCGGCGCGGCGTACACCGGCGTCGCGGTGACGCTCGACGGGCTGTTCTGCTACCTCGCGTTTCTGGCCGTCGGCACGTCGCTCAGCCTCGCCGTCGTCCTGTACGGCTACACGCTGTACAACCTCGCGTACATCTTTCCCACGCCACCCGCCCACCTCGGGAGCAACGAGTTGATGGGGCTCCTGATCTTCTCCGGGGTGTTCGGCGTCAGCCGGTCCGGAGTCGGCGCGATGTTCGTCTTCTCCCATCCGTTCACGGGACTGTTGATGACCGCGGCCGCGCTCGTCAGCGTCAGGGCGATCGGCTTGAGCTTCCGGTCGACGCTCGAACTGTGGTCGGGTGACGAGTCGAAGGAGCGAGCCGCATGACCGTCGTCGTCACGGGCGCAGCCGGGCTCCTGGGAAGCCACCTCGTCGACCTCCTCCTCGAGCGGGGGGAGCAACCGCGCGCCCTCATCGGGCCGGGCGACGACGCCACTGCGCTGACGCGCGCCGGTGTGGAGACGCACGCGGGAGACGTGGCCGACCCCGGCGTGCTCGCAGCCGCCATGACCGGCGCCGATTCCGTACTCCACTGCGCGGCGCGCACCGGCCCATGGGGCCCCGAGCAGGAGTACCAGCGTACGAACGTCGACGCGCTCGCGACCCTCGTGCGCTTCGCGCGCGATGCCGGCGTTCGACGCATCGTCCACGTGAGCTCGATCACTGTGCACGGCAACGACGTGCGGGGCGACGCAGACGAGCTCTCGCCCTTCCGGACGGAACCGAATCCGTACAGTCGCTCGAAGGTCGCGGGCGAACGCCTGCTGCAACGGCTGATCGAACGTGACGGTGCGCCCGTCACCGTCGTGCGTCCGGGCTACATCTACGGCCCTCGCGACGTGGCCGGCTTCGGACGGTTCGCGACGATGATCCGCGACGGCCGGATGGTGGTCGTGGGGTCCGGTGACAACCACCTGCCGCTCGTCTACGTCGGCGACGTGGCTCGGGGAATCCTGCAGGCGTCGGAAGCGGATGGCGCGCAGGGGCGTGCGTACCTGCTCGTCAACGACGAACGCGTGACGCAGCGCGAGTACCTCGGCGCAATCGCGGCCGAGCTCGGCGTCCCCGCACCCACCCGGCACATTCCGTACCGCCTCGGCGTGGCCCTCGGCGCGAGCCTCGAGACCGTGGGCCGGATGGCGCGGCGCGCGCAACCGCCGCCGTTGATGCGTTACGGCCTTCAGGTGCTCGGGGGCGAGAACCGTTTCAGTATCGAGCGGGCCCGGCAGGAGATCGGCTTCGCTCCCCAGATCGACATGAACGAGGGCGTGCGCCGGAGCATCGAGTGGTACCGCTGCGCGCACGAGTCCGGGGTTCCCGTGAGGAGCAACTGACAATGGAGGTACTCGTCACCGGCGGCAACGGCTTCGTCGGCCACCACGTCGTCGACGCGATGCTCGACCGTGGCGACCGCGTGCGCGTGCTCGCGTTGCCGTCGGAGGACACGTCGCGCCTCGAACAGCGCGGCGTGTCGATCCACCGCGGCGACATCTGCCGGCCGGAGACACTGGTCGCGCCCATGGCCGGCGTCGACGCGGTCGTGCATCTCGCCGCGATGATGGACGTCTGGCGACCCATGCGTGACTACGTCGCCGTGAACGTGCGCGGTACCGAGAACGTGTGCAAGGCCGCACTCGCTGCCGGGGTTCGGCGGTTCGTGCACATGAGCTCGTCGAGCATCTACGGCATGCAATGGGACGTGCCGGTCGAGGAACACTTCGCGCTCTTGCCGTTTCCCGACCCCTATCCGATCACCAAGGCGGAAGCGGACAAGCTGGTCCAGCGAATGATCGTGGACGACGGCCTTCCCGCGGCCATCATCCGTCCCGACCAGGTCCTCGGCCCGGGCGACCGCATGCACTTCGGCCGCATGGCCGACCGGGTCCGAGCCGGCAAGGCCGTCATCGTCGGCCGGGGCGAGAACGCGATACCGCTCGTCTACGTGACCGACGTCGTGCAGGGTCTCCTGCTCGGCGTCGACCACGAGGACGCGGTCGGGGAGGCGTTCAACATCGCCAACGACGAGCCGCTCACCCAACGCGAGCTCTATACAGCCATCGCGGAGGAGCTCGGCGTGAAGCCGCGTCTCGTGTCGTTGCCATACCGCGCCTTCTCCGCTGCGGCCTGGCTTGCCGAACGTGTACCCGCGGGCCGATACACGTGGGAACGCCCGCCGCTGACGCGTGTCGGCGTCGCGTTCGCCGGGAGCGACATGCGGTTCTCGGTCGCCAAAGCGAGGACACGGCTCGGCTACGCACCACGCGTGCCGCTGCGAGAGGGAATCCGTCTCGCGGCCGCCTGGTATCAGGGCGAGAACCCGGCGCCCGTCACGCCGGCGGTTCACGATCCCGCGGTTGTGTTGCGGACATCGGAACGGTGAGGACGATGCACACACTCGATCGGACGGACACGCTCGCAGGGCGGGTTGCGATCGTCACCGGCGCGAGCTCCGGCATCGGCGCGGCGACGGCGCGTGCGCTCGCCCAGCAGGGGGCACGTGTCGTGCTCGCAGCCCGCCGGGCCGACAAGCTCCGGCGCCACGCACTGGCGATCACGGCGCTCGGCTGCGACGCCGTGTCGGTCCCGACCGACGTGACGGATCCCGACCAGCTCGACCGACTCGTCGACCGGGCCGACGACGCATTCGGCCCTGTCGACATTCTCGTCAACAACGCCGGTGCGAACTGGATGCGCCCGGTCGTCGCGACCGCGCCCGACGAGCTGACGGACATGTTGGAGGTGAACCTCCTGGGCGCCATGTTGCTCACCCGCGCGGTGCTGCCGGGGATGCTTCGACAGCGGCGCGGGACCATCATCTGCGTCGGCTCGCTGTCGGGCCGGGTGGCGATGGAGCCCGTGTACTCGGCGACCAAGTACGGGCTGCGTGGATTCTCGCTCAGCCTGCGTCGGCAGCTCGCAGGAACCGGCGTGTCGGTCTCGCTCGTGTCGCCGGGCAACATCCGCACGGACATGACCCGTCACGTGCAGGGTCGTCTTCCCGAGCCCCGCGTCGTCGCCGACGCGATCTGTGACCTCGTCCGGCGGCCGCGGCGCGAAGTGATCATCCCTCGCCGGCACACCGCCATCGCATGGCTCGAGCAGACGTCGCCGGCGCTCGCCGATCTCGCGCACCGATACCGGCACTGGTCGCCGGTCCAGTAAGGAGAGAACTTGTGGAGATCTTGATCACAGGAGGCGGCGGTCTTCTGGGGCGGCACCTCGTTTCCGAGCTTCTCGAGCGCGGCGACGTCGTGCGTGTGCTCGCGCTGCCCGGCGAAGACGTGTCGTGGTTCGAGCAGCGTGGGGGCGCGGTGTACCGCGGTGACATCCGGTTCCCGGACACCTTGATCGCACCCACGCGTGGCGTCGATGCCGTCCTGCATCTCGCAGGCATGATGGGCGTTTGGCGACCGCTCTCCGATTACCGAGCCGTCAATGTGACGGGCACCGAGAACGTCTGTCGCGCCGCGCTCGAGCACGGCGTGCGAAGAGTCGTGCACGTGAGCTCGTGGACGGTCTACGGCATCGACCAGGGGTTGCCGTGCTCCGAGACGCATCCCCTCAGGCCGTTCTCCGATCCGTATCCCGTCACCAAGGCCGAGGGCGACGAGCTCGTGCAGCGGATGATCGTCGAGGACGGGCTGCCCGCGGTGATCATCAGGCCGGGAACCTTCTTCGGCCCGGGTGACAAGCTGCACTTCGAGCGGATGGCGGAACGCATCGCAGCCGGCAAGGGTCTCATCATCGGCCGCGGCGACAACGCCTTGCCGTTCGCGTACGTCACCGACGTCGTGCAGGGTCTGTTGTTGGGCCTCGATCACGACGACGCGCTGGGAGAGGCGTTCAACATCACGAACGACGAGCCGCTCACGCAGCAGGAGATGTTCGACGCCATCGCGGACGCGATCGACGCGAAACGACCGCGGGTGCACGTGCCGTACCGTCCGCTCTACGCGGCTGCGGCCGCGGCGGAGCGCACTGCGGTCGCGATGAGATCGCGGCGCCAGCCACCCGCGACCCGGCTCGGCGTGAAGTTGTTCGGCACGGACAACCGTCACAGCATCGACAAGGCGCGGAGTCGCCTCGGCTATGTGCCGCGCGTCCCGCTCCGGGAGGGCGTTCTCCGCGCCGCATCAGGTCAGCTCGAGTACCAGACCGCAGGAGTGGAGCGATGAAGTGCCCGAAGTGCGGGACCGACAACCCCGACGAGGCGTGGAACTGCGTCTCGTGCCGGATCAACCTCTACTGGGTGACGCAGCACTACGACGGTCTGGCCGGCATTCGTGAACGCCACGGCCTGCCCGAGACGGTGCGGTCACCATCGTTCCTCGTGAAGGCGCACAAGGACGCGATGGACGACCGTGCCGTGCGCGGCGGGAACATCGAGAACAAGGTGCGGTCGCTCGCCCGCAAGGTCATGCGCCGGAGCCTCGAGCGCAAGGATCCCGCCGCGTAGCGCCCGAACACCGACCACCGCTTTCATGCGTGGAATTCCGTCGCTGAGCGACGAGGATCCACGCATGAACCGGTGAAGTTGGGCAGGGCAGCCGTCAGCGGTGGATCTCGCCTCGCTCGAAGAGCGCGGCGAGGTAGGTGCGGAAGCCGAGCCCGTAGCCGGTCGGCGTGCCGTCGTACGAGGTGATCAGCGACGGGGCGGTCTCGCCCTGCGCCGCATCCCATGCCCACGCGAGAACCGACACCGACCGGCCGGCACGCCACTCGTGGTCGGCCCAGTGCATGTACGCCGTGACGAAGTCGGACCGGCGATCGTGCTCGCCGATCTCAGCGGTCACGACGGGAACCTGCCTCGAGACCGGCGCAACGGTGCCGTCCCAGCACGCGGCGGTGTTGCAGTATCCGTCAGCGTCGGTGTCGTACATGTGCAGGCCGGCGACGAGCTGATGGAGCGGATCGTGAAGGCCGGCGGCCAGCCAGCCCGACAGATCGTTCGCGTGGCCGAGACCGGAAGCGATGACGGGTTGCCGCGCGCCCGCGCGCCGAACGACGTCGATCAGCGTCTGCATGCCGACGGTTTGCCAGCCGCCGGCTGTCGCGCACCCCGAGCGCCAGCAGCTCCACGAGATGCTGACGGGCTCGTTGTAGAGATCGAACATCACTGCCCGATTGGCCTTGAACCGCGTCGCGACCGAACTCCAGAAGGCAGGGGCGTGATCCGCGTCGGCCATTGCGCGCTGTCCACTCGAGAGCTGGCGGCCGGGCGCGTTCCAGTGGAGGTCGACGATGGCGATGAGGCCGGCGTGGTTGAGTCTGCGGATGTACCCGTCCACGGCGTGCTGGTACGCCGTGCCGGTATAGGCCGGGTTCACGCCGTTGATGCCGAGCCAACAGTCCTCGTTCAACGGCACCCGCACCGCATTGATGTGCCACGACACCATCGACGCGATCGACGCGGCGTCGTCCGGCCCGCTGAAGATCCCGGCGCCCGTCGTGCCACCGATCGTGCACTGGTATTCCGTACCCGACCGGTTGACGCCGAACAGGCGGATGTTGCGGCCCGAGCCGTCGACGAGATGTGCGCCGCGCACCCGGATCTCGAGCGGCGACTTCGACTTGTGCCAGGGAAGCAGGACTGCGAGCAGTGCGATGCCGGCGATCAGCGCGACGGCCGCAGCCCATTCACGGTGGCGCACTGCGTGGCCTTGGTCAGCTGTGTTGCGCGATGGAGCGCGGAAGGTCCAGCGGTGCCGATACGTGGCCATCAATTGCGCGAATCTCGATTCGCTGGTCTCCGTTCCCGAACGTCACGACGACGTGTGAGTGCTCGACCGCCAGCGCGGTCTTCGGTACCTGAGCGTTCGCGATGTCGCTGCGCATTCCTTGTGTCGATACGACGTAGTCGATGTTCTTCCAATCTGGCACCAGACGCTCCACGGCGGGGTCGAAGTCGAACGACCAGTAGAAGAGCACGGTCCGAGAGTAGAAACCACCCTTGACAGCCTTCGCATCGAAGCCGCGTTCGATCAGATCGATCCAGAAGTTGTCGCTCACGAGGATCCGCTGCGTGTGGCCGACGTGGCTCACGATCCACTGTTCCGCGGCACGCTCCGCCTTGTCGTAGCGGACGGTCATCGCCGCGCGGTCGTACCGTCCCCAGCCCGGGCTGACGACGAGCGCGGCGACCGCCATGACCGAGAGAAGGCCGCCGGCCGCGGCCGTGCGCGTCACCGGAGCGAGGCGTCGCGAGACCGCCGCGACGATCGAGCGCAACCGTCCACCGTTCTGCTCGCGCTGGCGCGGGCCGTCCACTGCGAACGCCCACAGCGTGTCCATCCCACAGGCCACGATGAGGGCCGCGAAGGGCAACAACGCGATCACGTACATGTACGGCAGATAACCCGGGCGCAGCACCATCAACGCTTGGAACACGAAGGCCACGCCGACCGCCCGTGTGGATCGACGGGCGAGCGCGATCGGCGTGAACAGCGCCGCGCCCCCCAGCAGCCAAGGATCGGTGTTCCACCACTGCCGCACGATCTGGTACGTCTCGCTGTGCGCGTTGAAGAGGGCTCCGGTCGCCTGGCGCGAGAACAGCTGGTAGACGGCCTCGTCGATCAAGCTCACGTGGCCGGGCCCCGGGAAGAGCTCGCCCTTCAGCAACGCGTAGAGCGGGTACCCGAGCCCGACGAGTGTGACGAACGCGACGAGGAACGTCACGCAGTACCGACGGTTACGCCGGTCGAGGTTGCTGAACGCGATGAGAAACAGGACCGGAAGGAGCAGCAGCATCGTCTCCTTCGCCAGCACGCTGGCCGCGAAGCAGGCACCGCTCGCAGCAAACGTCCACAAACGGCGCTTCGGCGACAGCGCGAGCACGAAGGCGCCGAGCGCGAATGTGACCCCGGGATTGTCGATGAGCACCAGGCGGTGGAAGTACAGGGACAGTGGCGACAGGCCGAACAGCGCCACCGCGACCGCGGCGAACGGCCGGCGGATCCCGAGCCGGCGGGCGAGGACGTACACGAGCCAGCAGCTGACGATCGTCAGCGCGGCCATGAGCTGGCGCCCGACACCGACCGAGTACACGGTGTTCCCGAAAAGTCGCGTCGTCCAGGTCCACAGCGAGATCAGGAGCCAGCCGAGCGGCGGATGGCCGTAGCCATAGGTGTAGTTGGACAGCGCTCCATGGGTCTGCACCGCCCAGGCGTTCGAGATGTAGGTACCCTCGTCGAAGAACGTTCCCGGCCAGTGCGCGATGTTCGCCACTTGCACCAGCGATACGCAGGTGAAGACCGCGAGCAACCCGATGGCGGGAACCGCGGTGCGCAGCCACGCGAGAAGCGCGCGCAAGCCGCGTCGTCCGGGCGTGTCGCTGGTGGGGGGAACGATCCTGATTGCATCCGCCGGCCGCAGTGTGTACGCGCCGCCCGCCCGCCCGGTTCGGAGACGGATCCACAGGGGTGTGTCCCGGGTGGTGCGACCGACATCGGGCACCGGCGCGGGGCCGTCGTGGTGGGGCAGCGGAATGACTTGCGGGGCGGAACGTGCGCTCGGCGCCGTGCCGAGGGCGAAGGCCTCGACGTTCGGGTTCGTGTGCCACAGAACGAGCCCCGGCCGCGGAACCGTCGCGGCAGTTCCGTCCGACGTGCCCACCGCGGCGAGCTGGTAGGCCGGCTCGGGTACGCGGTCGGCGTACGCGCGGTGGAGCCCGAAGTGCGCGGTCTTCTCCCAGCCTCGTGCGCCCACGGCCTCGCGGATGACCGCGCGCACCGCCGCGAACGCGAGCACGACCTGGTACACGGGCAACCCGATTACCAGACGCGCGTAGTCGCGCACGGATGCGCGCTCTCCGAACGAACGGCACAGGTCACCGAGGCCGGCCGTCTCGACCGCGAGCACCACCAGCATGGGCACGATCGGAAGGAACAGGAGCATCGTGAGCGGCACGGGCGCGGTCACTGCAATCGCGGTGCCGATCGCGGTCGGGATCATGAGCCACGCCAGGGCGAGCAAGTACGGCATCGCGAGCGTGTAGACGCCGAGCGCACGTTGCGTCTGGGGGAGGTTGCGCCAATAGCCCCTCGAGAGTGTCTGGAGGTATCCCTGGTTCCAGCGTGTGCGCTGCCGCACGAAGGCGCGCAGCGTGGGTGGCGTCTCCTCGCGGGTCACGAGCTCCGGCTCGTAGAAGACGACGGTCTTCGCCCCCATGGAGCTCAGACGCACGCCGATCTCGCAGTCCTCGGCCAGGCACTCCTCGTCCCAACCGCCTACTTGCCGCAGCACTTCGGTCCGCATGAACACCGTGTTGCCGCCGAGGGGGATGAAGCCGACGCGGGCGTGGAATTGGAGCCGGCTGCGGAACCAGAAGTAGTACTCGAGGGCATTCCGGAGTGAGAACCAGCTGGAGTGGAGGTTCGTCAGCTGGACGCCGGCCTGCACCACGTCGGCGCCGGTGCGCTGCAGGCACTGATCGACCCGGCGGACGAGCGCGGGATGCACGTCGTCCTCGGCATCGAACACACCGACGATCTCGCCCCGGCAGTACGGCAGGGCGGTGTTCAGCGCCTTGGGCTTGTTCTTCGGCCAGCTGTGGTCGACGACGACCTTCACCAGGTCGCGATGCGCGGCCGCGAAGCGTTGCGCCACCGCCGCCGTGGCCTCGTCGTCGTGACCCACGACGACGATCACCTCGAAATCCGGATGGTCGGTCTGAATCAGGCGGCTGAGCGTCGCCGCAAGGACGTTCTCCTCATGACGGGCCGGGACGATCAGCGAGAACGAGTGAAAGGCCGCGAGATCCGTCGGGGGCAGACGGGTCTCGTCGAACGCAGCCGGATCGCGCCACGCGTCCGTCATCCACACGAGCGTCGTCCAGCACACCGCACCGATGAGGAGAGACAGCACGATGTAGGACAGGAAGAGCAACGACCCCGTGCGGACCTGTGACCAGATGAGCACGAGCAGCGCGACTGTCGCGCCGACCGAGCCGACGCGCAGCCAGAGAGGCGGCGGGGCGAACGAGCGCGCGATCCGCACGGTGCGGGCGCGGATCCGATACTCGCCGCGGCCCCGCGCGCACCACGACAGATGCAGCTCGACCAGCGCCAAGGCGACGCAGAGAAGGAAGGCGCCGACGACCATCGCGCCCGTCGAAGTTCCGATCAACAGCCATTGCGGTGCGATGCCGACGAGGAGCATCCACAGCAGCCGGCGCCGCGCCGCCGGAGTCGCCGTCGAGGCGCCGTCGTCGTGCAGCGAACGCTCCTGTTCCACAGTCGCCCTACCGAACTTCGGCCTCGTGTGCGCGGGGCCACGACATCGGCCGTGTGCTCACGCGCGGGCGCGCCACCACCCGCAAGGCCGCGGCCAACTGGGCACGGCGATGTTGCGGAAGGTCGTGGAGGAGGACGGCACCGACGATCGCGTGCCGAGTCGTGTATGCGCCGCGGTCTTCGATCAACATCCCGGTGGCGAGCAACCGGTCGAGCGCGTCGAACAGCTCGGCGTTCGTGATCGGCGGCTCGAGCTCCGCAGCTGCCAGCCGAAGGTTCTCGAGCGCGACACCGGACTTTGCGACGGTGACGAGCTCCAAGACGCGACAGGCGCTTGCTCCAAGCTGCGCGATCGCCTTCTGCACGACCGCTCGCACAGTTGGAGATGTGTCGAGGCTGTCCCGTCCGAGGTCGCGGGAGTGGAGCGTCGTGGTCGGTGTGTCGCTGCGGTCGGAGACGCGCCGCGCGAGCTCCTCGACGAACAACGGGTTGCCGCCGGTGAGTGCGTACATCCGGTCGAGGAAGTCGCTGCCGAGGGCGCGACCACGAAGCAGCGTCCGGACCAGCTCGTCGCACTCGTGGCGGTCGAGGCGCGGCAGCCGCACACGGCTGCACGGGCGCTCGTATGACATCGACGTGAGCGTGCGCATGGCCGCGCTGCCCGGCAGCATGGTCTCGTCGCGCAGCGTCGCGATGACGAGCCACCGGCGGCCACGGGCCAGGTTCGCCAAGTACTCGAGCAGCCCGAGGCTCGAGGGGTGCGCTTCGTCGAGGTCGCCGAGCACGAGCACGACTGTCTGCCTCTCGGCGATGTCCGTCAAGAGGCGGGCGATCTCGGTGCTGAGCCGCACATGCATTGCATCCGAGCCGTCCTGTGTCACCAGAGAAAGGGGTGCCGGGCTCTGCGCAGAGGGGCTGAGGCATCCGAGCGATGGGTAACGATGCGCGAGCTCGCTGCGTTCGGCGTCCGTTCGCGCGGCAACGTAGCCCTCGACCGCGGTTGCAAACGGGCCGTAAGGGAAGCTGCTGGCGTGCGCGGCGTCGCCGAGGACGCACGCACCGAGCTGTTGCGCCGCGACTGCGAACCTGGCGACGAGGCGGGTCTTCCCAACCCCTGCCTCGCCGCCGACGACGACGACGCTTCCGCTACCTTCCGCCGCCCGAGCGAGGTGGTCGGTCAACTCCTGCAAGGCCGCATCGCGGCCGACGAACGGCGCCGCGGTCGTGGCCGCCGGTTCCCCGGCGCGGTCTCGGGCGGCGCCGGTCACACACACGCGTTCTGTCTCGCCGCCCGTGCTCTCGCGACGAGGCGCCGCCCGGCCCGCGATCAGCTGTTCGTAGAGCTCTGTCGTCTCGGGCTCGGGCGCGACGTCGAGCTCGCGCCGCAGGGCGTCACGGCAGACCTCGAACTGCCGCAGTGCGAGCCCACGGTCACCCATGGCGTCGTAGACGCGCATGAGCCGGCGGTGTACGTCTTCACGCAGTGGATCGCTGTGCAACGCAGTGCGGAGTCGGTCGACGGCAACCCGGTGCCCCCCGTTCTTCTCGAGCTCTTCGGCCATCCCGACGAGCAGCCGAATGTTCAGGTCCGCGAGGTAGTCACGACGCTCGGACGGCCAATCCTCGTAGAGGTCCTCCGGGAGCAGCACACCCGTGTACGCGGCGAGCGCCGCTTCGTACGCGGTCACGGTCCCGAGCCGCAGTGCGGCCTGCGCGAGTCGTTGGAATGCATCAGCATCGATGAGCACCTGGTCCGCGTCGAGCAGGACCATGTCGTCCCGCGACCGCAGACATGACGAGTGCTCTCGCGGCCTCCGTTCCGGCTCGAGCGCTCGACGGGCCGCGTGCAGCGCTTTTGCAAGGCTGTTCCGAGCGGAATCGACATCGGCGTCGGGCCAGAGGATGTCGAAGATCTGTTCGCGGTGGAGCGCGTGACTCGGGTTCGTCGCCAGCAGCTTCGTCAGGCGCTTCGCACTGCGCCGTCGCCAGGACAAGTCGGAGACGGACGTTCCCGCGCGTTCCACCCGAAAGCCGCCGAGCAGCGCAATGTGCAAGACGCATGCGCTGTCATGAGTCGCGCCGATTTCTGCGCGCTGCAGCTGCACAGTGGTCTCCCGCCCATGTTCACGACCGCCAGGACACGAGCGTCTCGCGCTCGCGCACGCGGTTCCACGGATCTTCCAGGCGCTTCTGGCGTCGCGTGCATTCAGCCGCGACGACCTCGTCACGCCGAAGAAGACTCCTTCCCTGCTTCCCTTGTTTGCCGCGGTGGCGAAAACCGCGGTCTCTGCCCCAGAGAATCAACTGCCCTTTCGCCCGAGTGCCATGGTAACCACGATCCGCGTTGTGAATCGGTGGCTGGATGAAGCCACGACCACGACTATGAGAACGATCAATGAACGCACAGTGGCGCTGTGCCGGCGGCGAGCATGCAGACCGACATTTTGCGGTCATGAAGCAGCACCCAGCGGCTGAACGGGGCCACGCATAGTGGAATTTGGAGGATGCAGGGCCCTGCCATTGTCGTCGTCCGCGTCGAGGGGGTGCCGCTGGGCCGGGTCGCTCTCGGCGGGGACACGGTGCTCTTCCTGGGTGCATCCCGGCCCGGTGATGCGTTGAACGTTGGGCCGCCCCGGGCTGGCCGTGGCGCGATCGTCGCGGCGACGAACGCCGGCGTAGCGGCGAACCCCGATTCGTCGCTTGACCCCTTCGGTGGTCTGCGCGACGGCGCGAATCGCTGATGTTCGTCGCGTTCGACTTGTCATGGCTCGACGACGACTTCGTGATGCACGAGACGTTCAATCGGCGTCGCGAGCGCGTCGTCGTGCTCGACCGTTCAGCCGCGTTGGTCGTAGTGGCGAGCTGGGACGGGGCTGAACACGCGGTGGCTATTCAGCGCGTGCGCCAATTCAGCAACCGGAGAGGGTCACGGTCCAGTTGTGAGCTGCAAGGTAGTTGCGGCTGTAGGTCGCGCGCGTAGTTCGAGCGCCGCGGGGAATCTCGATCGTGTCGTACCGGTCGTTGCCGATCGGCACCAACGCCGTCGTGCCTACCCCCTGCGAGGTTCCCGCGTAGACGACGTGCCCGGCGCTGTCGCGTATCAGGATCTTTTGTCCCACCGGGAGCGGGCTGCTGCACCGGGACGTATCGCCGGTGCTGGCTGCGTTGGTGAAATTGATCTCCAGGATGTGTCCTACCAGAGGATTAGGTTCGCGCGGCGTGCCGCCGCTGCAGCCCAAACAGCCGAGGAACACCGCAAACCCGGCGGCGAGCGGTCGCATGCGGACGGCTTCGCCCGCGCCCCGCCGCCAGCAGAAACACAGACCGCCATCGCGTCGCACGGAACCCCCGGTGTCAACGCCAGAGCGTCGGCCGACCGCTCACCCACCCGACCTGCGAAGCGTAGGTGTTCCCCGCCGTGCTCCGCGTCTCGGGGATGCCTGGCACCCAGGGCATCCCGGGTGATGGCCTCCGATGGCTACACGGTGGAGCGTGCGACCACCTGATCCGCATCCGTAATCTCGTCGACTCGGATCGCGACCTCCTGACCGGAGCGATGGACAGTCATATCTCGACCGTGTCGAACCGCCTCAACGTGGTGATGAGGCAGCTCGCGATCATCGCGCCCCTGTTCCTGTCGCTGAGGTTCCTCACGGGGTTCAGCGGCCAGAACTTCGCTGGCTCGGCGGACCGGCCGCTCGAGCGAGGGAGCCCCGTCGATGAGTTGGACACCTGATCCCGGCGGGTTGCGCGGCCGGGTGGCCGTGGTCGCGGGCGCGACACGCGGGGCTGGCCGCGGGATCGCCGCCGCGCTCGGCGAAGCGGGCGCAACGGTGATCTGTACCGGCCGCACGACGCGGTCGAGACGGTCGGAGTACGACCGTCCCGAGACGATCGAGGAGACCGCCGAGATCGTCAACGGTCTCGGCGGCACGGGAGTCGCGATCGCGCTCGACCACCTCGACTCCGGCCAGGTGCAGACGCTCGCGTCGCGCATCGGCGACGACTACGGCCACATCGACGTGCTCGTGAACGACATCTGGGGTGCCGAGCTCCTCAAGGGCGGCCCGACCGTCTGGAACACACCGCTCTGGGAGCTCGATCTCGACACAGGGCTGCGCATCCTGCGGCTCGCGATCGACACGCACATCATCACGTCGCATCACCTGCTGCCGTTGATGGTGGACCGGCCGGGTGGCTTGGTCGTCGAGGTCACCGACGGCACGACCGCGTTCAACGCGTCGCGTTATCGCATCTCCGTGTTCTACGACCTCGCAAAGGTCTCGGTGAACCGGCTCGCGTTCTCGCAGGGACACGAGCTCGCGCCGTACGGCGCGACCGCGGTAGCCGTCACGCCGGGGTTCTTGCGCTCCGAGCTGATGCTGGAGAACTTCGGCGTCTCGGAGGAGAACTGGCGCGATGCCGTGGGGCGCAACGCGCCGCCGAGCTTCGCAATGTCCGAGACGCCTCGCTACGTGGGCCGCGCCGTCGCCGCGCTCGCGGCTGACCCCGATCGTGCCCGTTGGAACCAGCAGTCGTTGACGTCCGCCGAGCTGGCCCGCGCGTACGGCTTCGTGGACGTCGACGGCACGCAGCCCGACGTGTGGACCGACATCGAGGCCGCGGAGCCCGAGCCCGCGGAGCCCGAGCCCGCCTAGACCGGGTCGACGTCGACCCGCCTCCCGGCGATCGATCGGCGCAACTCGTTCAGTGTGGTCAGCGCGGCGGCGGAGCCGGCCGGATCGCTCGCCGCGATCGCGAGCACGAGCGCCTCGACCAACACGACGGTCGGACCGTGTGTCGCGAAGAGCTCCGGAGTGCCACGCCCCGCGTCGAGGACCACCGTGGGCGGGTGGGCGAGGCGACGGCGGGGTGTGTCGGTGATCAGAACGGTCTTCACGCCGATCCCGGCCGCGCGCTCGAGCAGCACGCCGACGGTGGGATGGATCCGTCCGTACGCCAGGGCGACCACCGCATCACCGGGCTCCACACCGAGGAGCTCGTCGGCGTGATCGGTGCCCGCGTGGGTGAGCGTGCCCGCCGGCTTGCCGAGCCGGCGGCTCAGGAACGCGCCGTAGCCCGCCACGTACGCGCTCGGTCCGATGCCCGACCACCAGATCCGCCCCGCCGCGGCGAGCAGCCCGGTCGCTTCGTCGAAGCGTGCCGGTGGGATGCGACGAAGCAGCGCGTCGAGCGCGTCGAGTTGGCGGTGCGCGGCCCGCGCGAGCACGTCATGAGCGGTCGGCGTCCCCTCGAGGGTGGCTCGGAGCCTTCCGGGCAGGTCACTGCCGTCGGCCCGGTCCACAAGCGCGTGGCGCAGCTCGCGCAGGGTCGCGAAGCCGAGCGAGCGCGCCGCGCGCACGACGGTCGCATCACTCGTGCCGACCGCCGCCGCGATCTCACGGGCCGACATTGCCGCCGCCCGCGATCCTTCGCTCAGGAGGTAGTGGGCGACGGCCCGCTCCTGCGGGCCGGTGACGTGCGCCAGCCGTTCACCGAGAGAGCCGCCTGTAGTAGTTTCTACACGTACTGCCATACGTGTAGCAAATGCTACACCCGTCTCTCCCGAGGAGCGTGCGTGACGCGTGAGGCGTTGCTCGTCGTGGCCGCATTCTTGGCCTGCGCGGTCGAGATGGTCGAGGCGCTCACGATCGTGCTGGCGGTCGGCGTCACGCGGGGATGGCGTTCGGCGCTGATCGGCACGGCGACGGCCCTCGGCGGGCTCACCGTCGTGGTCGCCGCGCTCGGGCCCGCGCTGGCGTACCTGCCGATCGACTCACTCCGTCTCGTTGTCGGCACGTTGCTGCTGGTCTTCGGGCTGCAGTGGCTGCGCAAAGCGATCCTGCGAGCGAGCGGTCTGAAGGCCATGCATGACGAGGACTCCATCTACCGCGACGAGGTCGCGGCCCTGCGCGCCGCGGGCCGTCTTCCCGCACACGACTGGTACGCGTTCACGGTCGCGTTCAAGGGCGTGTTCCTCGAAGGTCTCGAAGTGGCTTTCATCGTGGTGACGTTCGGTGGCTCGCAACACAACGTCGGCCTCGCGTCGATCGGCGCGGCGGCCGCGCTCGTGGTGGTGCTCGTCGCCGGTTCGATCGTGCACGCGCCGCTCAGTCGCGTTCCCGAGAACACGCTGAAGTTCGGCGTCGGCGTGATGCTCAGCGCGTTCGGCATGTTCTGGGCCGGCGAGGGTGCCGGGGTCTCGTGGCCCGGGAGCGACGCCTCGATCCTCGGGCTCATCGCGTTCGTGCTCGTGATCGCGTTCGCGCTCGTGGCCGTCCTGAAACGCGACGGCAGTGCCCAGACGACCAAGGTCGAAGCCGTCGAGTCGGTCGAGGCGGTCGGGGCGTGAAGTTCCTCTCCCGGTTCGCGCGCTTCTGGTACGACTTCATCGTCGGTGACGACTGGCGCCTGGCCATGGGCGTTGTCATCGCGGTGCCCGCGGCCTACGTGGGTGCGCACGGCGGCGTCAACGTGTGGTGGCTCCTCCCGCTCGCGGTCACCATGCTTCTGTCACTTTCGGTCGGGTTGACAGCCCGCAAGGCGCGCCGGCACTGACGTAGCCTCGGCAGGTGCTTCGCGCGTCAAGCGAGCGGCTCGCCGGCATCGACCTCACCGATCTCGACAACTTCGCGAACGGCTTTCCCCATCACCTGTTCGAGATCCACCGTGCCGGCGCGCCCGTGTGGTGGCACGAGGCCACCGCGCACACGCCCGACGGCGAAGGCTTCTGGTCCGTCGCGACGTACGCCGAGGTTTTGCAGGTCCTGACCGACCCGTCGACCTATTCGTCCGAGCGTGGCGGTGAGCGGCCCTACGGCGGCACGCTCATCCAGGATCTGCCCGTCGCCGGGATCGTGCTGAACATGATGGACGAACCGCGCCACGGCCGGATCCGCCGGCTCGTGAGCAAGGGCCTCACACCCCAGACCGTCCGCAGACTCGAGGACGAGCTGCGCCGTCGCGCCGGCGTCTTGCTCGACGCTGTTCCCGACGGCGAGCCGTTCGACTTCCTCGTGGACGTGGCCGCCGAGCTGCCGATGCAGATGATCTGCATCCTGCTCGGAGTGCCCGAGGGTGACCGCCACGATCTCTTCTCCGCCGTCGAGCCCGGCTTCGACTTCCGCTCGGGTGACAGTGCGGAGCGCGAGGCGGCACCGTTCGACATGCTCACGTACGGACGGGCCCTCATCGCGGAGAAGCGACTGCGTCCGACCGACGACATGTTGTCGGCGGTCGTGCACGCGCGCCTCGACGACGACGAACCCGCGATGTTGACCGACGACGAGCTGTACATGTTCTTCAGCCTGCTGTTCGCGGCGGGTAGCGAGACAACGCGCAATGCGATCGCAGGCGGGCTTGCTGCGTTGGTGGACCATCCCGATCAGCTGGAGGCGCTCCGCAAGGACCCGCGCGTCATGGCCACGGCAGTCGAGGAAGTGTTGCGGTGGACCACGCCTTCGCCGTCGAAGCGACGCACCGCGACGACGACCGCACGCCTCGGCGGCCACGAGATCACGGCCGGCGAGAAGGTCGTGGTCTGGGAGGGCTCGGCCAACCGCGACGAGGCGGTGTTCGACGACCCGATGGCGTTCGACGTCCGCCGTGATCCGAATCCCCACCTCGGTTTCGGCCACGGGATCCATTACTGCCTCGGCGCGAACCTGGCGAAGCTCGAGATCCGGGTGCTCTACGAGGAGCTCTTCGTTCGGTTCCGCATGATCGAGGCGGCAGGTCCGATCGAATGGACGCGAAGCAACCGGCATACCGGCGTCCGTCACCAACCGTTGGTCCTCCACCGGTAAGGCTCAGCTTCGCGTGGATCACACGCGTAGGGCGCGGTGGATCCACACGAGGTGTTATGGCGACAGCCGGAAGGGTGGATATTCGTCGCGCATGAGCAACAGATATGTCTCGACGCGCACGTCCCAGCGCATGACGCCGACAGCGAATTCGTACAGGCCGGCCGGGTACCGCCCGGTGAAGAGGATCGCGAACCAGGCGATGATCGACGTGACGAGCCACGCGATGTTGAGGAAGATCAACACGACGATGTGCGGGATCGCGTAGATGATCCGCAGCCCGACCGACAGCCGGTCACGCGGGCCCGTGGGTCGGTCCACCGCGAAGGTCGTCGGGTACGCAACGTCGTCCTCGAACGGCGGGTACTCGTCGCGAAGCAACATCACGTACGGCACGGCTCGTGCCCGCCACCGCATGTAGAACGCGCCGAAATCCCAGAACCCGCGGGGATGGACGGACGCGAAGATGATGGCGAACCACGAGAACACCGCCATCACGAACGCCGCGGTTCCGAGCGCTCCGCCGGGGGACGATCCCCAGTTGAGGCCGATGCCGGCGCCGCCGACCAGCGCCAGGTGCGGAAACGCGAGGATCAGGCGAAAGGCTGTCGTCAGTCGATTGCGACCGGACAACTGGCGCTCGACGTCGAAGCTGACGGGATACGTGGGCGGTGGCACAGCCGGGGGAGTCGTGTCCATGTCATCTCCAGATGAGCTGCGCTCGGCGCAAGATTGATCAAGGACAAGGTCGTCGTTCGCCCGGGTACCGTCAAGCGGTCCGTCATCGACACCCTCGGCGACCCGCGCTGCCGGGTCGCGGTTCCCTGCTCCGGGGCGGCAACGTCACCCAACTGGCGGGCGCGACCGGCGCCGGCCCAGTGGAGCGTTACCGTGGGCCCGATGGCACAGCTGCGGAAGCGCAACGTCCAAACCGGTTCGAACAAATGGGTCACCGACCCGATGGCGCGCTTGCTCTTCAAGGCGGGGCCTCCGCTCCCGGCTCAGCACGGCGTGATGCCGCCGTTCCCGTTCGCGTCGCTCGACGAGATGCACGAGGCGTGGCGGGAGCTGCGCGACGCGCTCCTGCCCGAGTTGCGGGCCGAGCTCGCCGAGTCGGGCAGCGAGCCGTGGGCCGAGCGCGAATGGGGCGCCGGCTAGGTGAAAGGCGACGCGATTCAGCCCACGGCGCCAAGAGCACGAAACGAGCGACGGCAACGACCTGGAGGACCCGACGTGACGCGTTTCGGCCTGCAGCTTCCGAACTTCACCCTCGGCGTTCCCGACTCCGAGCTCTTCTCACGCGTGGTCGAGCTGGCGCGAGCCGGCGAGGAGTCGGGGTTCTCGTCGCTCTGGGTGATGGACCACTTCTACCAACTGCCCGCGCTCGGTGGCGCCGACCAACCGATGCTCGAGGCGTACACCCTGCTCGGTGCGCTCGCGACCCAGACCTCACGTGTGCAGCTCGGCACGCTCGTCACCGGCGTGACCTACCGCAACCCCGCGCTCCTCGCGAAGACCGTCACGACGCTCGACGTCATCAGTGGCGGGCGCGCCATCCTCGGCATCGGAGCGGCATGGCACGACATCGAGCACGAGGCCCTCGGGTTCGAGTTCCCGGCGGTGAAGGAACGCATGGACCGCCTCGAGGAGGCGGTGCAGATCTGCCGGGCCATGTTCACCGAGCCGGCGGCGACGTTCGACGGCCGCTACTCCCGCGTGCACGATGCGCGCAACGTGCCGCGACCGTTGCAGCAGAACGGCCCACGCATCATGATCGGCGGCAGCGGTGAACGGCGCACGCTGAAGCTCGTCGCGCAGTACGCGGACCTGTGCAACATCTCGGGCGACGCCCCGACGATCCGGCGCCGCATCGAGGTGTTGCGCTCGCACTGCCGCGACGTCGGGCGCGACCCCGAGGAGATCACGGTGACGCGGCTGGCGAGCCTCTTCGTCACCGGGTCCGACGAGGAGACGGCCCAGATACGCGACCTCATCGTGCGGGCTGCAGGCGCCGAAGCCGCCGCGGGCTACAACGTCGGGCGTGAGGACGAGATCGTCGATCAGGTCGCAGAGCTGATCGACGCGGGGGTGGACGAGCTCATCTTCAATCTTCCCCTCGCCGACCCCGACACCATCAAGCGCGCGGGCACGCTCCTCACGTCCCGGTTCGGATAGCACTCACGTCAAACGATGGCGCCCGCGGCGGAAAGGTCACGACGGACGCGCTCGACGTCGACCGCGCGTGCGTTGCCGCCGGCGTCGAGGGCGTGGGTCGCCGCCGCGCCGGCGGCTTCACCGGTGGCCATCGCGGCCGGTATCTCCTTCGTCGCCTGGTGCACGTACCGGCTCGTCGAGATGCACCGACCGCTTGCCAGAAGGTTGCTCACCGTCGACGTCGTGAGGCACCGGTACGGGATGTCGTAGACCACCTCGCGTTTCGTCCAGTGGCCCGTGCGCGCGATCGCATCGTCGAAACGGCGGTCGCCGTCTGATTTCTCGAGCACGTAGTCACCGACCAGGCGGCGGCTCTCGGTGATGCCGATCAACTTCGCGACGTCGTCGAGCCACGCCCCGTGGTTCGACTCCCGCAGCCGCGCGACCTCGATCCGTGCGCGGTCGCGACATTCGAGCTCGGCCGCGGTGAGGTCGTCCGGGTCGGTTGCGTCCACGCGGCGGTCCAGGGGGCCGAAGGGGACGAGCACGCGTCCCGGCGCGGTCGTGCGGAACGTTCCGGGCGGCGGCTCGTCGATCCCGCCCATCCGGAACCAGAGCCAGGGTGGGATGCTGACCGCGTCAGCCGGTGCGCCCGCCGCGACGATCACGTCGCCGTCACCCGTCGCGTCGATCACGATCGTCGGCTGCACCACCTCGCGGCCCTTCTTCGACTCGAGCACTACGGCGTCGATGCGGTTGTCGCGTACGTATGCGTGAGCGCACCACGAATGCATCCGCAGGCGCACACCGGCGTCGCGCACGAGGTCGAAGGTGACGTCGCAGAACGACTCCGGATCGAACGCCACCGAGTACCGCACGACGTCTGGCGGAGCGCCCCAGATCAGGCCCCACCTCCGCCAGTGCTCGACGGCGGCCGGGTCGAGCGAGCCCCACTCGTCGAGCGAAGGAAAGCGTGCGTCGCCACGGGCGTCGAGACGGTCCACGAACTCCTGGCACAGCCCCGCGACCACTTGAGCCCCGCATCCGTCGTCGAGTGTCAGCAGGAGGTTGATGAGCCCGAACGTGGCGAGGCCGCCCACGAACCCGTAGCGCTCGACGAGCATGACGTCCGCTCCGCGGCGCCCCGCGGCGATGGCCGCTGCGATCCCGGCGCTGCCGGCCCCGACGACCAGCACATCGGGGCGGCCGATCACCGGCAGATCGCGCGCCGGCTCGTGCCAGACGTCAGTCACCGGACATCCCGGGCCGAATCACCGCCGGACGGTAGCCCGCGCTCGCAGTCGCGGTGTCACCGATTCCTTACCGAACGTTGACGCGTCTCGAGTCGACCCGGGAGCGCGTCGGGCGGTACAACGTTTTCACACACCGGAACCTGCGCCGGCTGCATCTGGCTGCAACTCGTGAGCGTGAGGCCGTGACAACCGTCGAGACCGCAGTTCCCCGGGGGCGCACGATCGACCGCATCCAGGCCAAGACCCTGGTCGGTCCCGACGCGCAGGTCGACGACAAGGCCGTGGTGATCGCTCCGACCGATCCGCGCCGCACCGACCCGTTCCTCCTCCTGAGCGAGGACTGGTTCTCCATTCCCGGTTTCGACTGGCATCCGCACCGCGGGCTCGAGACGGTGACGTATGTCATCGACGGCGCGCTGGAGCACGCGGACAACGGTGGGCACGCGGGAGTGCTCGAAGCCGGCGATGTGCAATGGATGACGGCGGGCCGCGGCATCATCCACCGCGAGCTCGCGTACGGCGACGAACACGCCCACACCTTGCAGCTGTGGCTCAACCTGCCGGCCCGGGCGAAGATGGTGGAGCCGCGGTATCAGGATCTCCGGGCCGCCGACCGGCCCCACGTCGACGTGCCGGGCGCCGGCATCGACGTCATCTCGGGATCGGTGAACGGCGTGCGCGGGACGGCCCAGAACCACTGGCCCGTCACCGGCGTCGTCGTGACGGTTGAGCCGGGGGCATCGGTCGCGCTCGACCTCCCCGCGCACGACCGCGCCTTCGTGTACGTGATGACCGGTGCCGTGCGCATCGGCTTGCACGACCTCTCGGCCGGTCAGGTCGCGTGGTCGGAGCCGCTCGACGACCCGGCCGCGTCCGGCATGCTCGGGATGACCGCGACGCACCTCGACCAGGTCAGCACGGTGATGCTCTTCAGTGGCCGCCCGATCGGCGAGCGCGTCGCGATGGGGGGACCGTTCGTGATGAATCACCGCGTCGAGATCACCAAGGCGTTCGACGACTACCGCCAAGGTCGGTTCGGGCCGGTGCCGCGCCGGCCCCGCCTCGGCGCGGCCGATCGCGTCCTTCGCTGACGCGTCGATCGGCCGGTGATTCCGGCGTGGTGTACTGACCGCCATGGTCCGCGCCGGCACTGCGATGACGGCTGCGTTGCGGGAACTGACCCACGTCGTCGGTCCGCACCACCTGATCACCGACGCCGACGAGCGCAGCTCCTACGAGATCGACTGGACGGGCCGGTTTCACGGGCACACCCCCGCGGTGGTCCGTCCCGCCGATGCCGCCGAGACCGCCGCCGTCGTGGACGTGTGCCGTCGCCACGGCCTCGCGATCGTCCCCCAGGGCGGCAACACCGGTCTGGTCGGCGGCAGCGTGCCGCTGGCGGGCGAGGTCGTCCTCAGCCTGCGCCGGATCGACGAGGTGGGTCCGGTCGACCGGTCCGCCCGCCAAGTGACCGCCGGCGCGGGCGCGACCATCGCGGCCGTGCACCGCGCGGCGCAGGGAGCGGGTCTGCGGTACGCCGTCGACCTCGCGGCCCGCGACACCGCGACGGTTGGCGGAACGGTCGGCACGAACGCGGGTGGTCTCAACGTGATCCGGTACGGCGGGACTCGCGAGCAGGTGATCGGGATCGCGGCGGTGCTCGGCACCGGCGCGCGCATCGAGCACCTGCAGGGCCTGGTGAAGGACAACACCGGATACCACCTGCCGTCGGTGCTGTGCGGAAGTGAGGGCACGCTCGGTGTCGTCACAGCGGCGCGGCTGCAACTCGTGACCCGCCATGACGAGCGCGTCGTCGCGCTCGTGGGGTTCCACAACGTCGCCCATGCCGTCGAAGCGGTTGCGACGTGGCGGTCCGCGCTCGACTGTCTCGAAGCGGCCGAGCTGTTCCTCGACGGCGGCTTGCGTCTCGTGTGCGACTCGTTCGGCCTCGCGCCGCCGTTCGACCGCGCCTGGCCCGTGTACGTCCTCGTCGAGGTCGCGGCGGTGCACGACCCGACCGACGATCTCGCGGGCGCGGTCGCGTCCGCGTCAGACGTCGGCGACGTCGCGGTCGCCGGTGACGCTGCCCGTCGTGAGGCGTTGTGGCGCTACCGCGAGGATCACACCCTCGCGATCAACACGCTCGGGCCACCGCACAAGCTCGATGTCACCGTGCCCCTCGTCGTGCTCGGCGAGTTCGTGGTGGACGTGCCCCGGATCGTCGCGGCGGCCGTGCCCGAGGCGCGCACCTGGCTGTTCGGTCACGTAGGTGACGGCAATCTCCACGTGAACGTGACCGGCGTCGCGCCGGACGACGAGCGAGTCGACGACGCGGTGCTGACGCATGTGGCGAGTCTGGGCGGCAGTATCAGCGCCGAGCACGGCATCGGGACCGCCAAACGCCGGTGGTTGCACCTCAACCGCAGCGAGGCGGAGCTCGCGTCCATGCGGGCGATCAAGCGGGCCCTCGACCCCGGCGGCGTCCTGAATCCCAACGTGCTCTTCCCCACGCCGGCGGGCTGACCGGCCCCGGGGCGGGCGGAGTGTGAGACGGGGCTCCGCGATGGGAAGTGTGCGAGAGAGCGCCGGTGAGGGCGCCGTGAGGAGGCGTCGGGATGCAGCACGTGCAGTTGAGCTTCATGGCCGCCGACCCGGACCGGATCGCTGACGTCGTGCGCTATCTCGAAGACGAAGCGCGGGGTCAGGTCGAGGGGCGGCCCGGAAGCCTGGGCATGTCGCTCGACGTCAATGCGGCGCTCGGGACGGCGGTCATCACTTCGCACTGGGTATCCGCCGATGCGGCGAAGGAGAACGAGGCGGCCATCGCGCCGCTCATAGGCAAGGCCGCCGGCCTCGCTTCGGGCACCTCATCGATGGAGCGTTACGAGCTCGCGAGTTTCGTGCAGGCGGCGCGACCCCATGCCGGGTCGGGCGTGCGCGTGACGCGCAGCGACCTCGCGACGACCGACATCGACGACGCGATCGCGAACTACGAAGACACCGCGACGCCGTGGCTGATGTCGACCGACGGCTTCTGCCGCGCGGTCATGTTGGTCGACCGCCGCAGCCGGGAGGCGGTCAACGAGACGGTTTGGATCGACGAGGACGCGCTCCTCGCGAGCCGGCCCGCGGAGGCCGCGATACGCGCCGACGCGGTCGCCGCGACGAACACGGCCATCCGTACCCTCGAGGAGTACCAGCTCGCGTTCAGCTCGGCGCGCCGGCTCTGACACCCACGTGGCAGCTCGTCCCAACCGACGCGGAGCGCGTCAGAGGTTTGTCTCGTCGGGTGGCACGGTGTCGGGCAACGCGGGCGCCGGGTCGGGATCGGTCACCACCGCCGAGCCGGCCGAACCGACCACATATGACGTCATCGACAGCGATCCCATCGCGTATCCGTCCACGAGCGCGTGCGGGCGCCGGGCCGAAGCGTCGGCGAGACCGGCGATGTACACCAGTGGCAGGAAGTGGTCCGGCGTCGGTACTGCGGCGGCGAAGTCGGGGTGCCCTGCGAGGGTCAGCACGCGGGCCGGGTCGTCGCCCATCGCGTCGCGGGCGGCGTCGTCGAAACGCCGGGCCCAGTCGTACGCGGCATCGGGGCGGCCCCAGTCGATCCGGCGCAGGTTGTGCACGATGTTGCCGCTGCCCACGACGAGCACGCCTCGCGCGACGAGGGGCGCGAGCTGACGGCCGAGCTCGAAATGGTGTTCGAGCGGCTGCAGCGCATTGATGGAGAGCTGCACCACGGGCACGTCCGCGGCGGGGAAGACGTGGCACAGCACCGACCAGGTCCCGTGGTCGAGGCCCCAGCTGTCATGGTCCAGGCCGACCCAGTGCGGCTTGACGACTTCGGCCACCTCTTCGGCGACCTCAGGTGCGCCGGGCGCGGGATACGTCACCGCGAACAACTCCTGCGGGAAGCCGAAGAAGTCATGGATGGTTCGGGGCGTGCGCATCGCCGTCACCGCGGTCGCATTGATGTACCAGTGCGCCGAGACGACGACGACCGCGCGCGGACGCGGCACCGATGCCCCGAAGGACCGCCATGCTTCGGTGTAGCGGTTGTGCTCGAGCGCGTTCATGGGGTTGCCGTGCCCGAGGAACGCGGCGGGCATTGCGTCTGTGTCAGCCATGCGCGGAGTCTTCCCCGCCGCGACGATCCTCGGTCAGAAGTTGTAGTTCTGCACGTCGAAGGCATGGCCGTTCTCGTCGGTGGGCGTGACGGTCACCTTCGTGCCGTTCACCGTCACGAGGAGGAACCCGAACACCTGTGAGCTGTTCGTCGGCGCGGGTGCGTTGCACGGCGTGCCGCCGCCTCCGATCGCGTACGCGTCGAACGCGCTGCAACTCCCCACGGTGCCGAGTGACGCGCCGCCTGTCCCGGTGATGTAGCTCACCATCGGCTTGCCGGCGATCTGCGGCTTGTTGCGCTCGTAGATGTGCGCGTGGCCGTTGAAGGCGATCTTCACGCCCGCATTGGCCAGCACGCCCTCGAGGCCGCTCGTGCCCTGGAGATACGTGTCTGAGCCCTGGTTCTTGTCGTCGGAATACAGCGGGTAGTGGAAGAACGCGAACTTGAGTGACGTGCCGGAGTGCGCGGCGAGATCGTTTTCGAGCCACTGCAGCTCCGTGCCGCACACCGCGCAGCCCGTGACCGGTCCGTTCCAATGGGCCTGGAAGTCGCCCTGGTAGGCGCCGAGACTGTCGGCCCACGCGGCCTCGAGCACGTAGAAACGCGCGTTGCCCCAATCGAACGCGAACCAGGCGCTCGCGTACTTCGGAGTCTGCGTTCCCAGCGTGCTGATGCAACAGTACGTGTCCTGCTGGAGCCGGCCGCCCGATGCGGCAACGACCGTCCCCTGCGGGAAGTTCTGCAGATACGGGAGATTCTGCGTGAATCCGTGGTTGCCGTGCGCGGCGAAGAACGGGATCGACTGCCCGATGGGCCAATTGGCCGACGTGTACACGTTGCCTTGGCTCGTGTCACCGTACTCGGACTGGGTTCCGGAGTTATACACGTTGTCACCGACGGTGACGACGAACTGCGCAGGGCTCGAGCGGATCTGGTTCAGCACGCTCGTCTCATCGGTCGTGCCGGCACCCCAATCGCCCAGCACCGCGAAGGAATACGACGACGTACCTGCCAGAGGCGGTGTCGTGAACGTCGGCATAGCGCCGTTGAGCTGGTCGCTGCCGCCCTGTGTCACCGAGTAGCAGTACGTCGTGCTCGCAACAAGGGGGCTGAGTACCGCGTTCCATTGGTACTCGGTCGTGGTGCCCACGGTGATGGGCGCCACCAACGTCGCGTTCGCGCTGGCACCACTACATCCGGGGGACTGTCCGTAAGTGACGACGGGTGCCGGGCTCTGGGTCTTCGTCGCGAAGTTGAGGCGTTCCGACGTCGTGGTCGCGTCGGTGAAGTACGGCGCGCGTGTCACCAGCGGAAGGCACGCCGACATCGCGCCTGCGATGCCGAAGATGGCAAAGAGCGCGGCTCGCCGACTGCGAAGCCAGGCCATGAGCGTCCTCCTGCCCGAGTGACGCCACCGTTTCTACCCGTATCCGTCACCTCCATCCAACAGGGGCGGTCATCGCTCCCGGCGCCGAACCCGGTCCGCGGTCGTCCGGATCCGTGCCGTAGCAGGATGGTCGACGGCGGGCTCATCAGCCGGCGGAACACGGGACGGGGGAGCGAGGCCACCGATGCAGTACCGGCGGCACACGTGCCAGGCTGGCGCGCGGATGGACGGAATCCACGACCTCGGAGGCATCGCCGGCTTCGGGCCGGTCGAGATCGAGGCCGGCGAACCGGTGTTCCACGATGATTGGGAGCGACGAGTCCTCCGGGTCGCGGTCGCCGCGGTGATGGCGCAGCTGTACAACGGGGGACGCTTCCGGCACAGCATCGAACGCATGGATCCGGCGCACTACCTGACAGCGAGCTACTACGAGCACTGGCTCACCGGTATCGCCACGCTGCTCGTGGAGCTCGGAGTGGCCACCGCCGAGGAGCTCGACGAGTGCGCCGGTGGTGTCTTCCCGCGGTCACGACCCGACCGCGGGAGCGCGCCGACGGTCGAACACGACCGCACGGAGGCGAAGTTCGCGATCGGCGACCGTGTCCGGGTCCGGGAGTGGCACCCGCCGGGACACACGCGCGCGCCGCGCTACGTACAGGGCAAGCGCGGAGTTGTCGTGCGCTGCGACGGTGCATTCTCGATACCCGACGTCGAGGCGCACAGCGACCACCGCCGGCTCGACCCGACGTATTCCGTGCGCTTCGACGCCGCGCAGCTGTGGGGCGACGGGGGCGAACCCGGCGCGGTCGTGCACGTGGACCTGTGGGAGCACTACCTCGAGGACGACGCGTGACGGTCCACGATCACGACGCCCATCACGAGGCACCGCTCGCACCCGTCGAAGCGCGGGTCGCCGCGATCGAGCGCGTCCTGACCGAACGAGGCCTCCTCGACGCGGCCGTACTCGACGACGTGGTCGCGCACTTCGAGAACGATCTCGGCCCGATGAACGGCGCCAAGGTGATCGCCCGCGCGTGGGTCGATCCCGACTACAAGCGTCGGCTTCTGGCCGACGCGACCGTCGCCATCGCCGAGCTCGGGTTCGGTGGTCCGGAGGGTGAGCACATGGTCGTGGTGGAGAACACGCCGCGAGTGCACAACCTCGTCGTCTGCACGTTGTGCTCGTGCTACCCGTGGCCTGTCCTGGGGCTGCCGCCCAGGTGGTACAAGGCGCCGGCGTACCGGGCCCGCGCGGTGCGCGAGCCGCGCGCGTTGCTTGCGGAGATGGGCACGGACCTTCCCGACGGAGTCGAGATCCGGGTGTGGGACTCGAGCGCCGAGGTTCGGTACCTCGTGCTTCCGGAGCGGCCGGCTGGTTCCGACGGCTATTCAGCCGACGAGCTCGCCTCGCTCGTGACGCGCGATTCGATGATCGGGGTCGAGCGGCTGTGACCGAAGCGCAGTCTGACGCGCAGTCCGAGGCCGGCACCATGGTCGGTGTGGCCGCGCCGCCTCGCGACAACGGCACGCTCGTGTTCGCGGCGCCGTGGGAGGGTCGCGCGTTCGCGATCGCGGTGGAGGTCGTCGACCGGCTCGGCCTGCCGTGGGAGGAGTTCCGCACCCGCCTGATCGCCGCGATCAGCGCGGTGCCGACCCGGCCGTACTACGAGAGCTGGGCCGCGGCGCTCGAGCACCTGCTCGTCGATCACGGCGTGTGCTCCACCGGCACACTCGACGACGCCACGCCGAGCGAGCGCGCCACGCTGTAGTCGCCCCGCCGACGGGGGCGCGCAGGCGCGGTCGGCGGTCCGCGGTCCGCGATGCGCGTGTGCGCGCGTGGCAGGCTTCCGGCCCCGACGACGATCCGCGTTGCAAGGAGAGAACCGCATGTCCCTGTTCGCGGCCGGTCTCAACAGCGGGCCCTACAAGTTGGTGCTCGTGCTCCACATCATGTGCGCCATCGTGGGGTTCGGTGCCGTGTTCCTCAACGGCCTCTACGCCGCGCAGGTCCGCGCGTACAAGGGACGCGAGGGCCTCGCGATCTCCGAGGCGAACTACGCGGTCTCCAGCGTCGCCGAGTACCTGATCTACGCCGTGCCGATTCTCGGCATTCTCCTCGTCGTCCTCAGCGACAAGGCGTGGAAGTTCTCCCAGGGTTGGGTCAGCGTGTCGCTACTGCTCTACGTCGTCGGGATCACCGTGTCGCACATGGTGCTGCGGCCGGGTCACAAGCGCATGAACGTCCTCATGCACGAGCTCGCCGACGGCGGCCCGCCTGCCGTCGGTGCGGTCGGTGCACCCCCGCAGGTGACGGAGATGGAAGCCATCGGCAAGCGCATGGCCATGGCCGGGCTCTTCCTCGACGTCCTGCTCGTCGTGATCGTCTATCTGATGGTGTTCAAGCCCGGCGCCTGACGCGGTCAGCGTCGCGCTCGCGCCGTCTCGCGGCGGTTGGCGCGCTCGATCGCCTCGACGAGCTCGTCCTTCGACATCTTGGAACGGCCGGGCACGTCGAGCCGGCGGGCTACGTCGAGAAGATGCGACTTCGACGCGTTCGCGTCGACGCCTTCGGCGGTATCGCCTCCGCCGTCGCGCGCGGCGGAGCCACCGCGCGCGGCCTGCGCGTCACTCGGCCCGCGGTGCTCCTTGGGCTCCCAGTGGTCGCCGACCTTCTCGAAGGAATGCTTGACCGCCGCGAACGCGGCACGGTGAGCGCGCTCTTCGTCACCGTCGTATGTCTTCTCGGCCGACTCCAGCGTCTCGAGGTACGTGCGCTGCGCTTTTTCGGGTGAGCGCTCCAGTGTCGAAGGGAGCCGCTCCCGGCTGGATTTGTCGTCGTTCGGCATGCTCGGTCTCTTCCCGTTCCGGGCGTGCGCCATGCTTCCGGGGTCTCACGCCGGTACCACCGCCCCCGCGACCAGATCGGCGTACGCCTGTGCTCCGGCGGGTCGGAGATGGATGCGGTCGCTCCAGAACCACTCGGGGTGCGCGTTCCCGGCCGCGTCCCAGTCGAGCAGCACCGATCCGGGCCAGCGCGTCACACCGGCTCGGAGCGTGTCGTTCACCTGCTGTTGCCAGCGGCGCGGCTCGTGCGCGTTCAGCAGCACGACGCGGTGGCCGGCCAGCAGGCGCATCATCTCGTCGAACTGGGCCGGCGCGAACGGTCCGTTCGTGCCGAGATGCACGACGACCACGCGCGGCAGGCGCCCGCCGGCGGCCAGCATCCGCAGGATGGCAGTGCCCGTGCCCCACTGCCGGCTCTCCGCCGCGTCGACGCCGAACCCTTTCGCGCGCAGTTGCGGCGCGGCGCCAAGCATGACGGAGTCGCCGATGGCGAAGACGCCGGGCGTCTCGACGGGGGCCGCGCCGGGCACGACCGCGGCTGCGGTCGTGGGCGGGGGAGTGGTCGCCGCCGCGGGCCGTCCCGTGGTGGGGACCGGCCGGGGAAGCGTCGTCAGGATCGTCGGGGGGATGGTCGTCTCCACACGTCCTGTCTCCCGGGCTCGTGTCGCGCGTGAACTCGAGGCGCCCGCGCACGCGGCCGCGACCACGACGAGCGTCAGGAGCGCGAGGCGCCGGGCCGGGTTGGACTGAGAGGGGATCGTCATGCAGGGAGCAGACCGGTCACTTGGGAGCAACCGGAAGCCACACAGGCTACTGGCCGGCCCCGGCGACCCCGTACACCCACCTGATCTGCTATCAGCGACGCATGACCGAACCTTCCGCACCGCTCGGAATACCCCATACCCGTCGCCGCCCCGCCCCGGCCACAGTGGCGATCACGGCCGGCCGGCCCGATGTCGTTCCCGACGGACCGTTGAACCCGGCTGTCGTGTTCGCGTCGACGTATCACGCGGGCGGCCCGGTCGCATACGGGCGCGACGGCAACCCGACCTGGGATGCGTTCGAGGCCGCGCTCGGCGCCCTCGAGGGTGGCGAGGCACTCGCGTTCGCATCGGGGATGGCGGCTGTCGCGGCCGTGCTCGAGACGTTGCCGGTAGGCGCCGCGATCGTCCTCCCGCGTGACGGATACACGGGAACGCGGGCGCTGATCGAGGAGGCGGTCGACGGACGTTGGGAGATGCGCGCGGTCGACGTCGTCGACACGCAGGCGACCCTCGACGCGTGCGACGGCGCCTCGCTGCTGTGGATCGAGTCGCCCACGAACCCGAAGATGGACGTCGCCGACATCGCCGCGCTTGCCGCGGGGGCGCACGATCGCGGTGCGGTCGTCGCGGTCGACAACACCTATGCGACACCATTGGTGCAGCGACCGTTGCGTCTCGGCGCCGACATGGTCGTGCACAGCGTCACGAAGCTGCTCTCCGGTCATTCCGACGTTGTCATGGGCGCGGTGGTGGCGCGCGGTGCGTTCGTGCCGGCGCTGCGTCTGCAGCGAAGCCTGCACGGTGCGGTGCCGGGTCCCATGGAGTCGTACCTCGCGCTGCGGGGGCTGCGCACGCTGCCAGTACGCCTCGAGCGCGCGCAGGCCAACGCGGCCGAGCTCGCGGCTCGGCTGGCGAAGCATCCGGCGGTCGAACGCGTCCGGTACCCCGGCCTCGTGGACGACCCGGGTCACGAACGGGCACGCGCGCAGATGACCGGCTGGGGTTCGATGCTCGCGTTCGACGTGCGCGGCGGCGCCGACGCGGCGGAGGCAGTGGCACGCTCCACCCGTCTCATCGTGCATGCGACGAGCCTCGGCGGGATCGAGACGACGATGGAGCGGCGGCACCGCTGGGCGCGTGAGGACCTCACCCCGCCACAGCTCCTCCGCGTGAGTGTCGGGTGCGAGGACGTCGAGGATCTCTGGGACGACCTCACGCACGCGCTGCGCATCGGCTGCGGCGACATTTCCACCTGACTCACTTGGGTCCCCCCGAGGGGGGCTCGAGTCAGGCCGCGGCGACGGGCACGCCTGGCCGCTCCCGCTCCTGCGCGTCGCGCGAGCGGGCCCGGAACCCGGCGATCACGACCAGTGCCGTCACGAGTGCGGCGATACCACCGAGCGCCAGACCCGCACGCGGGTCGAGCACGTCGTCGACCCAGCCGACGATCGGGCCGCCGATCGGGGTGCTCCCGAGGAACGCGACGGAGTACAGCGCCATGACCCGGCCCTGCATCTGCGGATCGGCCCGCTGCTGCAGCAGGCCGTTCGCGCTCGAGACGAACATCACGCTCGTCGCGCCGACCAGCATCAGCACGAAGTACTCGATCGCCAGGCTCGGCACCACGGCCGCCACGAGCAGGAGCGCACCGAACGCGGCCGCGGCGAGGGTGAGGAGCCGCTGCGTCGCGTACGTGCGGTGGGCGACGAACAGGGCGCCCGCTACCGAACCGATGCTCATCAACGAGTACATCAACCCGAAGGTGCTCGCGTCGCCGCCGAAGGTGAACTTCGCGAGCGACGGGAGCACGACCTGGAAGTTGTACGACAAGGTTCCGATCACCGCGACCATGAGGAGCGGGATCCGCAACTCCGGAGTGCGCCAGACGTAGACGAGGCCTTCGCGCAGCTGACCCTTCTTGCGCGGGATGCGTTCGCCGGCGTGGAACTCGTCGGAGCGCATCATGACGAAGGCGACGATCGCGGCGATGTAGGAAATGCCGTTGGCGAAGAAGCACCACGCAATGCCGACGCCGGCGATCAGGATGCCGGCGATCGCGGGGCCGATGACGCGCGCGCCGGTGAACATCGCGCTGCTCAGGCTCACCGCGTTCGCCACGTGCTCCTTGCCGACCATCTCGACCGACAGCGCCCGGCGCGCGGGGTTGTCGAGGGCGGTCACGACTCCGAGAGCCAGCGCGAGCAGGAAGATGTGCCACAGCTGCACGGCGTGGAACAACACGATGAAGCCGAGCACCGTGGCGAGAACGCCTGCCGCAGTCTGAGTGCCGATGAGCAGTCGCCGCTTGTCGACGCGGTCCGCAAGCACGCCGGACCAGGCACCGCCGAGAAGCACGGGGAGGAACTGCAGCGCCACCGTGAGCCCCACCGCGGCGCTGCTGCCGCTGATCTTGAGCACGAGCCACGACTGCGCGACCGACTGCATCCACGTGCCGCACGTGGAGATCAGCATCCCGACGAAGTAGAGGCGGTAGTTGCGGATGCGGAGCGATCGGAACGTCTGACCTGCGGCGAGTCTGAGGGTGCTCACTCCGGCTCCACGATGCGTTCGAGGATCGACGCGGCGGCCGCGAGGGTGGAGCGTTCGTCGTCGGTGAGGGTGCGCAGGCGCCGGTCGAGCTCGGCGTCCTTGCGGCTCCGGCTCCGCGCGAGCAGCTTGCGCCCCTCCTTGGTCATCTCGACGCGGACCACGCGCCGGTCGGCCGGATCCTGGCGGCGGGCGACGAGCCCTTTCTCCTCGAGCCGAGTGACGACGGCCGTGATGCTCGGCGGCTGCACCCGCTCGATCCCGGCGAGCTCGCCCAACGTCAGCGGGCCCGTGCGGGCGAGCGCCGCGAGCGCGGAAGTCTGGCTCGGCGTGAGGTCGACGACGGCCCGCTGGCGCAGCTGGCGCGAGAGGCGCGTGACGACGAGGCGCAGGCGGGCGGCGAGGTCGCCGGAGGTGACGGACTTCGTGGAGGCGGGCGTGGCGCTCATAGTTCGGATAACTAATTAGTCTATCGAAGTATTCCCCCCGTCCCTGCGTGATAGCGACGCGTGGCAAGCTGCCCGGTGTGAGCCCGGGACCGCAAGACGCGCCGATGCGCGACTGGGGTGTGGTGACGGACGCCGAGCTCGAGCGGATCGTCGTCGTGTCGCCGCACATGGACGACGCCGTGCTGGGCCTGGGTCAGTTCCTCGCTGCCCATGCCGGTGCAACAGTGATCACGGTGTTCGCGGGGCGGCCGCCGGCGTATCCCGATCCGATGACCCGCTGGGACCAGCTGGCCGGCTTCGGCCCCGGCGACGACGTCATCGCGGCCCGTCGCGACGAGGACACCAAGGCGCTCGCCGAGCTCGACGCGACGCCGGTATGGCTCGATCACATCGAGCACCAGTACCTGCCCCAACCGGAATGGGTGCAAGCCGATGCGGTCGTCGACACGCTCGAGACCGCCGTCCGCACGCTGGAGCCGACGGCGGTGTTGATCCCGTTCGGCTTGGCCAACCCCGACCACGACGTCACACATCAGGCCGCGATGGCGATGCGCGACCGGTTCCCGGAGCCGGCATGGCTCTGTTACGAGGACCACGGGTACAAGCACATTCCCGGCCTGCTCGCGTGGCGCGTCTCGAAGCTGTTCCACGCGGGTGTGTGGCCCACGCCGGCGGCTCCCACCGTCGACCCCGCGCAGGAGCGCAAGCACGCCGCGCTGGCGCACTACACCTCGCAGCTCCTCGCGCTCGAAGCCGACTGGAAGATCGGAGCGAAGCTCGCCGCGCCCGCGCCCGAGCAGATCTGGCGCCTCGCACCACCACCCGCGGGATGGGAGCTCCTCAGCACGATCTAGCGGGCACCTCCGCTCAGTCGCAACTGAGGGTGTCAGGCGGTGCGTTCGACGCTCTCGACGACGACGCGGGCGAGCGCCGCCGGGGCGCGGAGTTGTAGTACGTGGCCTACTCCGTCGATCAGCTCGAGGCGGGCATTCGGGATCCGCTCGGCGAGCGCCCGCGCCGTCGCGGCGGGCACGAAATGGTCCTTGGTGCCGGTGACCACCGTTGTCGGCGCCGTGACGCGGCCCAGTTCTGCGTCGACGGCCGGAAGCTCCGTGAACAGCGCGCGCTGCTCGACGAGGAAGCTTCGCCAGGTGGGGCGCCGTCTCGCGCCGTGCAGGCTCTGCTCGATCAGCTGCCGCTCCGGTTGGTCGACCGAGTCCACGTGGAGGAACCGGCGATACCGCGGCCTCACGATCGGACCGGCGAGCGTGAACACCGGCGCGGTCAACGCTTCGCCGAGCGCCGGCAGCGCGAGCAGGCGATCGATCCAGTTGACTGCTCCCGGGCCGACCGACGCCGCGAGCACGAGCGCGTCGACCCGCTCGGGATGCTGCTGAGCGAGGCGTAGGGCGATCCCACCACCCCAGCTGTGCCCGACGATGGTGGCCGACTCGACGTCGATCGCGTCGAGGACGTCGACGACGAACTCCGCGTTGCCGAAGAACCCGGTGGCCGGCCGTGGATTCGCGCCGTATCCGGGCCGATCCGGTGCGACGAGGTGCAGCGACGGTGGCAGCGCGCGGCGGAGCCGCAGCGAATCGACGGAGGTGCCCGGTTGGCCGTGGAGGAAGACGACCGTTCGACGTGTCGACACGACGGATCAGTACAGCGGCGACCAGCTCGCGGTGCGCAACAACCGGCTCTCCCAGTCGTCACGCACGCGCAGCGCGTCGTGCATCCACGTGCCCGGAGCGCGGTACTCGGGCGGCACCTCCGTTGTGAGCAGGCCGGTGATGCGTTGGGGCTCGACGACCTTCTGCCACAGCACCACCTCGCGCCGGCGTCCGGCCGCGCCCCACGCCGTCTGGAACACGGCCTGCAACTCGAGCAGCGCGCGACCGGAGTGGCGGCTCTCCTCGAGGCTGGGCGCGTAGTGGTTCCGGG
This sequence comes from Acidimicrobiia bacterium, assembly GCA_024281095.1. GTDB lineage: Bacteria > Actinomycetota > Acidimicrobiia > IMCC26256 > JAMXLJ01 > JAMXLJ01. The sequence goes on along the minus strand of JAMXLJ010000047.1, from coordinate 37,637 downwards.
CCGCGTCGAGATACTCGTCCAGCATCGCTTCGTGTGGCCACGCGGTGTCTTCCATGAAGATGGTCAGCGGGTGGTCGCCGGCATCGGTCGGCACCGCGTCGAGGTCGAGGTCGTGCCAGGGCGACCACGGCACCTGGACGAGGAGCTTGCCCGCGACCTCGTGACGCGCACGGTCCACCTCGGCGGCCCACTGCCGCAGATCACCGCTCTGCACCCGTTCGACGAGACGTTCGTACGCGGCTCCGTCGCGCACCGCTGTGACGGTGACCGCGACGTACGCGCGTCCGCTTCCGTGGGCGTGGTGCAGGAAATAGAGCAGGCGCGCGTCGTCGGATTTGGCCAGCAGGGGCAGCCACTTGTCACGGTACGCGGCTTCGAAGGCGTCTTCCCGCGCACCGACGACACGGTGGACCTCGTGCACGAACAGCATTGGGAACTCCGTCGCTCAGTGACCCCGGCCCGGTCTATTCCGTCGTGAGGTTACGCACGATCTCCTCGATCGCGTCGTCCGCCAGCGCGACGAGCTCCTCGTCGGTTCGGTCCTGGATGGGATGAGCCACGAACACACGGGCCGGCTCCGCGCCCAGCGCTGCCGCCTGGACGCGGGCCGCGTCGACGAACTCGGTCGACGCGATCATCACCGACGGCAACCCGCGGCTCTCGAGATCGACGATGTCGTGCACACTGCACGACGTGCACGAGCCTCAGTCGGCGAGGGCCTCGATCACCACGTCGCATTGAGTCGAGATCTCGTGGCGGAGATCGACGGGCGCGGGCTTCGTGAACGTGGGCTTGGCGAACCGCTTCACCGTGAGGCCGCGGCCCGTGAGCTGCTCGTCGAGCCGGTCGAGGAACACGTTTCCCCTCGCCTTGCCGATGTCGAGCAGGCCGACGACCTTGCCGTCGAGCGACGACGGCCGCGCCGCGGCAGGCCGGGTCGTGGGGGCCAGCTCGCCCGTCGGATCGAGCAGCGTGCGCGTGCCGGGTGTGTTCATGGCTGACTCCGCTCTCGCTCGAGTGGGCTTCGCCGAGCGGAGCTTCGCTGCGTCCGCACTCAAGCGACCTCCACGGTGACGGCCTGACTGCCGGCCGGGCCGCTCGCCCACCCGCCGATGATGGCCGAGAACAAACCGGCGCCACCCCCGGCATGCACGATCAACAGCCCACCGTCGCGGAACTTCGGCAGGGTCGTGCCGGCGAACGCCTCGGGGACACCTTCCGCGATGCCACCGGCGCCGCGCACGATGTCGGCCCCGTCGAGCTGCAGCAGCGCCCCGAGCTCTTCGTGCAGCCGCCCTTTGGTCCATCCGGCTTCGCGGAACACCCGCCCGTGCTCGGGTGAAACGACCAGCATCGCGTCGAACGCGATCGGCAGCTTGGGATGTGTGGTCGCCCGCAGACACTGTGCGAACGAGCGGGCCAGCGACTCCGGCGTGCGCGACAGCTGGTCGATGATGCCGCGGGGCCCCTCGCCGGCGAACAGGGTGACCGTGGACGCGCTCTTGGCGAACCCGCGCTCCACGTGCAGTGGATCCCAAGGCGACTCGGCTTCGTTCTCCGCGAAGCAGAACGTGTACTTGCCGGGTTGGCCGAGCGTCGCCCGGTCGATCTCGCCCGGCTTGCCACCGCCGACGTTGCGCACGACCAGCTGCAGCGCGCGCCCGATGCTCGCGTTGGCGCGGTTGCCCTGCCCCATCGCGTTCACGCCCGCGTTCATCCCGACGGCGCGCGCGATCGGGCCGTTCACGATGACGACGGGGCCCGCGAACCACGTCGTCGCGAGCAGGCCGTGCATGTTGAACTCGTCGGTGCACGCCGCCTCCACCGTTGCGAGCACGATCGGTAGGTACTCGGGGCGACAGCCCGCCATCACCGCGTTGATGGCTACCTTCTCGACTGTGCACTCGACGAGATCGGGCGGCACGACGGCCACGACCTCGTCGGGCGACCGCTCGGTGCCGGTCAACATGCGCGCCACCCGCTCCGGCGTGGGCGCGACGACCGGCAGACCGTCGGTCCACCCTCGTTCGAAGCATGCCTCGGCGTCGTCCTCTTCCGATCCGAGCTCGACCCGGCGGGCCGCCAGCTTCGGGAGGAGCGTCGCGACCGCGTGCGCCTCCGCGATCGCCGGGTCCTGCGTACGCGATGCACATCCGGGGCGATGCTCCGGAAGCCCGCCGCCGAGGTCCGAACGCCCCGCAAGCTCACGCCACTTCTCGCGGCTCCATCCGACCGTGCGCGCCGACTCCTGCCCGCCTGACATGCGCAGCAAGGTCGGCACCGTGTCCAGGTCGAGCGCGAAGGACACCTCGAGCGCACGGTCGTCGATGACGGACAGGCCCTCGGGAAACGTCGGGTCGTCCTGCGAGTACACGGTGAGTCGCTCGTCGCCCGCGGCCAGTTCGGCCAGCACCGGCGCCACGAGATTGCACGTGGGACAGTCGCGCTTCACGACCGCGACCAGTCCGTCGGGCAACTGCACCATGACGGGAGGATGGCGCGTCCGTGGAGGCGACGTCAACGACACTCTCGCCGACGGCGTGTGGATTCCGGCGAATACGTCCCGCCCGATCCACACGAGGTGCGCTCGGTCAGCTCCAGCCGAGCGCCTCGATCACGTAGTCGATGCAACGGGTGAGCGCCACGAGGTCCTCGGGCTCGATGGCCGGGAACGTGGCGATGCGCAACTGATTGCGACCGAGTTTGCGGTACGGCTCGACGTCGACGACGCCGTTGACGCGAAGCGCCCTGGCGATCGCGGCCGCGTCGACGGGTTCGGCAAAGTCGATCGTCGCGGTCACGTGCGAGCGTTCGTCCGGCTTGGCGACGAACGGTGTCGCGTACCGGTGCGCCTCGGCCCACGCGTAGACGGTCTCCGACGAGCGATCGGAACGCGACGCGGCCCACTCGAGCCCGCCGTTGCGGAGCATCCACTCCATCTGCTCCGCAAGGAGGAACAGGGTCGCGAGCGCGGGCGTGTTGTACGTCTGTTCGAGGCGCGAATTCTCCAGCGCGATCGGAAGGCTGAGCGACGCGGGCGCGAACCGGCCGGACCCGCCGACCCGCTCGATGCGTTCGACCGCCCGCGGCGAGCACAGTGCAAGCCACAAGCCGCCCTCGCTCGCGAACGCCTTCTGAGGCGCGAAGTAGTAGACGTCGAAGTCGTGGGGGTCCACGCGAAGAGCACCGGCGCCCGATGTCGCGTCGACGACCACGAGCCCGTCGGCGTCGTGCGGCCTGGCGATGTCCATCATCACGCCGGTCGACGTCTCGTTGTGTGTGAACGCGTACACGTCGACGTCACTCGCGTGCGGCAGCGGATGCGTGCCGGGCGCGGACTCGATGATCTCCGGCGCGTCGAGGTGCGGCGCCGCCGCCGTGACCTTGGCGAATTTCGACGAGAACTCGCCGAACACCAGGTGCTGGCTGCGCCGCTCGATCAGCCCAAATGACGCCGCGTCCCAGAACAGCGTCGAGCCACCCACACCGAGCAGCACCTCGTAGCCGTCGGGGAGCGCGAAGAGTGACGCGAGACCCTCGCGTATGCGCCCGACGACGGACCGGACGCCGGGGCGCCGGTGGCTGGTGCCGAGGTACGTCGGGGCGGCGGCGGCCAACGCGTCGACCGCACGCTGTGGAACCTTCGAGGGGCCCGACCCGAACCGGCCGTCCGACGGCAGCACGTCGCGAGGGATGCGGACGTCCTCGGGCTCGGGGGAAGAAGACGCGGGGGGCATGCCGACGAGCCTAGCGAGCGTCCGACGTCACCTCGTTCGCGGTTTCCGCCGGACCCCGTGTGCCCGCCGTCACCTCGTCGAACCATCGTGCACGGTGATGCTTCGCCCAGGCGCCCGTCACCGAGCCCCTGGTCATGCCGCGCAGCGCGACCGGGTCCGCGAGCGCGAGCCAGATGTGGCCCACGACGACGAAGAAGAGCGCGATCGCGAACCAGTCGTGCACGAACGTCGCGCCCGTGCGCCAGTCGTTCGGGAAGTAGCCGAACCAGTGCATGATCGAACCGGTCGCCAGCATCACCACGATGGCCGCGCCGACGAACGTCGCGTTCAGCTTCTGTCCGGGATTGAATTTGCCGAGACGCACGTGCGGGTCGCGGCCCCGTGTGCGCAGCCACCGGAAGTCGTCGGGGATCCATCGGTTCAACGCGCGGAGGTCTTCGCGCAACTGGCGTCCGGAACGCAACACGATGCCGGCGAGAAGAGGAACGGGCAACACGAGGCCCGAATACACGTGCACCATGCGCACGAGCTCCCGCCGCCCGACCAATCCGGACAGGGGTCCGGCGTAGAGCATTGCCCCGGTGGTCAAGAGCACGAGGAAGAGCGTTGCGTTCGTCCAGTGGACGGCGCGCTCGAGACGATCGAAGCGAGCGACCCGCTCCGGTATGTCAGCTCGTGGGGCGGTCGTCGCGACCATTCGACTTCCCGACCCAACCGTCCACGTCGTAGCCCTGCTGTTCCCAGTAGCCGGGGATGACCTTGTCGACCACCTCGATGGTGTCGAGCCACTTCAACGACTTGTAGCCGTACATCGGCGCGACGTAGAGCCGAACCGGCCCGCCGTGCTCACTCGACAGGTCACTCCCGTCGAGCTGGTACGCGATCATGACGTCGGCGCGGCGGGCCTGCTCGAGGGTGAGGCTCTCGGTGTATTCGCCGTCGAAGCTCGTGAGTCGCAGCGCCCGGGCACTGGGTTGCACACCGGCCCGGTCGAGCAGGTCGCCGAGGCGCACGCCCGTCCATCCGACGCTGTGCACGCGCCATCCCGTGACGCACTGGAAGTCCCGCGTGACGTGCAATGGCGGCATCGCGCGCAGATCCTCGTACGTGAGCACGTAGGGCTGGTCGACGAGGCCGTGCAGCTTCAGGCGCCACGCGGCCTTGCTGCGGCTCGGGAGGTCGCCGGTGACGGTGTAGATCCGGAACCGCCCGATCGGCAGGAGGGAAGAGAGGCCGGTGCCGTCCTTCGAGACCAGCTTGCCGACGGTGCGCTCGAGGAAGTCGTTCGCCTTGGCGCCCCAGAGGATCCCGGCCGCCCCGGCGCCCACGAGGCCGAGGAAGACGCGCCGCCCGACGGGCGTGCCCGGCCCGGGCTCGCGCACTGTTTGCGCCATACGACGAGGATACGGCGGGAGCGGCCGGACGGATCACCGCCCGTCTTACGATTCCCGAAACTCCGCCGGCCGCACTGCGCCGTGGGGTGGTGGGCTAAGCGCCGTACTTCTGGAGGCGCCCCGCGTTCGCCAGCATGATCGGCATGAGGTCCTTGGTGGGTCGCATGCCGATGCCACCGTGCCGGGCCCAGCGCTCGCCGAACCGGTCGACGTCGTCGCGGCCGCAGCGCTCGCTCCACAGCAGCGCCGGTACCGGGTGCCACGAGTGGGCGGCCAACTGGCTCGGCGTGGCGTGGTCGCCGGTGACGACGATGACATCCGGACCGAGCGCGCGAACCGCGGGGATGGCGGTGTCGAGCCGCTCGATCATCGCGATCTTGCGAGGCCGGTCGCCGTCCTCGCCCGCGGAGTCGGTGTACTTGTGGTGCAGGAAGAAGTAGTCGTACTCGCCCCACGCGTCGCCCATGATCTGCAGCTGCTCGTCGAGGTCGGCCGGACGCCCCAGCACCTCCATCCCGAGCAGGCGAGCGATGCCGCGATACATCGGATAGATCGCCACCGCCGCGGCGCGAAGGCCGTAGCGGTCGGCAAAGCTCGGAAGCTCGCGGTGGGTGTCGAAGCCGCGCAGCAGCACGAAGTTCGCCTTCGGCTCGCCCGCGAGAAGCGCGCGCACCTGTGCATTGAGCTCGGCGACGAGCTCGGCCGTTCGTTTCGAACCGGGGTCGTGCGCGACCGCCTCGCTCGGGGGTACCCCGGTGTTCTGAGGATCCGTATCGGCGACGTCGGGCTCGAGGCCCTCGCCACGCAGCACGACGAGCAGCCGGTGCTCACGCTCGTGCCGGAAGAACACCTCGGCGCCGTCGAGGCGCACGCCCGCCTGCAGTTTCTCGACGACGGCGGCGGCCTCCGGGTCGGGGATGCGCCCGGCGCGACGGTCGACGATGGTGCCGTCGGGAGCGAGGGTGCAGAAGTTGCCGCGTGCCGCGACGTCGCCGGCTTGCAGCGTGAAGTCGAGGCCGGCTGCGCTCAACGCGCCGCGACCGAGCTCGAAGCGTTCGGGGTCGTAACCGAACAGCCCGAGGTGACCGGGGCCCGAGCCCGGTGTGATCCCCGGACCCACCGGCTCGACGACGCCCGAGATCCCCTCCGCGGCGAGGCGGTCCAGGTTCGGCGTCTCGGCCTCTTCGAGCTCGGTGCCGTGTTCGGCGTCGGCGTAGCCACCGAGGCCGTCCATCACGACGAGCACGATCTTGGTGTCGGCGGGTTGGATCAGTTGGTGGAGCTCCATGCCGACAGGGTATTTCGCCCGGCTCAGCCCCTCAGATCCCAGACCTCGCGCATCCTGGCGAGGATCGCCTCCGCGATCAGGCGACCGCCCGGTCGTTCGACGTGGATCCCGTCGGCGGAACGGACCCGGCGCAGCTGCCCGGACGAATCGGGGAGGTAGTCCTCGTACTCGCCGTGCGGGCCGGCAACGACCGGCGTGGTGTCGATGAAGAAGACCTTGCCAGGCCGGGCCGCCGCCTCGGACGAAGAGATCTGGTCGATGAGTTGGTAGTGCGCCCAACGGGCCGGGTCGCGCACGACCGGCACACCGACCCAGAACACGGTGCGGCCCTGCGACACGATCGCGTCCATGAGGCCGCCGACGCGCCGTCGGTACTCCTTGACCCATCCGGGCGAGCCGAAGCCGTACTTCGTACCGTCGGGTGCCTGCACCGCCTGGTCGTCGTTGGCGCCGAACGTGAGCACGACCGCGTTGGGATCGATCGACTTCACCTGACTGAGTATGCGGTTGGGCCAGTCGAAGTAGTCGGGACGCGACAGACCACTCGAGATCTTCGTGTCGACGCCGTTGGGAACGGTGATCGCGTTCACGCCGGTGACGAGGTTCAGGTACTCCTGGCCGGGCACGACACCGAGGGAGTCGCCGGCGATGTAGACGCGCAGGCGGTGGTTCGCGTCGAACACGGGTTTCGCGGGTGGTGCGGTCGGCACCGTAGGTGGTGGCGCGACGCCGCCCGCTGCAGTCGACGGCGGAGGGGGAAGCGTCGTCGTGGTGGTGGTCGGCGAGGGGCCCGCGACCGACGCGATGTCGTCGTCGTGCTTGCGCCCGATCAACTCCTGGATCCACTCGCGCGGGCGGTCGGTGTGCAGGAAGTGCGCGACGCGGAACAGCGGCTTCGCGAAGAAGAGGGAGAACTCGCGGCGTGTGCTGTCGAGATTGAGGCTGTGCGCGGTCTTCAACATGCCGCGCGCGTTCAACAACGATCCGACGAGCAGCGCGACGCTGAGCACCACGATGACGTGACCCGCGGCCATCGGACGGCGCGGCGGTTCACCGGCGCGCCGCGACGACGGCGGAGCGGTCTTGGTGGTGGAGGTCGTCGGTTCCCGGGTGACGGTCATGGCAGGCGCAACATCGAATCAGAAACGGAAGTAGATGAACGGAGCGACGCCGCGCGGTCCGAGCGCGTTGATGAACAGCAGGCCGACGCCGAGGACGCAACCCTGCACCACCGGCGAGAGCCGCGAGAACTGCGACATGGCGTGCGCGAGCGCGTGTGTGGGCACGTACTGCGTGACGATCCCGACGGCGATCGCGAGCAGCACCCACGGTGTGACAAGGCTCGCGGTGCCGCCCCAGTGGAAGAAGATCCGCGACAGGACCGCGCCGGCGTTGGAAAAGGAATCGGCTCGGAAGAAGATCCACGCGAGGCACACGATGTTGAACGTGAGGAGCCGATCGCCCACCCGCCGGAGCAGAGTGTCGTCGGGCTCCGGCAGGCTCCGCCGGATGCGCTCCTCGTGCCGCCAGTGTTCGAACGCGAGCACGCCGCCGTGGATGGCGCCCCACACCACGAACGTCCACGCGGCGCCGTGCCACAGCCCACCGAGCACCATCGTGATCATGAGGTTGCGATACGTGAGGAAACGGCCGCGACGGTTGCCGCCCAGCGGGATGTAGAGGTAATCGCGCAGCCATCGCGACAGCGTCATGTGCCACCGTCGCCAGAAGTCCTGCAGCGAACGCGCGGTGTAGGGCGCGTCGAAGTTCTGCGGGAACCGGAAGCCGAGCAGCAGCGCGAGCCCGATCGCGATGTCGGTGTAGCCGCTGAAGTCGGCATAGATCTGCACCGCGTAGGCGTAGACCGCGACGAGCGCTTCGAACCCGGAATGTCGTGCGGGAGATGCGAACACGCTGTCGACGATCGAGGTCGCGAGGAAGTTCGCGATGACGACCTTCTTGAACAGGCCGCCGGCGATCAGGAAGAAGGCCCGGCTCGCGTCCACGCGACGCGGGTCGTGGCGCTCGCGGAGCTGCGGCAGGAACTCGGCTGCGCGCACGATCGGTCCGGCGACGAGGTGCGGGAAGAACGAGAGGTACACGGCGAAGTCGACGAGCCCCACCGGTTCGAAGTTCCGCCGGTACACGTCGATGACATAGCTCAGGGCCTGGAACGTGAAGAACGAGATCCCGACAGGCAGCGTGATCGCGACGATCTCGGGCGACATCGAGATTCCGACGTGCCGAAGCAGGTTCTGCGCCGAGCTGACGAAGAAGTCGTAGTACTTGAAGTAGCCGAGCACCCCGAGGTTCATCGCGACGGCGACGGTGAGGAACACCCGGCGCAGACGCTCGTCGTCGGTCCGATGGATCAGGCGCGCGAAGAACTGGTTGCCCAGCGTCGACGCGACGATCAGCAGAATGAAGCGCCAGTTCCAGTAGCCGTAGAAGTAGTAGCTCGCGGCCACCATGAAGAGCTTCCAGCGAGCCGGCGTGGGCATGAGGAGCCAGCTCACTGGCAGCACGATCATGAAGAAGATCGCGAACGTGACGGTGGGGAACAGCATGTCGGGCGCCTAGCCTATGGCTCGCTCTCAGTGGCTCGGAGGACGTGGCAGCTACTGGTTTCTGCCCCTCGCGACCACCTCGGCACGGCGCCGCTCGACCTCGGCGGGGTCGACGCGCCACGACCGGAACCGGCGCTGCTCGTTCGCGATCGCGTCCGCCCCGCTGAGCTTGCGGTTCTCGTCGTAGAGCTGCTTGAGGTTGCGCACGGCGTGTTGATCGTTCCCCGAGATGTCGTGAGCGAGCTCGACGGCGCGGGGTACGAGCTCGTGGTGCGGCACGACTTCGTTGACCAGACCCAGCTCGAGCGCGCGCGGCGCGTCGACGAAGTTCCCCGTGAGGCTCATCTGCTTGGCCATGCGCACGCCGACGGCCTCGGGGAGGAAGACGCTCATCCCCCCGCCCGGTGTGACGCCGACGCGGGCGTGCGTGTCGCCGAACTTCGCCCGCTCCGACGCGACGAGGAAGTCGCACGCGAGCGCGAGCTCGAATCCGCCGGTGACGCACGCGCCGTTGATCGCGCCGACCACCGGTTTGGTCATCTGCCAGAGCGCTGCGAAGGGGTTGCCCTCGGGGCCGTCACCGCCGCCCTTGAGATTGTCGCCGGTGCTGCCGAGCTCGCGTAGGTCGAGCCCGGCACAGAAGGCGGGATCGGCACCGGTGAGCACGACGACGTCGATGCCGTCGTCGGCCTCCGCGGCCACGAGCGCCGCGGCGGACGCCCGTTGGAGCGCGGTGTCGAGTGCGTTGCGCGCCTCGGGGCGGTTGAGGGTGACGATCCGCACCCGCGCATCGGTGTCGACGAGGACGAGGTCGGGCACCGGGCGATCCTACCGGCGCGCGATACGGTGCGGCCGCGTGCGCGAGCGATACGCGACCACCAACGGCATCCGTCTGTTCACCGTGGAGGACGGCGAAGACTCCGGTGGTCCGCTCGTACTGCTCCTTCACGGCTTTCCCGAGCTCGCGTACTCGTGGCGGCACCAGCTCGGCCCACTCGCAGCGGCCGGGTACCACGCGGCGGCGGTGGACCTGCCCGGATACGGCCGCTCCGACAAGCCCGACGTCGCCTACGACATCGAGTGGGTGAACGCATGTCTCGCCGGGATGATCCCCGAGCTCGGGCACGACCGGGCCGTCGTCGTGGGCCACGACTGGGGAGGCTTGTTGGTGTGGACCTTCGCTCGCCGCTATCCGGAGCTGACGGCGGGCGTGATCGGTGTGAACACGCCCGATCTGCCGCGGCCGCCGATGCCGCCCGTGCAGTTGATGCGGCAGGTGTTCGACCCGCCCGTCTACATCGTGCAGTTGCAGGACCGCGGTGTCGCGGAGTGGGTGCTCTCGTGGGGACGCGGAGCGCGCGACTTCCTCGAGCTCATGTTCCGCAGCGAGGTCACACGACGGGCGGACGCCTTCCCCGACGAGGTGATCGACGTGTACGTGCAGGCGTTCTCACCAGTTGGCGCGTTCACGCCGCCCATCGAGTACTACCGCAACCTGGACCGCAACTGGGAGCTCACCGCCGACCTCGCCGACGTGCGCATCGAGGTCCCGTGCCTCATGATCTCGGCCGCCGACGACCCCGTCCTGTCGCCCGCGATGTCGATCGGGATGGAGGAACGCGTCCCCAACCTCCGACGTGTCGTGATCGACGACTGCGGCCACTGGACCCAGCAGGAACGCCCCGCCGAGACCACCGCCGCGATGCTCGACTACCTGTCCACCGTCGAGGCGTGGTGAGCCACCGGCCGGTCCGGCGTCGTTTTGACGCCGCTCCGGTACGAAGACGACGCCACGGGGCGATTGCGGTCAGCGCCAGTCGAGGGTCACCACGTCGACCAGGTCGGCGACGCCCTTCAACGACAGCGAGCGCGGATCCGACGTCGCCCGACCTGTGGTCTCGCGGATCGTCGCCTCGCTGACGAGAATCTCGCCGCCGCCCGCTGCGGCCGCGATCCGCGCCGCGACGTGCACATCGCGGCCACTGAGGTTCTCCTCGCGCGAGAGCGCCTCACCCGCGTGGACGCCGACGCGAACCTGTGGTGCGAAGCCGTGGTCGTGGCGGTGCGCCAGGAGCGTGCGCTGCAGCTCCACCGCGAAGTCGAGCGCGCGATCGGCATCCGGGAAGGTGGCGAAGAATCCGTCACCCGTGTGGTCGACCTCGGTCCCCTGGTGCTGGTGCAGCGTTGCGCGCACCGTGCGGTCGTGCCAGTCGAGCACCGACGACCAGGCCTCGTTGCCGAGCACCTCCACGAGGCGGGTGGAGTCGACGATGTCGGTGAACAGGAACGTCAGCCGCCGGCGCGCGGGTGCACGCGTTGCCAGACGAGCCAGGTCCGCGTTCGCTCCGAGCCGTTCGAACGTGGCGCGAGCTGCGTCGGACTCGAGCGCGGCCGCGTACGAGTCGTCCAGCGCGGTGTAGGCCTCGGCGAGCGCCAGACGGACATGGGCCGTCTCGTACGGCGCTTCCAGCTCGCAGAGAAGCCGGATTGCGTCGCGGAGAATGGATGCTGCCCGCGCCGTGTTTCCCTCGGCCAGCTCGATGCGGCCGGCCGACTCGCGCGCCCCGGCGAGGTGCAGCAGCGAGCCTGTTGCCTCGGCCGCCTCTTCCAGCTCGGCCTGCCGTGCGCGCGCGGTGTCGATGTCGCCGGCTGCGACCGCAATGCGTACGGCCGAAGGGAGCAGCGCCGGGCGCTGTTCGACCGTGAGGAATGACGGGTCCGCGAGCGCGCGCTCGATCATGCGGAACGCCCCCGCCGGGTCGTCGGCGTCGAGGCGCAGCAGCGCGAACCCCGGCTGCGGGTCGTAGCCGACCTGGACCGCTCGGCGGAACGCGTCCGCCGCGCCGGCCGCGTCGCCGCGGCGCCGACGGATCTCGCCGAGCTCGCCGAAGGCCCACCCTGCGTTGACCGGCGCGGTGCGCACCAGCTCCTCCGCGGCCGCGAGCGCGTCCTGCTCGGCGTCGGCGAGCGCACCGCGGAGGCGCATGACCTCGGCGCGGTGGAAGCGGCACAGCCCGGGAAAGCGCGTCACCGACTCGCGTTCGCACCAGCGCAACGAAGCGTCGGTCCACTCGGACGCGCGTCGCCAGTCGCCCACGTTGCGGTAGGCCCAGATGGTTCCGCAGTACACCGTGCCCGTGGTGGAGACCGCGCACGAGCCCGACATTGCGACCGTCATCGCCTCGTCGACCAGCGCGAGACCGTCGCGTACTTGCCCTTGCGCGAGCAGCACGTGAGCCTCGTCGTGGAGGCCGAGCGCCTCGAGGTCAGGTGCCTTGAGCCGTCGACCGACCTCGACGACCTGGCGCGCCGCTTGTCGCGCGCCGTCGAAGTCGCCGCTCATGAGGCACGCGTGAGCGAGCATCCAGTGCAGGTGACCGAGCTCTACCGACTCGGGTGTGCCCTCGAGCTCGCGCGCGGCGCGCATCCACCAGCCCGTCGCGGCTCCGCCGTTGTTGTGCTCGTACATGTAGCGGGCGAGCGCGAGTGCCGTGCGGGCGGACCCGATCCGGTCCCCGCGACGGGTATACGCGATCTGTGCCTCCTCGAGTCGCTCGAGCAGCTCGTCGTAGTGGCCGGACCAGCGGCTCGCGTCCGCCAGGCGCTCGAGGTCCTCCGGGTCCAGGCTCTGCTGTGCGTCCGCCTCGTTGAGGTAGGTGTAGGCGCGCTGCCACTGGTGCTGAGCGAAGGCCTCCCGGCCCGCGGCCAGCGCATCGTGCCGGGTCTCCATCGCGCCTCCCTGCTGTGCGACTGCGACGGTACTGCCGGGGCTCTCGGGACGCCCACGTAACCTGCCGCCCGTGGCTTCCCCGAGCGAGCTTCCGGACGCAGTGTTCCACCTCGACGGCGATCGCTTCGTGCCCACGGAGCTGGCCCGCGGGCCGTGGTCTCCGGACGCGCAGCACGGCGGCCCACCGGCGGCGCTCCTGGGCCGGGCCGTCGAGCGCGTCGAATTACCGGCGGGTGCGCCGCCGTCGCGCGTCGCACGCGTCACCGTGGAGCTGTTGCGGCCGGTGCCGCTCGTGCCGCTCACCGTCACCGCGCGGCTCGTGCGACCGGGGAAGAAGGTGCAGCTGATCGAAGCGGCCGTCCACGCGGGTGACGTGCAGGTGGTGCGCGCCGCGGCGCTTCGGTTGCGTGAGGCACACCTCGAGTTCCCCGAAGCAGCGTTGGGGCCCGACGCCCGTCCGCCGGACGGCGTGATCGTGCCGCGAAGCAGTTGGGGGTCGGCCGTCAATTTCGGCGACGCAGTCGAGTTCCGCGTCGTGCGCGGCGGCCCCAGTGGTGATCTCGGGCCGGGCACGTGCTGGATCCGCCTGAACGCTGCGCTCGTCGCCGGGGAGGACCCGTCACCGCTGCAGCGCGTGCTCGCCGCCGCGGACTTCGGCAACGGGATCAGCTCGCCGCTCGGCTGGGAGGGCTACAGCTTCATCAACCCCGATCTGACCGTCACGCTGCACCGGCCCGCGCAAGGCGAGTGGATCGGGCTCGAGGCGGTCACGTGGCCCGATCACGACGGCATCGCGCTCGCCGACACCGCGCTCTACGACGAGCGTGGTCGTGTCGGGCGCTCGCTGCAGACGCTCTTGCTCGATACCCGCTGACCCGCGCATGCGGGGAGGTCGGCCGGCGTTGACGGGCAGAATCACGGAGAGTTAGTATCCGGATAATGCGTATCTCCGAAGGCTAATGCGTATCTCCGAAGGAGTCGAGTGGGGCCTGCACTGCGCGGTCCTCCTCGCGGTACTGCCTCCGGACGCGGCGCTGCCTACCGGCCGGCTCGCCGAGTACCACGGAGTCCCGGCGGCGTACCTCGCGAAGCACCTGCAGGCGATGTCGCGCGCAGGACTGCTCGACTCCGTGCCGGGGCCCCGTGGGGGATACCGCCTCGCTCGTCTGGCCGGGGAGATCTCGGTGCTCGACGTGGTCGAGGCCGTCGACGGGTCGACGCCCGCGTTCCGTTGCACCGAGATCCGCCGCCGCGGGCCGTCCGCTGTTGCGGCGCGCGAGTACCGGGTGCCGTGCTCGATCCACCAGGTGATGGACCGCGCCGACGCCGCGTGGCGGTTCGAGCTCGCGAAGACGTCGATCGCCGACCTCGTCGCGATGGTCGCGCAGAACGCGAGCCCGGTCGCGTTGCGCAAGGGGGCGCAGTGGTTCCAGGAGATCTTTGGTTGATGCCACGGGGCTCACGCACGGGAGGACATGCGTCATGGACGTGTTCGTGATCGGCGCTACGGGCGAGCTCGGGCGGCCCGCGGTGCGGGAGATGGCCACAGCCGGTCATCGCGTGCGCGCGGCGACGCGCACGGAGGCGAAGGCGGGGGCGCTCGCCGAGATGGGTGCGGAGCCCGTTGTGCTTCCCGACGTGTTCGACCGGGACGCGGTCGGACGAGCGGCGCACGGGTCGGAGGCGCTGCTGCACCTCGCGACGCACATCCCGCCCGTGCGCCAGATGCGCAGCCCGGACGCGTGGGTCGAGAACAATCGGCTCCGCAGCGACCTCACACCGATGCTCGTCGACGTCGCGCTCGAGCAGGGCATCGGCAGGTTCGTAGCGGAGTCGATCACGTTCATCTATCCCGACTGCCGTTCGGAGTGGATCGACGAGAGCACGACGCTCGCGACCGACAACGCGGCGTTGCGGTCGGTGCTCGACCTCGAACGCGAGGTCGAACGGTTCCGGGCACGGGGCGGGCAAGGTGTGACGCTGCGCTTCTCGTCGTTCTACGGCCCGACGGCGGAGTCGACCGAGGCCGCGTTGCGGTTCGCGAGATGGCGGATCGCTCCTGTCATGGGCGGGCGCGACAACTACCAGTCGAGCATTCACACCGCCGACGCCGGCAGCGCGGTGTCCGCCGCTCTTATCGCGCCGTCGGGTACGTACAACGTCACCGACGACGAGCCGCTTCGCAAGGCGGACTACGCGGCCGCATTCGCGACCGCGTTCGATCTTCCCCGTCTCTGGGTGGTCTCGCCGGCGCTGCTTCGGTTGGCGGGGAGCAGCGCAGGCGCGCTCGTGCGTTCGCAGCGCGTCTGCAACGATCGCTTCAAGACGGCGACCGGTTGGGTGCCGCGCCATCGAACCGCACGCGAGGGTTGGCGCGCGGTGGCGGAGGAGCGCGCGAGGGAGCGGATCAATGCGTGAAACGGCCGTGCGTGTGGGTGTCGCGGTGCTCGGTGTCTCGGGCGCGATCGTCGGCGTGTGGGCCGCGTTCGCGCCGAGGTCGTTCTACGACGACTTTCCGGGCCTCGGGCAGCAATGGGTGTCGGCCGACGGGCCGTTCAACGAGCACCTCGTGCGCGACGTCGGCGAGCTGTCGCTCGCGTTGGCTGCCGTCGCGCTGCTTGCGGTCGTGTGGTTCACGCCCGCCATGGTGCGAGCCGCGAGCATCGCCTGGCTCGTCGACGGGGTGCTCCACCTCGTGTACCACGTGCGTCACTACGACGTGCTGCCCACCGACGAACGCATCGCCAGCATCGCGAGCCTGACGATCACGCCCGTGCTGGCCCTCGTGGTACTGATCTTGTCGCGTGAATTCCCGTCACACGGTGGAATGATCCAGTCATCGACACCCTCTTCGAGTTCGAACATGTCGCCGTCGACAGCCCCTGGGGCCCGCTCGTCGTCGACCTGACCGGTCGCATACCTGACGCCGGTGTGACCGCGGTGGTCGGCCCGTCGGGTGCGGGCAAGTCGACCCTGCTGCGTCTGTGCAACCGTCTGGAGGTGCCGGCCGGCGGCCGCGTGCTGTTCCGCGGCGAGGACGTCGCGCAGCTCGATCCGCTCCGGCTGCGCCGCCGGGTCGGGCTCGTGGCACAACGTCCGACGCCGTTCCCCGGAACCGTGGCCGAGAACCTGCGGGTGGCGGAGCCACACGCCGACGACGCCGCGATGGCGGCCGTGCTCGAACGGGTGGAGCTCGACGGCAGCTTCTTGCCGCGCCCCGCAGGCGACCTTTCCGGTGGAGAAGCGCAGCGGGTGTGCCTCGCTCGCACGCTGCTCACCGGGCCCGAAGTGCTGTTGATGGACGAGCCGACGTCGTCGCTCGACCCGCACACGCGCTACGCGCTCGAGGCCCTCGCGCGTGCGCAGGCGCTCGGCGGCGTCGCCGTGATCTGGGTGAGTCACGACCTCGAGCAGGTCCAGCGGATCGCGGACCACGTCGTCGTCCTCGTGAAGGGTGTCATCGTGCACACCGGACGCGCGCGCGACTTCGACGCCGCGTCGATGCCGCGCGAGGCACTGGAGTTCCTGACCGGTACCGGCGAGGAGGGAGCGCAGCGATGACCGGCGACATCGGATGGACGGGTCTCGTCACGTCGCTCGTGCTCGTCGGCGTCGCCGTCGCGATCTCGCTGTGGCGGCGGCTCGGCCTCGAGCAGAGCATGGTGTGGTCGGCGGCCCGGGCGATGGCCCAGCTTCTCGTGGTGGGGCTGTTGCTGCAGGTGCTGTTCCGGTCGCGGCACTCGCTCGGCTGGTCGTGGATCTGGGTGCTCGTGATGGTGACGTTCGCGGCCGAGACGGTTCGCCGGCGCGCGCGAGAGGTGCCCGACATGTTCGTGCTCGGGCTTGCCGCGTTCGCCACTTCCGCGGTCGTGACACTCGGCGTGCTGTTCGGTCTCGGGGTGTTCCCGTTAGAAGCGCGGGCGTTGATCCCGCTCGCCGGCATGATGGTCGGCAACGCGATGACGAGCACCGTGCTCGTCGGCCGGCGCGTGTTCGAGGAACTACGCGACAAGCGGTCCGAGGTGGAGGCCCGGCTCGCCCTGGGGCTGTCGTCGCGCGACGCCGCCCGTCCCTATCTGCGCTCCGCCTTGCGGACCGCGCTCATCCCGCAGATCGAGAGCACGAAGGCGGTCGGGATCGTGTTCCTACCCGGGGCGATGACCGGTCTCATCCTGGCCGGTGTGGCACCGATGAAGGCGGTGCTCGTGCAGGCGGCGGTGATGTATCTCGTGCTCGGCTCCGCCGCGACCACGACGACCGTCGTCGCCCTCGGCGTGAGCCGCCGGCTGTTCACCCGCGACCACCGGCTCGTGCCGATGACCCGCTCCGCCGACGCCTGAGCGTCAGCGCCGGCCGGCGAGGGGCCGCTTGCCGTGGTTCGCCTTGTTCCGGCGTGCCTTGAGCTTGCGCTTCTTCGTCTTCTTGCTCATCTCGCCCTCGCTGCGGGACCGGGAACGTTGCAGGCTAGCCGAGGGCGCAAGCGCCGCCGGTACCCTGAACGTGATGGAGCACCTCGGCCTCGTCGGCCTGCCCGATTCCGAGCACGGTCGCATGTTCAGCGCGCTCACCGGGCTGCCCACGCCCGGCGGGTTCGAGACCATGAAGGGCGTGGCGCAGCTTCCCGACGCCCGCCTCGACCGGCTGTCGGCCATGTCGGAATCGAAGAAGACCGTGCACGCGACCTTCGAGGTCGACTACATCCCGGGCCTCGCGCCGGGCTCGCGTCCGGGTGAGGGCCTTGGAGCGAAGCTGCTCGGCTCACTGCGCGACGCAGACGCGATCCTCTATGTGCTGCGCGGCACCGGTGGGAACGACCCCGTCGAGGACCTTGCGACGCTCGAATACGAGCTCGTGCTCGCGGACCTCGGCTCGGTCGAGCAACGGCTCGACCGTCAGCGGCGCGCTGCGAAGGGCGACAAGACGCTCGGCCCGGAGATCGCGGCGTTGGAACATGCGCAGCAGCAGCTCGGCGACGGCGTGCCCGTGTACCGGTCCGAGCTCACCCCGGGTGAGCGCGCGCTGCTGGCGCCGGTGTTCCTGCTCACGAACAAGCCCGTCCTCGTCGTCGTGAACCTCGATCTCGACCAACTCGACCGGGCTGCCGAGATCGTGGCGCCTCTCGGACCCGACGCGCTCGGCGTGTGCGTCGAGATCGAGGCCGAGATCGCCGCGTGCGAGCCTCAGGACCGCCCCGAGCTGCTGGAGAGCTTCGGCATCAGCGAGAGCGTTCTGCCCCGTGTCGCCCGGGCCGCCCACCACCTCCTCGGCCGGCGCACGTTCTTCACGACCGGCGACAAGGAGAGCCGGGCATGGACGTTCAGGGCCGGCGCCAAGGCACCCGAGTGCGCGGGCGTGATCCATTCCGACCTCCAGCGCGGCTTCATCCGTGCCGAGGTCATCCGCTGGGACGACCTGCTCGAGATCGGGTCGTGGAACAGGGCAAAAGAGCTGGGCAAGCTGCGGGTTGAAGGGAAGGAATACGAGGTGGTCGACGGCGACGTCCTGGAGATCCGCTTCAACGTCTGACACGCCGGAGCCGTGCCGATGGACGTGGGCAACGGAAACGTGGAGCGAGGCGGCGGCGAGGGTGGAACCCTTGGCTGGCTGGTCCGCGACGGGGAGGTGCTCGCGAGCGCGCAGCTCGCCACCACGGCCCGGGCCCGGATGCGCGGGCTCCTCGGACGCAACGAGTTCGAGGGCGCGCTCGTGCTGCGGCCCTGCCGGCAGGTGCACACCTGGGGCATGCGGTTCCCGATCGACGTCGCGTTCTGCACGGGCGACGGCGTCGTGCTCCACGCGACCACGATGCGGCCGTGGCGGCTCTCTCGAGTCGTTCGGCGCGCGAAGTTCGCCGTCGAAGCCCCGGCAGGCTCGTTCGAACGTTGGCGGCTGCGGCCGCTCGACGTGCTCGAAGTGAAGGACTAGCCGGTGGCCGCGGCCGGCGAGCGGCGACCCGCGCTCGTGCTCGTCGCCACGCCGATCGGCAACCTCGGTGACTTCCCACCGCGCGCTGTCGACACGTTGCGCGACGCGACCATTGTCGCGGCCGAGGACACTCGCCGCACCCGCACGCTCCTCAGCGCGTTCGGCATCCCTGCCGCGGGCCGTCTGCTCGCAGTCCATGCGCACAACGAGCGCGAGGTGGCGCGCCGCGTCGTCGCGTGCATCGAGGAAGGCGGAACGGTCGCGTACGTCAGCGATGCCGGTACCCCCGGAGTGTCGGATCCCGGCACGGCATTGGTCCAGGCCTGTCACGAGGCCGGCCTCACCGTGTCGACCGTCCCCGGTGCGAGTGCGGTGCTTGCCGCGCTCGCGGTCTCCGGGTTCCCCGCCGACCGGTTCGTCTTCGAGGGGTTCCTGCCGCGCAAGGGCCGGGCGCGCGCGGCCCGACTCGGGGCGATCGCGGCCGATGAGCGCACGGTCGTGTGCTTCGAGGCACCGGGGCGTGTCGCGACGACGCTTGCGGATCTGGCCGACGCGTGCGGAGACGAGCGGGCGGTCGCCGTGACGCGCGAGCTCACGAAGCTGCACGAGGAGGTGTGGCGCGGCACACTCGGCGACGCGGCACGGCGCGCGAAGGGCCGCGACGCACGAGGCGAGCACGTGCTCGTCGTCGGGCCCGGCGACGTCGAGCCGCCCGCAGTCGACGACTCGACCGTCGACGCCGCGATACGCGCCGCGCTCGAGCACGGGTTGTCGGCGCGCGACGCGGCCGCCTCCGTCGCGGCCGAGCTCCGTGTGCCGAAGCGGCGCGCGTACGAGGTCGCCGTAGCCCGTGCTCGGCAACGACGCGAGCGCTAGGACCTAAGGCCCTCCACGCAGGTCACGCACACGAGCTTGCTGTTGAACTCGCGCAGTTCGGTGGTCGACCCGCAGAACACGCACTGCTCCTCGACCTTCGCGAGCACGATGCGGTTGTCCTCCACGAAGATCTCGACGAGATCGCCCTCGCGAATCCCGAACAGGCGCCGCAGCTCGGCGGGCAGCACGATGCGTCCGAGCTGATCGACCTTGCGAGCCATGCCGATCGCTTTCACCGGACGCACCCCCCGACCACGAATTCGGCGTCGGTTCGCCGGAAACGCTCGGTATCGTAGGTCCGATGCCGCGCCCGTTCTACGTGACCACGCCGATCTACTACGTCAACGACGTGCCCCATATCGGCCATGCGTACACAACCGTCGCGGGCGACGTCCTGAGCCGCTGGCGGCGGCTCAGGGGCGACGACGTCGTCTATCTCACCGGCACTGACGAGCACGGCCTCAAGATCAAGCAGGCGGCCGAGGCGGCGGGCATCACGCCCAAGGAGCTCGCCGATCGCAACAGCGAGAGGTTCCAGGAGACCTGGCGACTCCTCGGCATCAAAAACGACGTCTTCATCCGCACCACGGAGCCCCGCCACTACCGGGCCGTCCAGGAGTTCCTCCAGAGGGTGTACGACGCCGGCGACATCGAGCTCGGCACCTACGAGGGCCTCTACTGCGTGGCGTGCGAGGCGTACTACAGCGAGGACGAGCTGCTCGACGGGCTCTGCTGCCCGATCCACGAGCGGCCCGTCGAGCGGATCACCGAAGAGAACTATTTCTTCAAGCTCTCGCGCTACGAAAAGCGGCTGCTCGACCACTACGAAGCGCATCCCGACGCGGTACAGCCCGAAACGCGGCGCAACGAGGTGATCGGCTTCATCAAGCAGGGCCTGTGCGACTTCTCGATGAGCCGCACCTCGATCGACTGGGGTGTGCCGTTGCCGTGGGATCCGAAGCACGTCGCGTACGTGTGGTTCGACGCCCTGTTCAACTACTGCACCGGTGTGGGCTACGCGGAGGACGACGAGCGGTTCCGTCGCTACTGGCCGGCGAACTACCACCTCATGGGAAAGGACATCCTCCGGTTCCACGCCGTCTATTGGCCGGCGATGCTCATGTCGGCCGGTCTCGAGCCGCCGCAGCACGTGTTCGCGCACGGCTGGTTGCTCGTGGGCGGCGAGAAGATGTCGAAGACGCGCCTCAACCAGATCGCGCCGGCGGATCTCGTGGCCGACTTCGGGGTCGACGGCTTCCGGTACCACTTCATGGCCGATCAGCGCTTCGGGCCCGACGGCGACTTCAGCTACGAGGCGATGGTGTCGCGTTACAACGCCGACCTCGCCAACAACTTCGGCAACCTCGCGAACCGCGTGCTCAACATGGCCGTCAACTACTGCGGCGGTGTCGTACCCGACACGCGTGAGGACGGGCCGCTCGTCGACGCGGCCGCGGACGCGTTCGCGCGCCTCGACGCGGCGATGGACCAACTCGACTTCTCCACCGGCTTCGCCGCGGTGTGGGAGCTGATCCGGGCCACCAACGCGTACATCGAGGACCGTCAGCCCTGGGCGCTCAACAAGGCGGGCGAGGCCACGAAGACCGCCGCGGTGCTCGGTGACTGCCTCGAGGCTCTCCGTGTCGTGGCGCTGCTCGCCTCGCCCGTGATCCCGAACGCGGCCGGCGAGCTGTGGCGCCGCCTGGGCCTTGCAGGCGGCCCGGAAGACGAGCGGCTTCCCGAGGCGGCGGCCTGGGGCCGTCTGCCGGCGGGCAGCCCGCTCGAGAAGGGCGCGCCGCTCTTCCCGCGCCTCGAGCCTCAGTGACCGGCCGGCACTCCTGAATGTGGGTCGACAGCCACTGCCACCTCCCGTTCCTGACCGGGGGCGCGGAGGCCGCGCTCGAACGGGCGCGTGCGGCCGAGGTGACGGGGATGGTCAGCGTCGGCACGGATCTCCGCAGCTCGCGCGACGCCATCGAGGTCGCGCGCCGGCACCGCGACGTACGCGCGACGGTGGGTCTACATCCCCATGACGCGTCGCGCTTCGACGACGAGTGGGACGAGCTGCGCGGCCTCGCGTGTGAGGCCGAGGTGGTCGCGGTCGGGGAGTGCGGCTTCGACCTGTACTACAACCACTCGCCGCTCGACGCGCAGGAGCACGCGTTCCGCGAGCAGATACGTCTGGCGCGCACGATCGAGCTTCCGTTGGTCGTGCACACGCGCGATGCATGGGACGACACATTCCGCGTATTGGGAGCAGAGGCGCGGCCCGACACGGTCGTGTTCCATTGCTTCACGGGTGGTCCCGACGAAGCGCGGCGCGCGCTCGCCCTCGGAGCATTGTTGTCGTTCAGCGGGATCGTGTCGTTCAAGAACGCGGACGCGCTGCGCGCGGCCGCCGCGCTGGTGCCCACCGACCGTCTGCTCGTGGAGACCGATGCGCCGTATCTCGCGCCGGTTCCGTACCGGGGTCGCGAGAACGAGCCGGCCTACCTGCCGGCGGTGGGCGCGGCGGTCGCGGCGGCCCGCGGCGTCGAGGTCGAGGCGGTCGCCACGGCCAGCCGGGCGAACGCCGAGCGGGTCTTCGGGCTGATTGGGAAATAATCCCAGTCGGATTGCGGCGGGTGGTGGCCCGTCGATACGGTGCCGCGGTCCTACCCCCTCTGGTGCCCGGGTGCGGAGCGCGCCGGGGGTGGCGCCCCAGTAGCCGACCGGGAGGCGGACCCGATCGCCGAGCAACTCACCCGTCGAAGCCGCGCGGCGCGTCATGACGCCCGCGCCCGCCGGTACGCGTTGCGCGCGGTGCGGCCCTCGCCGGCGCGCGAGGCCGCGCCCGAGCCGGCCGCGTGGTTGTCCATCGCCGACCTCGGCGAGGTGCTCGACCTCGAGGTGGAGCTCTGGGCCGACGAGATGGACCTCGCCGCTGCGTCCCCGGCGCCGGTCTCGGCCTCGGTGCCGGCAACCGGCGCGACCGGGAACGTCACCCTCGTTCCTGCGCCGCTTCGCGAAGCCCTTCCGGATGCGCGTCCCGAACGTGGCGAGACGGTCGACTCGGTCCACCTCGCCTTCGCTCCGGCACCCGTCGTCGCGTTCGTGCCTCCGCAGCCCGGCACCCGTGTCGAGCCTGTGGCCGTACCCGCGCCCGCACGGTCGAAGCCGCGTACGCGGCCCGGCGCGCCGGCCCGTCCGAGCCTCGGCCAGGCGCTGGTGCTCACTGCGACGGCGGCCGCCGTCGCCGTCGGTGCGATGTTCGCGAGCGGACCGAAGCAGCACGAGGTCACCATCGAGCTCGACGGCCGCAGCGCGACCCGCGCCACCGACGCGGGCACGGTCGGAGACTTCCTGCGCGAGCAGCACGTGGCGCTCGGCCCGCTGGACCGTGTGATACCCGGCCTCGGCACGCACCTCGGTGACGGAACGGTCGTGCACATCGAGCGCGATGCCGCGGCCCACGCGGGCAAGGCGATCGGCGTGTCCGCTCCTCCCGGCGCCGCGCCGGTCCCGGTTGCGCCGTCGCCACCGCCCGCTTCGGTGCCGCCCCCGCCTTCGGTGTCGCCGGCGTCGGTCCCGGCGCCGACCGCGGCGACCCCGTCCACCGCGGCCTCGCGTTCGTCCCTCCTCGGGTCGAAGACGCCGGACCCGCGTACGACTCCGGCCGCATCCCGGGCCGTCAACGGCTCGGCCGACGGTGGGGCGAGCTGGTACGCGAGCCCGTACGGGCCCGACTCGTGCGCGAGCCGCACGCTTCGGTTCGGCACGATCGTCACCATCACGAACATCCGAACCGGCGCGACGACGACCTGCCGCGTGGCCGACCGGGGGCCGGTGGCGCCCTCCCGGGTCCTCGACCTCGACAACGACGTGTTCCGCCGGCTCGCGCCGCTCGGCATCGGCGTCATCCCCGTTCACATCACCTGGTGACCGCGCCCTGAGCGCGCGCACGGGCGTGGTCCTGGCGCGACGATGATGACGATGTCGTTGTCCCCCGCTGACGTTCGCGCGCTGCTGGCGCGTCACGACATTCATCCCAGTCGCGCGCTCGGCCAGAACTTTCTCGTCGACCCGAACACCGCGCGCCGTATCGTGCGCCTCGCCGAGGTCGAGCCCGAAGATCGCGTGCTCGAGATCGGTCCCGGCGCGGGATCGCTGACGGTCGAGCTCGCGCGCGCCGGTGCACGCGTCGTCGCGTTGGAGCGCGATCGTCATCTGCTTCCGGTGCTCGACGAAGTGCTGCACGACGGCGGCGCCGAGAACGTGGAAGTCGTGTCGGGCGACGCGATGGCCGTCGACTTCGCGGACCTGCTCGACGGCGACGGATGGCGCGCAGTCTCGAACCTGCCGTACAACATCGCGACACCGCTCGTGATGCGCCTGCTCTCTCACGCGCCGATGGTCGAAAGGCTGTTGGTGATGGTGCAGCGCGAGGTCGGCGAGCGGTTCGCGGCGCGGGTCGGTGACGGCGCGTACGGTGCCGTGTCGGTGAAGATCGCCTATTACGGAACCGCGCGCGTCGTGGGAGTCGTCCCGCCATCGGTCTTCTCGCCTCGGCCCAAGGTCGACTCCGCGCTCGTGCGCATCGTCCGGCATCGCGAACCACCCGTGCAGGTTCCCTCCGTCTCCACGCTGTTCGCCCTCGTGCAGAGCGGCTTCGGCCAGCGGCGCAAGATGCTGCGCGGTGCGCTGCGGGGCGTGCTCGGAGACCGCGCGTCGGAACTGCTGCGCGCCGCAGGCATCGACCCCGCCGCGCGGGCCGAGCAACTGTCGCTCGAGCAGTGGGCACAGCTGGCGCGAGCTGCGGGACAGGGCGAATGAACCCTGGGCCGCTCGAGATCATGGCGGGCTCGAAGGTGACGCTGTCGCTGCGCGTGCTCGGCGTACGTCCCGACGGCTTTCACGAGCTCGACGGGCTCGTCGTCATGTTCGACGAGCCGCATGATCTCCTCGTCGCGGTGTACGGCGAGCGCGGCACGCGACTGCGCGTCACCGGTCCCGCAGCCGGCGACGTTCCGTCCGACCGCACCAATCTCGTGGCGCGTGCGCTGCACGCGCTCGGCACGGTGACGTCGCGAGCGCGCGACGTGGAGATCACCGTGAAGAAGGGGATCCCCCTCGGCGCCGGCCTGGGCGGCGGATCATCCGACGCTGCCGCGGTCCTGCGTGCGTTTGGCAAGCGCTGGAAGGCGCCGTTCGACGAGGTCATGCGGATCGGCGCGGACATCGGCTCCGACGTGCCCGTCTGCATTCTGGGCGGTGCAGCACGGATGACCGGTCGCGGCGAGCACGTGAAGCCCGTGCGGCTGCCGACGCTGCGCGTGCTGGTCGTCGTGCCGCCGTTCTCGTTGTCCACACCGGACGTGTACCGGGCCTACGACGAGCACGGTGGCGCGACGCCTGCGCGCGAGGTGCCCGCGCCGCCGGAGCTGGCATCGCTGTTGCCGACGCTCGTGAACGATCTCGAGCCGGCGGCCGAGCTCGTCGATGGCCGCCTCGGCGAGTTCCGCCGCGAGCTCGAAGGCGCCTCGGGTCTCTCACCGCTCCTCGCGGGCAGCGGGTCGGCGTACGTGATGCTGTGCGGCGACGAGCACGAATGGCACGACCGAGCCGAACGCGTGGAGCGCAAGCTCGGTGTGCCGGTGCACGCGGCGCTCAGCCTGCAGCCCTACCCGACCTGGTGAAGCACCGCCGACGCGGCCGGGCCGCCCCGAAGGGCGGCCCGCTCCAAGGTCTGTCGAATGCTCGGGCTGCGCGCGCTCAGCGACCCTGCTGACGGCGCTGCCAGCGCGTGCGCTTCAGCAGCTTCTTGTGCTTCTTCTTGCGCATGCGCTTCCGGCGCTTCTTGATGAGTGAGCCCATGGCGCCGAGCAGGGTACCCGTTTCCACGTGATCGATCACATCGCCGCCATGTCCGCCACGGACCGTGCGTTCGTCATCGACGTGGCGTTCGACACAGGCCCGGGCACACACGGCGCTATCGTCGATCGGTCGGGGGTGGTGTAACGGCAGCACGGGGTCCTTTGGAGTCCCAAGTCGAGGTTCGAGACCTCGCCCCCGAGCGCTCGACGCGACCCGCGGGAGGGTGCCATGAGCCAGTACCGACCGTTGGCAGCCGTGGTGCTCGCCGCGGGCGAGGGCACACGGATGCGCTCCACCACACCCAAGGTGCTGCACCCGTTGTGCGGCCGGCCCATGCTGCTGCACCTGCTCGACGCGCTCGTCGCGTTGCCGCTCGACCGTGTCGTCGTGGTCGTCGGCCACGGAGCCGAACGCGTCACGAAGACGCTGCAGGAGCATCTGGCGACGGAGATGCCGATCGAGTTCGTGGAGCAGCGGGTCCAGCGGGGCACCGGCGACGCCGCGAGTGTCGGGCTCACCGCGTTCCCCGACGACGTCGACGGCGAGTACGACATCGTGATCCTGCCGGGCGATCTGCCGCTGCTGCGGCCGGAGACGATCGCCGATCTCGCGCGCCGGCACCGCGAGTCCGACGCGGCGGCAACCTTGCTCACCGCCGTCCTCGACGACCCGATGGGATATGGGCGCGTCATCCGCGACGAGCAGGGTCGGATCGAGCGGATCGTCGAGCAGACGGACGCGACACCGGACGAGCTGGCGGTGCGCGAAGTGAACCCGTCGATCTACTGCTTCCGGCGCGGCCTGCTCGCGCCCGCGCTGCGCCGTCTGAGCCCGGAGAACGCGCAGGGCGAGTACTACCTCACCGACGCGATCGCCGTGCTGCGACAAGCGGGTCACCAAGTGATCGCGATCCCGGCCGCCGACCCGGCGGAGACGATGGGCGTCAACGACCGTGCGCAGCTCGCAACCGCAGCGCGGCTGCTGCGCTCGCGCATCAACCTGCGGTGGATGCGCGAAGGCGTGACGATGGTCGACCCCGACGCGACGTACATCGACGCGACCGTCGGGCTCGAGCCCGACGTGCGGATACTTCCGGGCACGATGCTCGAGGGGCGAACCGTCGTCGGGAGTGGTGCGGTGATCGGCCCCGACACGCGCCTCGTCGACACGATCGTGGGCGTCGAAGCAGTCGTCCAGAACACCGTCGCGCGTGAAGCCGAAATCGGTGACCGCGCCACGGTCGGCCCGTACGTTTCGTTGCGACCCGGAACGCGCATCGCGGCCGACGCTCACGTGGGGACGTTCGTCGAGACGAAGAACGCCGACATCGGCGAGGGCGCGAAGGTGCCGCACCTGTCGTATGTGGGTGACGCCGAGATCGGGCCCGGCGCCAACATCGGCGCGGGCACGATCACTGCGAACTACGACGGCCGCGCCAAGCACCGCACCAAGGTCGGCGCCCGCGCCCGGATCGCCTCCAACACCGTGCTCGTGGCCCCGGTCGAGGTGGGGGAGGGCGCCTACACGGGCGCCGGCGCCGTGGTGAACCGCGACGTTCCGCCGGGCGCGATGGCCAAGGGCGTGCCCGCTCGGATCGAGGAGCACTGGGCAGAGCGTCGCGACGGCCGCGACACCGACGCCGGCGGCTGAGCCCCCCGGCGGCGCCCGGCCGGCAAACCCTGCGGCGCGACCACGGTGTGCGAGGATACGGGTATGGAGGTCGTCCCCCGCAAGAAGCTCATGCTGTTCTCGGGCCGCGGGAACGCCGCCCTGTCCGAGGAGATCGCGGGCCACCTCGAGGTCCCGCTCGGCGACGTGGTGCTGTCCACGTTCGCGAACGGCGAGCTCTACTGCCGCTACGGCGAGAGCATCCGCGGCGCGGACGTGTTCATCCTGCAGAGCCACTGCGAGCCGATCAACGACCGCATCATCGAGCAGTTGATCATGATCGACGCCGCGAAGCGCGCGTCGGCGAAACGCATCACCGCCGTGTGCGCGTTCTACGGCTACACGCGCCAGGACCGCAAGGCCGAGGGCCGCGAGCCGATCACCGCGCGGCTCGTCGCGGACATGCTCACCGCCGCGGGAGCGAACCGTGTCGTCGCGGTGGATCTGCACACCGGGCAGATCCAGGGCTTCTTCAACATGCCCGTCGACCACCTCACGGCGGTCCCCATCCTCGCCGCGTACCTGCGCACCGAGATCGAGGACGACGAGGTCACGGTCGTCGCACCCGACGCGGGCGGCGGCAAGCTCGCCCGACGGTTCGCCGACTACCTGGCCGACGGCAACGGTGCGGGGCAGAAGCACACCGACCTCGCCTTCATCGACAAGCGGCGGCCGAAGGGCACGCACAATGTCGCGGTGGCGACCGAGATCGTCGGTGAGATCGAGGGTCGCACCTGTCTCCTCGTCGACGACATGATCGACACCGCGGGCACGGTCACGAGCGCGGCCGACCTGCTCGTCGAGCGGGGCGCGAGCGACGTGTTCATCGCCGCCACGCACGGCCTCCTGTCGGGGCCCGCGGTCGACCGGCTGAAGAACGCCCCGGTGCGTCAGGTCGTGGTCACGAACACCCTCCCGATCCCCGACGACAAGCGCTTCGACAACCTCGTCGTGCTGTCGATCGCGCCGATCGTGGCCGAGGCCCTCGATGCGGTGTTCGAGGACACGTCGGTCAGCGAGATCTTCCGCGGCGACAACGTCTAGCCGGAACATCCGCCCCTGCGGACCGGGAGGCCGCTGGGCCCGCAACCGGCGCAGGCTCTAGACTCACGGGTTCCCGGTTCCATCCCCGGAGGACGACGCGCGCCATGGCCGACCAGAACATCCTCACCACGGAGAAGCGCACCGAACGCGGTTCCGGCCCGGCCGGCCGGCTGCGCCGTGAAGGCAAGGTCCCGGCCATCGTGTACGGGCTCGGCACCGAATCGCTGTCGGTGAGCGTGCCGGCCCGCGACCTCGCCCACATCCTCACCGCCGACACCGGCGCGAACACGCTGATCACGCTCAAGGTCGACGGCGACTCGGTGCTCGCCCTCGCCCGTCAGATCCAGCGCGACCCCGTACGCGGGTCGCTGGAACACGTGGACTTCATCCGCGTGCGGCGCGACGTCGCAGTGACCGCGGAGGTGCCCCTCCACCTCATGGGCGAATCCGCCGGCGCCCGCGAGGGCGGGGTCGTCGACCAGCAGTTGTTCTCGATCACGGTGGAGGCGAAGCCCGAAGACATCCCCGCCGCACTCGAGATCGACGTCTCCACGCTCGAGATCGGCGACCAGCGGCACGTCTCCGACCTCGACACGCCGCGTGGCGTCACGATCATGAACGACCCCGAGGAGCTGGTGGTCGCCGTCGCGGCCCCGCGCGTCACCGCGGCCGAGGAAGAGGAAGCCGCGGCCGCGGCCGAGGGCGGCGAGGGCGGGGCACCCGCCGAGGGCGCGCCCGCGGGCGAGGGCGGCGAGCCGGCCGAATCCGGCGAGTAGGCGGTGCTTCGCCGCGGCGCGCGCGAGCCGCGCACCGGCACACCGGCGGATCTCCTCGTGGTCGGGCTCGGCAATCCGGGCGACGAGTACGCGCGCACCCGGCACAACGTCGGCCGTGAGGTCGTGGAGCTGCTCGCGCGGCGTCACGGCGCGCGGCTGCGCAAAGGGAAGGAACGCGCGCTCGTCGACGAGGTGAAGGTGGAGGGGCGCCGTGTCGCGCTGGCGATCCCGCTCACCTACATGAACGACTCGGGTGAGGCGGTGCGCCTGCTCGCGCGCCGCTACGGCGTCGACCCGCAACACATCGTCATCGTGCACGACGAGCTCGACCTGCCGGTCGCCGAGCTGCGCGTGAAGGCCGGTGGCGGCCTTGCCGGCCACAACGGCTTGCGGTCCATCAAGGCGCACCTCCACAGCGACGCGTTCCTTCGGGTCCGCATCGGGGTGAGCAAGCCGCCGAGCAAGGAGCACGGCGTCGACCACGTGCTCAACAAGTTCGGCAGGCGCGAACGGGCCGAGATCGACGTCACGATCGAGCGGGCGGCCGACGCCGTGGAGACCATCGCCCGCGACGGCGTCGACGTCGCCATGAACCGCTTCAACTGACGCCTCCATCTCGATCCCAACTGGACGAGGGGGTGGTGGACGACGAGGTGGTGGACGACGGGTCAGTTCGTGGCGGGGTCGAGGGGGAAGTTGGCGAGCCAGGACAGGGAGCCGCGCTGGCGCCGGAGCACGCTTCGCCACAGCTGGTCGGGCTCCCGAGTGAGCGCGTCGTCGAGCTCGGCATCGACCACGAACCAGCCGCCGGCGTCGAGCTCGCTCTCGAGCTGACCCCCGGCCCAGCCCGCGTATCCGGCGAACACCCGCAGCGCCCGTACCGGCGGGCGCACATCCGCCGGGTCACGGGTCAGGTCCACGGTGCCGAGCCCGCCGAGCAGAGGGATCCACCCTTCCGGCGACTCGGCCGGCGCGCCGTTGCCGGCGAAGGCGAGGCCGATGGCGGAGTCGGGAGAGACGGGGCCGCCGAGGAACACGACGCCCGGCTCGGCGGCGTCGAGGCCCCAGGCGGGAAGCAGCTCCCCGACCGGTGTGTCGCTCGGCCGGTTGAGCACGAGGCCGAGCGCGCCTTCGTCACCGTGCTCGACCATCAACACGATCGTGTGATCGAAGTTCGGGTCGGCCAGTGCCGGGCTCGCGATGAGGAGCCGGCCCTTCAACGACGCGGACATCACCTCGCGATCGTCGCGCGCCCGCCGCGCCGGGTCGGAAGAACCGGGCCGGTAGTGTCGTTGACACCAGTGACCCCCCGGGTGCATCCCGAGTGGGGCTCTTGTCGCGCGTCACCACTCCGCCCCCGACCCGTCTCAACGCCATGACCGCACCCTTTGCCGCGATCCCCAAGCTGCTCGGTGAGGAGCCGGGCGTCGTCGCGCTCGCGTCCGGTTCCGCGCCGGTCGTGGCCGTGCCCGAATCGGCTCGCGCGCTCGTCGTCGCGGCGGTGGGGGCGCTGTCGGGGCGCCGGCCGGTGCTGGTCGCAACCCCCACCGGAGCGGAAGCCGAGCGCCTCGCCCACGACCTGCGCGCCTTCCTCGGCAACGACGACGTCGCGGTGTTCCCCGCGTGGGAGACGCTGCCGTTCGAACGCGTCTCGCCCGCGCTCGAGACCATGGGGCGGCGGCTGCACACGATGTGGCGGCTGCGCCGGGGCCGCGACGGCGACACCGAACAGCTTCCGCGCGTCGTCGTCGCTCCCGCGCGCGCACTCGTGCAGCGCCTCGGCCCGCACGTCGAGGACGTCGAGCCGATCGTGGTACGACCGGGGCAACAGGTCGACCGCGACGAGCTGGTCGAGCGGCTCGTCGCCGGTGGCTACCGGCGCGAGTACCAGGTCGAGGCGCGCGGCGAGATCGCGGTGCGCGGCTCCATCGTCGACGTGTACCCGTCGACCGCGGACCATCCCGTGCGGATCGACTTGTGGGGCGACGAGATCGACCGGTTGTCGACCTTCTCCGTCGCCGACCAACGTTCGACGACCGATCTGGACGCGGCTTGGATCTTCCCGGCGCGCGAGCTGTTGCCCACGGACGAGGTTCGCGGCCGGGCCGAGCGCCTGATCGCGGGCGCGCCGTGGGGCCGTGAGCAATGGGAGCGTCTCGCCGAAGGGCAGACCTTCGACGGGATGGAGTCGTGGTTGCCGTGGCTCGTCGCCGACGAGCACCTGCTTCCCGACCTGCTGCCCCGCAGCGCGCTCGTCGTGCTCGTCGAGCCGAAGCGACTGCGCGACCGCGCCTCGGACCTCCTCGAGGAGGAGGCCGCGCTCGCGGGCACGCTCGCGAGCACCTGGGACGTGCCCGAGGGTCAGGAGCTCCCGCGGCTCTCGCTGCCGTTCGACCGCCTGCTCGCCCACACGAAGGCGGGTGTCGCGTCGGTGTTGAGCGCGCCCGAGGGCCCGGGCACGCCGCTCGTCGCTGCGACCGCGTTCGATCCGGTGGTCGGCGACGTCGAGGGCCTCGCCCGTCGCTTGAACCGCCTGCGCGACGAGAGCTTCCGGGTCGTCCTCGCGGCCGAGGGCCAGGGCAGCGCGCAGCGGCTCCACGACGTGCTGGCAGAAGAAGGTCTGGACGTACCGCGCCGCGACACTCCGTCGCTCGAGCCCGGCACGATCTCCATCGTCGTCGCACCGCTCGAACGCGGGGCGGTGCTTCCGGCGTCGGGCTTGGCGCTCGTGGCCGAGGCCGACCTCACGGGGCGGCGTCGCGTGCATCGCCGGCCGCGCGGCGCGCGTCGTGGTGCCGACTTCTACGACGACCTCAAGACCGGTGACTTCGTCGTGCACCATCAGCACGGTGTCGGCCGGTACGCGGGCATGGTGACGCGCGCGATCGGCGGCGCCGCGCGCGACTACCTGCTGATCGAGTACAAGGGCAACGACAAGCTGTACGTCCCCACGGATCAGGTGGGGCTCGTGCGCCGCTACACCGGTGGCGACAGCCCCACGCTGAACCGGATGGGCGGCAGCGACTGGCAGAAGACGCGCTCGCGCGTGCGCAAGGCCGTCGCCGAGATCGCAGCCGATCTCGTGTCGTTGTACCGTCGTCGGCTCGCCACGCCGGGACGCGTGTTCGCGGCGGATACGCCGTGGCAGCGCGAGGTCGAGGAGGCGTTCCCGTACGAGGAGACGCCTGATCAGCTCAAGGCGATCGAAGACGTGAAGTCGGACATGGAACGTGCCGTGCCCATGGACCGGCTCGTGTGCGGCGACGTCGGCTACGGCAAGACCGAAGTCGCGGTGCGGGCCGCGTTCAAGGCCGTGCAGGATGGCGCGCAGGTGGCCGTGCTCGTGCCCACCACACTGCTCGCGAACCAGCACGGGCAGACGTTCCGGGACCGGTTCGCGAACTATCCGGTGCGCGTCGAAGTGCTGTCGCGCTTCCTCACACCGAAGGAACAGGACCGCGTCGTGAAGGACGTCGGCGACGGCAATGTCGACGTCGTGATCGGCACCCACCGGCTTCTGTCCGACGACGTGAAGTTCAAGAATCTCGGCTTGCTCGTGGTCGACGAGGAGCAGCGCTTCGGGGTGCAGCACAAGGAGCGCATCAAGCAGCTGCGAGCGGACGTCGACGTGCTCACGCTCACGGCCACCCCGATCCCGCGCACTCTCGAGCTGAGTCTCACCGGTATCCGTGACCTCTCGCTCGTCAACACGCCGCCGGAGGACCGACAACCGATCCTCACCTACGTCGGCGAGTACGACGAGCGCGCCGTCGCCGAAGCGATCCGGCGCGAGCTCCTGCGTGAAGGGCAGGTGTTCTTCGTGCACAACCGCGTCCACGACATCGAGCACGTCGCCGCGGAGCTGCGCGAGCTCGTGCCCGAGGCGCGCATCGCGATCGCCCACGGTCAGATGGACGAAGGCCAGCTCGAACGGGTCGTCCTCGACTTCGCCGAGCACGAGTACGACGTGCTCGTCTGTACCACGATCGTGGAGAGCGGCCTCGACATGCCGACCGTCAACACGTTGGTCGTCGACCGCGCCGATCTGCTCGGCCTCGCGCAGATGTACCAGCTGCGCGGGCGTGTCGGCCGTCGGGGTCAACGCGCGTACGCGTACCTGTTGCACCCGCCCGACCGCGTCCTCACCGAGGAGGCCTACGAACGGCTCAAGACGATCGGCGAGTTCACCGATCTCGGCTCCGGCTTCAAGATCGCGATGCGCGACCTCGAGATCCGGGGCGCCGGAAACCTCCTCGGTGGTGTGCAGTCCGGTCACATCGCCGCGGTCGGCTTCGACCTCTACTGCGAGATGGTCACCGAGGCAGTCGGTGAGCTCACGGGTGAGCGGCCACCGGAGCCGTTCGAGGTCAACATCGACGTGCCCGTCGACGCGAACCTCCCGCGGGACTACGTGAGTCGCGACGACGTGCGGATGGAGGCCTACCGCCGGCTCGCCGCGGTCACGAGCCATGGCGACGTCGAGGACATCCGCGACGAGTGGCTCGACCGGTACGGCCCGCTGCCGCCGCCGGCCGAGGCGCTGCTCGAGGTCGCGGCCCTGCGGGCCGAGTGCGTGAGGCTCGGGATCCGCAGTGTCACCGTGGCCCGCAACATGGCCCGGCTCCAACCGGTCGAGCTGCGTGAGTCGCAGAAGGTCCGCCTGCGGCGGCTCGCGGCGAAGGCGGTCGCCAAGGCCGATGGCGAGCTCGCGGTGCCGGTTCCGCCCCGGGAGTCGCCCGCAGCCTTTCTCACCGGCTTGCTCCAGGAGCTGTTCCCTGAATCCGTCGCCGCACCGGTAGCATCCGCGGCGCCATGACCCGTGTACGTCCCGCGTGTCTCCTCGCGTCCGCCGCGCTGATCGCCATGCTCGCGGGCTGTGGTTCCACCACGGCATCGGCGGCGACGGTCGCCGGACACGACATCAGCCGCCACGACCTCAACCGCGACCTCGACGCGATCAGCAAGAACAAGGCGTTGCGCAGCGACCCGAGGATCCAGCTCGCGTCGACTCCGAAGGGCACGCTGAACGCGGCGATCTCCGCGAGCTGGCTCACCGTCCTCGTTCGCCAGGTCGTCATCGACCGTGAGTTCGACCGGCGGCACCTGCACGTCACGGCGGCGGACCGCGCGACCGCACGGACCAACCTCGAACAGCAGCAGTTCACTCCCGAGGTGTTCCGGGCGTTCCCGACGCCGTTCCAGAATCGCATCGTCGACCAGGAGGCGCGCATCGAGGTCCTGCTGCGCTCCTTCCTCGCGGGAGCGCAGTCGCAGGACGCGGCAAACGCGGCCGGGCAGCGGTTCCAGGCGGCCATCGAGACCGCGCTGCGCCAGGGCCGCGTGCGCGTCGACCCGCGGTACGGCACGCCCCAGTTCGGAGCCCAGGGGTTCCAGGTCGCGCCACCGGCTGCGCCGAACGTGCGCGAGAAGCCCGGCACCACGACGACGACCGGCTCGAGCGCGATTCCGGGCGGTTGACGGCCGGGCGGATCGTCGTGGTCGGGCTCGGGCCGGCCGGTGCCGATCTCCTCCTGCCCGCCGCGCGCCGCGCGATCGAACGGACGCCGAACCGCTTTGTGCGCACGAAGCGTCACCCCGCCGTCGACGATCTGGCGCGCGAAGGTCTGACGTTCCGGTCGTTCGATCACGTGTACGAAGGCGCGACGACGCTCGACCACGTCTACCCGGTGATCGTGGAGGCGCTGGCCGAGGCCGCCGCCCGTGACGACGAGGTGCTCTACGCAGTGCCCGGCAACCCCGGGCTCGCCGAGCGCAGCGTCGCGCTGCTCCGGGCCCGCGACGACGTGCGGGTTGAATTGATCCCCGGCCTGTCGTTCTCCGATCTGGCGTGGGCCCGTGCCGGCATCGATCCGATGGTCACGGGCGCGCGTCTCGCGGACGCGCATGATCTGCGTCTGCCCGCCGACGCCGGACCGGTGTTGATCGCCCAGGTCGATTCGGTGCTCGTTCTCTCCGACGTGAAGCTCGCGTTGCTCGACGAGCTCGATCCCGATGCCCCGGCCGTCGTGATGCAGCGTCTCGGCCTTCCCGACGAGTCCGTGCGCGAACTGCCGGTGCGCGAGCTCGACCGCGCGGTCGAGCCCGACCATCTCACCGCGGTGGTCGTGTGGCTTCCGCCCCGATCCGTCGGCGCGGCCATGGAGGGATTCGTCGCGTTGACCGAGCGACTCCGCGCGCCCGGCGGGTGTCCCTGGGATGCGGAGCAGACGCACCACTCGCTCGCGCGATACGCGCTCGAGGAGGCCTACGAAGTCGTCGAGGCGATCGAGCAGCTTCCTTTCTCCGCGCCGTCGGAGGACGTACCGGTGGACCGGTATCGCGAGCTCGAGGAGGAGCTCGGAGACCTGCTCTACCAGGTCGTGTTCCACGCGACGCTCGCTCGCGAGGCCGGCGCGTTCACGGTACGCGACGTGATCGCCGGCATTCACGACAAGCTGGTACGGCGCCACCCCCACGTGTTCGGCGACGTCGACGTGCGCGGCACCGACGACGTGAAACGCAACTGGGACCAGATCAAGCGGGAGGAACGCGCCGAGAAGGGCGCGACGTCCGCGTTTGCCGGCGTCGATCCCGCGCTGCCCGCGCTGCTCTACGCGCACAAGCTCATGGGCCGGGCCGCGGCCCTGGGTGTCGAGGCACCGTCGGCACAGGAGGCATCGGCGATCGTCGTCGACGCGGCCGGCGCCCTCGCCGGAGGCGCCGCCGAGGCCGAGGTGCGGCTGGCCGACCTGCTCGCGGCTGTGGTCGCCCTCGCCCGCTCGCTCGGGCTCGACGGCGAGACCGCCCTTCGGGGCTGGGCCGCACGCTTTCGGGAACGGCTCGAGGGTTCGGACCATCCGGAAACGCTGCGGGGTGTCCCCGCACCACAGGCATCAAAGGACTAAGTTCGTCACACTTTTCACATCGGCATCATCGGCCACCGACCCCTACCGCTACGAGCCACGCCCGGAGGCACGCCCGTCGTGAGCAGCATCACCGAGGTCAGGGGACGGGAGATCCTCGACTCCCGGGGCAATCCGACGGTGGAGGTCGACGTCGAGCTCGTCACCGGTGCGCGGGGCCGGGCCGCAGTCCCGAGCGGGGCCAGCACCGGAGCCCACGAGGCGCACGAGCTGCGCGACGGCGGCGCACGTTACGGCGGCAAGGGCGTGCAGACCGCGGTCGCCAACATCCACGGCGAGATCGCGGAGGTCGTCACAGGGCTCGACGCCCTCGACCAACGGCTGATCGACGAGCAGCTGATCGACCTCGACGGAACCGACACCAAGTCGCGCCTCGGTGCGAATGCGCTGCTCGGCGTGTCGCTCGCGGTGGCGAAGGCGGCGGCAGACGAGCTCGACCTGCCGCTGTACCGCTACGTCGGTGGTGTGAACGGCCACGTGCTGCCGCTGCCGTTGATGAACGTCCTGAATGGCGGCGCACACGCCGACTCCAACGTCGACCTCCAGGAGTTCATGCTCGCTCCGGTCGGCGCCGCCGGCTTCGCCGAGGCACTCCGGTGGGGTGCCGAGACGTACCACACGTTGCGCGGGCTCTTGCACGAGCGCGGCTTGTCGACCGGCCTGGGAGACGAGGGAGGCTTCGCTCCGAGCCTGCCGTCGAACGAGGAAGCACTTCGGCTGCTGCTGCAAGCCATCGAAGCCGCCGGCTACACCCCGGGCGACGAGATCGCCCTCGCACTCGACGTCGCCTCCACAGAGTTCTTCACCGACGGCCGCTACGTGCTCGCCGGGGAGGGCAAGGAGTTCTCCTCGGCCGAGTTCGTCGACTATCTCGCCGATCTGGTGGCGCGGTATCCGATCGTGTCGATCGAGGACGGTATGGCGGAGGACGACTGGGACGGATGGGCCGAGCTCACGCGCCGTCTCGGCGAGACGGTGCAACTCGTCGGCGACGACCTCTTCGTCACGAACAGTGAACGGTTGCGCGATGGCATCGCCCGCGGCGTGGCGAACTCGATCCTCGTCAAGGTGAACCAGATCGGGACGCTCACCGAAACCCTCGACACGATGGCGGTTGCTTCGCGAGCCGGTTACACGGCCGTGATGTCGCACCGCAGCGGTGAGACGGAGGACAACACGATCGCCGATCTCGCGGTTGCGACCAACTGCGGCCAGATCAAGACGGGTGCGCCGGCGCGCAGCGACCGCGTCGCGAAGTACAACCAGTTGCTGCGCATCGAGGGCGAGCTCGGCGAGACCGCCGAGTACCTCGGCGGCGCGGCACTTCCCCAACAGGTGCGTAGCCGTCGTGCTTGAGGCGCTGCGGTCACGCGCCGCGACCGTTCGTGTGGTGCTCGCGTCGCTGGCGCTCGTGGCCGGGATGTTCCTCTTCGTGTTCCCGACCCGCATGTGGTGGTCGTCGCGCCAGCAGGTTCGCTCGGCGAGCTCGAGCCTCGCGCTGCTCCAGAGGGAGAACGCCCGCCTCGATCGCGAGGTCGCTCGCCTCCACGACGACAGCGAGATCGAGAAGGTCGCCCGCTCGAAGTTCGGCTACGTGCTGCCCGGCGAGCACCCGTACACCGCGATCCCGGCGCCGCCGACCACGACGACCACGACGACCGTGCCCCCTGCCGGCCCGTCAGGATCGCTCCCACCCGCACCCTGACCCGATTCTCTCGCGCTCCTACACTGCGAGGCGTGCCGCGATCTCCTGGCGACGTCGCCGCGCTCACCGAACTGCTCGGCCGCCCCCCGCGGGCCGATTTCGAGGTCGTCGTGCGTCGCCCCGACGGCCGTCCAGTGGTGATCCGCAACGC
>JAMXLJ010000046.1 GCA_024281095.1 Acidimicrobiia bacterium | reverse complement strand
GTCGCCGCGGTCACCAACGGCCGGGCGCTCGGGGCCGTCGTCCTCGCGGTGATCGGCTGGTCCGCGTCGACGCTGTTCGTGCGGGCCGCACACGCGGACGCGCTGGTGTTCACCGCATGGAGGTTGTGGTTCGCGCTTCCTCCGCTCGCGCTCGTCGTCGGATGGCGGCATCGAAGCGACCCGGATACCCAACTGTGGCCCCGCGGGATGAGCCTTGCTCGCTGGAGCGTTCTGCTCGCGGGCGGTGGCGCGTTCTTCGCCGGCGGCGCGGCGACCGCGTTCGCGGCGATCGGCCTCACCCGCTTGCTCGACGTGACGCTCATCACGTCGCTGCAGCCGGTGTTGATCATCGTGTTCGCGGTCGCCGTGCTTGGTGAACGCGTGGCGCCGAGCCAGTTCGCCATCGCGACGGTAGCGATCGCCGGCACGATCCTCGTCTCGAGCGCGGCGTCCGGTAGTGGCAACTGGAGCCTCGCCGGCGACGTCGTCGCAGTCGTGAGCCTGGTCGTCAACGCGGGATGGTTCCTCTACGGACGGGTGTTGCGGGCGCGATTCGCGGTCGACCCGTTCGCGTTCATGCTCGGCGTGCTCGCAGCCGCGGCGGTGCTGCTCACACCCGTTGCCGCCGTGGAGGCCGGTGGTCTGGGCCTGCCGGCGGCGGCTGCCGGCTACGCCGCGCTCACGATGGTGTCCGGCACCACCGCACACGTGCTCATGACGTGGGCCCACCGCTACGTGCCGGCGTCGGTGTCCGCGCCGCTGCTGCTCGCCGAGCCGCCGCTCGTCGCAGTCGCGGCATGGTTCTGCTTCGCCGAATCGCTCGGGCCGGTCGAGATCGTCGGTTCCATCATCGTCGTCGTCGCGCTGTTCGGCATGGTGCGCAACCCCGCGGTGGAGCGCGCCGAGGAAGGCCTCGCGGATCCTGTCGCGCCCGTGTGACGTGTGCCGCCTGACCGCGGCCGTCACGCGATGCCGAACCACCCGAGGACGGTTTGCGCGAGCAGCAGCGTCGACAGCGCAGCCACCGCGAGCACGGAGGCCCACGCGACGACGCGGAACGTCGGTCCGTTCGCGGCCGGTCCGAGTACGTCGCGGCGGTCGGCCAGCGTGACGATGAACACGAGGACGATGGGCGTGATCAATCCTTGCAGCACCTGGGTGCCGATCAGCAGGCGGATCAGGTTCACGGGCGTGAGCGCGACGGCCGCGCCGGCGACGACCTGGAACGTGAACAGGCCGAGGAAGAGTCTGGCCTCACGAAAACGCCGCGACACCGAACGCTCGACGCCGACCGCCTCGGAAATCGCGTACGACGTCGACAGCGGCACCACCGCGGCCGCAAGTGCGGACGCACCGAGCAGTCCGACCGCGAAGAGCAGTTCTGCGCCTGCTCCCGCGACGGGCTTGAGCGCTTCGGCTGCTTCCTTCGCGGTGGTCAGCGGCCCGTGGCCACCGATCGCGGCGGCAGTGGCGATGATGATGAACATCGCGATGATGTCGCCGAAGATGGCGCCACCGACCGCGTCCATCCGCTCGAGGCGATACTCGTCCGGCCCGATGCCGCGGTCGACCACACCTGCGGCCGTGTACAGCTGCATGTACGGCGAGATCGTCGTGCCGATGAGGGCGACTCCGAGGAAGATGAAGTCCTTGCTCGCGATGAAGTGGGGCACGACGGTGTTGACGGCGACATCGTGCCAGTTCGGGTGCCCGAGGATCGCGGCGATCGGATACACCAGGAACACGAGCGAGAGGATGAGGAAGACGCGTTCCGCGTAGCGGTAGGAGCCGAACATCACGAGAGCCCAGAGGCCGATCGCCGCGAGCGGCACCGAGATGTAGCGGGACACTCCGATCAGCTCGAGCGCGGCGCCGATGCCGGCGAACTCGGAGACGACGAGGCCGAGATTGGCGAGCAGCAGGCAGCCCAGCGCGAGCGCGGCGAACCGCACCGAGAACTGCTCGCGGATGAGCGCGGCAAGTCCCTTGCCGGTGAAGGCGCCCAGGCGTGCGCTCATCTCCTGCACGACGATCAGACCGACGGTGACGAGCACCATGAAGAACAACGTGCGGTACTTGAACTGCGACCCCGCCGACGCGTACGTCGCGATACCACCGGCATCGTTGCCCGCGTTCGCCGCGATGAGGCCCGGCCCGGCGATCGCCAGGTAGGCGAGGAACCGGGTGCGGCGGCGGATACGACGCCGCGGCGCGTCGATCTCGTCGCGTTCACCGACTCCGATCACTGCAACAGCCTCGGGAAGTGGAACCGACCGCGTCCGGGAACGAGCGCGTCGATGACGTCGTCGGCGAGAATCCGTCCGACGGGTCGATCGTCGTCGACGACGAGGATCGACGACCAGCGCGACTCGATGAGACGCTGCGCGACGTCGTCGAGTGGGGTGTCGGGCGTCACGACCGCGCACTCCTCGTCGACGAGCTGTCCGACATGCCGGTCGTCGGGGGTGAGGAGGAGGTCGAACAGCGCGACGTCGTCGAGCAACCGCCCCTCGCCGTCGACGACTGCGACCGCGTCTATGTCGGTCTTGTGATCCTGCATCTCGGCGAGACGTCGCTTGACACCGGCGATCGTCTCGCTCGCGGGGACGACGACGACTTCGGTCGTCATGATCCCGCCCGCGGTGCTGGCGGGGTACTCGAGCAGACCGGCCAGCTGCTGAGCCCGTTCGGGCTCCATGTTCTCGAACAGCTCGGCCCTCTCGTCGCCGGCGAGCCCGCGAAGGGCGTCGGCGGCTTCGTCGGGTTCCATCGCCGCGACGAGCGCGGCGGCCTGCTCGGGCGGGGCCTCGCGCAGCAGCGCCTCCAACTCTCCGGGCTCCATCTCCTCGAGCGCGTCCGCTGCGGCCTCGGGTTCGAGCGACTCGAGCAACTCCTGACGTTCGTCGCGGCCCAGATCCTCGAGGAGGTCGGCGAGCTCTCCCGCGCTGAGCGCGCGCAGGCCGGAGTGTGGGACGCGCAGGTGAACCAGTGCCTGCGGGTCGCTGAACGGTTGGATCGACGCCCAGTCGATCACGCGTTCCGGTGTCGGGCGGGTGCGCCAACGTGACGGGCCGAGACGCCGCACGAGCGAGGCCGCGCTGACGTCGACGCCGACGAGCAGAATGCGTCCGAGCACCGGCGCGAGGTACAGGTCGGCCGCCCGGATCACCTGCACGCCGTCGACATCGACGAGCTGATGGTCGAGGACGTCCCTGGCGAGCATCACTTCGCCCGGGCGGCGCTCGAAGTCCTGCAGGTCGAGTCGGGCCGAGCTGAGGATCACGCCGTCGTGGGTGAGCTCGCCGATCTGGCCGGCGGGGACGAACGCCAGCCGCCGCGCGACGCGCACGACGAGCCCGGTGATCGGCGGGTAGCGGGTCACGCCGTCCCATCGGGCGACCACGTCGACGAGACGGCCGATCTCGGCTCCGCCCTGGTGCCGCACGGGGCGACCGATCAGGCCCGCGAGCGACACCAACGACTCGCGCACGGCGCGGCGAGCGAGGAGCTGTTCGGAGCGGGCGCGCCGGCGGCGTCGGAGCGCGCCGGCGGGGGAAGGCGGTCGGCGTACCAAGGAAGCCTCCTCGGGCAGACGGACGGGCGGGGACGTCGTCCCCGTTGGGTTGTGCCCGGCCCGTGGCCTTCGGAGGCGGGAGCTCAGTGAGCCGCGCGCAACGGGCGACGGTCGGGCGGGCTGGGACTACTCGGGGGCTCGCCTGGCAAGACCGTCACCTCCTCGGTTCTCGGAAACCGATCAAGGATACCGGCAGCAGCGTCCACCGCGGCTTGTGCCGCCTGCCGCGTGATCTCGCACGATCGGGGGAGGGAACCGAGGGGAATACTCACGGCATGCGACTGATCCGACGTCTCGGCCATGCGCTCCTCGGCTGGATGTTCGTGCAGAGTGGGATCGACGTGCTGCGCAAACCTGAAGGGCGTGCGGACGTCGCGGGGGACACCATCGAGAAGATCCGCGACGTGGTGCCAGTGGTGCCGGACGACAACGTCACCGTCGTGCGCGCCAACGCGGCCGTACAGGTCGCCGCGGGCCTGTTGCTCGTGACGAACCGACTCCCACGCCTTGCCGCGTGTGCTCTGGCTGCGTCGCTCGTGCCGACGACCGTCGGGGGCCACCGGTTCTGGGAAGTGGACGATCCGACCCGGCGCGCGCAGCAGCGCACGCACTTCGCCAAGAACCTGGCCATTCTCGGGGGCCTCTTCGTCGTGGTGGGCGAGCAGGCGCCCCGAGACTGATCCCCGCGGTCGGCCCTCGGGACGGCGCGGAGCGCTGTCCGCTTTGTCCGGTCGGGCGGGTCAGACTCCCGGCGCTCCGGTGGTTTGGAGAAACCGCAAGATTTCCTGGCGCCGCGCCGTGATCCACGGCACGCTTCGGTGCGAAAGGTTCATGCGGACCCGGCCAGACGGGTCCCGACCGTGCGGCCTGGAGCAGGAGGCCCCCATGACTCAGGCGACCACCGTCTTCCAACTGCCCGGCTTCGAGGGCGCCCTCTTCCATCCGGGCGGTGCCGGCTACGACGACGCCAGGAAGTTGTTCAACGGGATGATCGACCGGCGGCCTGCGGTCATCGCCCGATGTGCATGCGCCGGCGACGTCGTCGCGGCGGTGAACCTCGCGCGCGACAAGCAGTTGCCGCTCGCGGTTCACGGAGGCGGCCACGGCGTCACCGGCGCGGCGATGTGCGACGGCGGTGTGGTCGTCGACCTGCGCGGGATGAAGCGCATCGAGATCGACGGTGATGCGCGCATCGCGCGTGCGCAGGCCGGGCTGACGTGGGGTGAGTTCGACGCCGCGACGCAACAGCACGGGCTCGCGTGCACCGGCGGTCGCGTCAGCACCACCGGCATCTCGGGCCTTGCGCTCGGCAGTGGGAGCGGCTGGCTCGAGCGCCGGTTCGGTCTCGTGTGCGACAACCTCGTGAAGGCCGAGGTCGTCACCGCGGACGGGCGCATCGTCACGGCGTCGGAGGACGAGAACGCCGACCTGTTCTGGGGTTTGCGTGGCGGCAGTGGCAACTTCGGGATCGTCACCGAGTTCACGTTGCGGCTCCACGAGCTCGGTCCGATCGTCTTCGGCGGGATGCTCGTGTTCCCGGCCGAGCGCGGCGTGGAGCTGTTGCGCGCATACCGCGACTTCGTGCACGACGCCCCCGACGAGGTCGGCAGCGCCATGGCGTTCATCTGCGCGCCGCCGGAAGACTTCGTCCCGAAGGAGGTGCAGGGCCAGCCGGTCATCGGTGTGGTCGCCTGCTACGCCGGGCCGGCCGACGACGGTGCGGCCGCGTATCAGCCGCTACGCGATCTCGGGCCCGCGCTCGACATGCTCCAGCCCATGCCGTACGTCGCGGTGCAGCAGTTGCTCGATCCCGCGAATCCGAAGGGCCGGTTGAACTACTGGACCGGTGACTTCTACGACGCACTTCCCGACGAAGCGATCGACGTGTTCGTGGCCAGAGCGACGATTCCGGTGTCGCCCTTCTCACAGATGATCGTCATCCCCGGCGGCGGCGCGATAGGGCGTGTCGACGAGGACGCCATGGCGTTCGGCGAGCGTCAGGCCGCGTTCAACATCCATTACTTGTCGATGTGGGAAGACCCGGCCGAGTCCGAGAAGAACATTGCGTACACCAAGGACCTCTCGGGCTCGATGAAGCGGTGGACGAGCGGGCGCGCGTACCTGAACTTCCTCGGCGACGAGGGCCAAGGCCGGGTCGAGGCCGCGTTCGGCCCGCAGAAGTACGGGCGCCTCCGGGATCTCAAGACCAAGTGGGACCCCACGAACCTCTTCCGCCTCAACCAGAACATCCCGCCCGCGTCGTAGCGCCCTCCGAAGTTCGGACGATCTCCCCGCCTTGTGACGGGAAGAATCGTTCCAACGCGTGCGCCCGTCGAGTGACGGCCGCTGCGGCGTGAGGGGGGTGCAACGTGAAGGTCGAACGAACGCGGGCGTCGCGGGGTCATGTCGCGGTCGTCGTGGGTCTCGTCACCGTCATGGTGATTGCGGCCGTCGCCGGACAGGCCGGGGCAGAACGCACGGAGGCGGGCGGTGCCGCGAACCGGCCGGGTGCGCACGCAGCCGCCACGACACGGGGAGGAGTCCTCGGCGTCGTGCTCCCGAAGATGAGCTGCACGCAGCTCGCCGATGTCGACGTGTCGGTCGCGGTCGGTGCGGCGACCGGAATCACCGCGACTTCGATGACGACGGCCGACGGTCACCCCGCCTGCCGTGTCGACGGAGTGATTGCGCCGCAGATCCAGTTCCAGCTCACGTTGCCGACGCAGACGTGGCGGCAGCGTTACCTGCAGAACGGCTGCGAGGGGCTCTGTGGAGCGGTCAACATCTACGACCTCGCCGCGGCCAACTGCGTACCGCTTGCCAACGGTGAATTCGCCCGGGCCGGCACGAACGAGGGGCATGTCTACGGCGGTACGAACGACGGCAGCTTCGGTACCGATCCGGCGCTGCGCGTCGATTACGCGTACCGGGCGAATCACCTCCTCGCGGTGGCAGCCAAGGCGCTCATGCACGAGTTCTACGGGCAGCGTCCGGTCTACTCGTACTTCGACGGATGCTCCGAGGGTGGTCGCAACGCGTTGCAGGAGGCCCAGCGGTATCCGCACGACTTCGACGGGATCGTGGCCGGCGCGCCCGCATCGCTCATCGAGTATCTCGCCGGCTTCTACGAGGCGTGGGTCGCGACCGTCGACTTCGA
>JAMXLJ010000045.1 GCA_024281095.1 Acidimicrobiia bacterium | reverse complement strand
TTCGCCGGCGTCACGGCCGCGATCAACCAGCGGACCAGCGACGTCTACCTCGTCCTCATGAGCGCGGCGGGTTCCGATCCCGCGGCAGCGGAACTTCTCGACGAGATTCGACGACAGCGCGATCGAGGTCAAGGCCGGATCGCGCGCTCACTCTCGCGCGCTCGCGCGCTGAAGCCGGGGCTGCGAGAACGCGACGCGGCCGATCTCATCCACGCGCTCATGTCTCCCGAGGTCTATCGCCTTCTCGTCGGCGACCGTGGTTGGACGCCGAAGCGCTACCAGCAGTGGCTCGCGACCGCGCTGACCCAGCAACTCACCTGAACCGTCGAGCGCTCGAGACGCCGCACGAGCGCGCGCGGTAGAGCCCCACGAGTTCACCGGTTGCCAACCGGTGAACATCGGCGTTGATTGAATCCCTCGCAGGCGCTCGTCCGTAGAACGCGCTGATCACATCTCGGAGTGGGAGGTCAGCGCTATGGCTGCTCGCGTTCGCGC
Organism: Acidimicrobiia bacterium; assembly: GCA_024281095.1. GTDB lineage: Bacteria > Actinomycetota > Acidimicrobiia > IMCC26256 > JAMXLJ01 > JAMXLJ01. Next base: position 25,547 of record JAMXLJ010000045.1, on the reverse strand, counting down.
GCGTCACCTGTTGAGCTCGTTGTTCGTAGCGATGGGAGTCGTCGTGGCACTGGCGATGGCGGTTCCCGTAGCGGGCGCGTCACGCTCGGACCCGGGGAACCGTCACAACGAGTTCCATCAGACGAACCTGATCTCGAGCCGCACCGATCAGGGCGCGCAGCTCGTCGACGCGAACTTGAAGAATCCGTGGGGGCTCGCGCTCGGGCCCGGACGTCCCTTGTGGGTGGCAGACAACAACGCCGGCGTGGCGACGGTGTACCGGATCAACGTCGGTGGCACCACCGTCGCCAACGCAGGTTTGACGGTGACGCTGCCCGGCGGCCGTGCTTCGACCGGCGATGGTCCGAGCCCCACCGGGCAGGTGTTCAATCCCACCGACGACTTCACCGTCACCTCGAATGCCGGGTCGGGCCCGGCGGCGTTCATCTTCTCGTCCGAGTCCGGACAGATCAGCGCGTGGAACCAGAAGGCGGATCCCGTCAGCGCGGGGATGTCCACCGCGCAGGTCGAGTTCAGCTCGCCGACCGCCGTCTACAAAGGACTCGCCCTCGCCCACGCGGACGGCGAAGCCTTCCTGTACGCCACCAACTTCCACGACGGTACCGTCGACGTCTTCGACCAGCATTTTCATCCGGCACACCTCGACGGCGACTTCCGTGACCCGAACCTGCCGGCAGGGTTCGCGCCGTTCGGCATCCAGGCGATCGACGGGCGTCTGTACGTGACGTACGCGCTGCAGAAGATGCCCGACATGCACGACGACATGGCCGGCCCGGGCAACGGGTTCATCGACGTCTACACGCCGGAAGGCGTTCTCGTGCGACGCCTTGTCTCCCATGGCGCGCTCAACTCGCCATGGGGACTCGCCATCGCGCCTGAAGGGTTCGGTCGGTTCGCCGGCAAGCTTCTCGTCGGCAACTTCGGCGACGGGCGGATCAGTGCGTACGGTCGACAGTCGGGCGAGTTCGAAGGTCAACTCCGAGACGAGCAGGGACAGCCGATCACCATCGACGACCTCTGGGGGCTGATCGTCGGTACGTCCACGACCGGCGGCCGGCAGACGCTGTTGTTCAGCGCCGGAATCAACGACGAGCAAGACGGTCTCGTCGGCTCGATCAACCGCGTCCGCTGACGGAACGGCTCCGCTGCGAGCTCTCCGGTCGAAGCCATTCGGCCGGGGAGCTCGTAGCGCGCGGCCACGACTGCGCGGGGCGGCCGCAGATGCAAGAGCACCGTGGGGAGAAGAGAGACCAACCCCACGGCGCTCTGCGGGCCGTCAGCAGTCGTACCGGGTTCAACGCCCCGGCTCGGCCGGACCCTGCCCAACCACTCGTGTACCCCGACCGTGCGTTCCTCGTACCAGGAGAGCGGCAAAAAACCGCCGTCAGCGTGCAGGTCCTGACGCGTCGGGGTCGGTGCGGGCGAGTGAGCCCCAGTCGTCGGCCAGCGTCTCGATGATCTGTCGGGCTTCGTCGACGACCGCACGGTCCACCCGCGCGACCGGCTCGGCCTGATCGATCAGCGGTTCGTTGTCCGGGCCCCGTCCGCATTCTCGTCCGGTGAACACCCATGCCGACCGGCGCCGGCCGCCACGATGTTGCAGATGCTGATAGTCGTAGAGGCGTCGGGCGACCCATACCTCACGAGAGCGGGCGCCCCACCATGGCTCGACCGCGAGCGCGTTCACCGAGAGACCCGGCAACTCCACCCCGGTCAGCGCGTCCCGGCTCCGATGGCCCGCATCAGCCTCGGGTCCCCGCGACCATCGCAAGTAGAGGTCGCGCCGGTCGCCGACGAGCCTTGCGAGCTCTTCGACCGACCCCACAGTGCCCGGTTCATCTTCGAGGTTTCGCGGCGAGGTCGACACCGTCACAACTCTCGTTCTCGCGTCGGCTCAGACGTGCGGCACCGATCTACCCACGCCGACGACGACGAAGCGCTGCGTCGCGATTTGGGCCGCGGCTCGCGGCGCGGGCAACTCTTGTCCCGCTCACAAGAGGAGATGCCGCAGTCGACATGGCTCAGGCGCCGGTACGCAGGCCATGTCTGGTAGAGAAGACCCGATGGGCGAGATGGTCGCGTTCGACGACCTGACGGGGTACCTGGCGGACGGCCGTGGTCCGGGCATCGTCGTCTTGCACGAATGGTGGGGCCTCGTTCCCCATATCAAGGACGTATGCGATCGGTTCGCCGCCCTGGGCTTCACTGCTGTCGCGCCGGATCTGTATCACGGTGCGACGGTCCCGAACACGGAGCCGGACGACGCCGAGAGGCTGTTGATGGCTCTCGACCGCGAACGTGCGATCAGCGAAGTGGCGAGCACGGTTGCGGAACTGCGTCGACGAGGTCGCCCGAAGGTCGGGACGGTCGGATTCTGCGTGGGTGGTGCACTGTCGCTCGCTGCGTCGGCGAGATGCCGGGTGGACGCGACCGTTGCCTACTACGGCGTCTGGCCTCATTCAGGTGAGCGCAGCATCAAGACCCCGATCCTCGTCCACGTCGCCGAGCACGAAGAGCACAACTGGCCCGCGCTTCCGGCCCACTTTCCGGAATGGTTCGCCGGGATGAGCAACGCGGAGATCTACATCTATTGGGGCACGCAGCACGCCTTCTTCAATGACACTCGACCCGTGTCATACGACGAACACGCCGCCGAGTTGTCGTGGGATCGCACGATCGGGTTCTTGCGGGAGCACCTCTCGTAGGCAGGCGTCCGAACTCCTGGCGCGGGCTCGGTGTGCTCGCTCCTCATGCCACTCAGCCCGCCGGAATCGACACGGCGTCTGCGTGAGGCGACACAATTTCGGTGTGCAGTTCAGCCCGGAGATCTTCGACCGAGTAGCGGACGGAACCATCACCCTCTCTTATCGCCTCTGGTCGAGGCCGAAGGTCAAGGTCGGAGGTGTCTACCGGAGCGGTTCCGTCACGATTGAGATCGACGAGATCGAGGTGTTGCCGTTCTCGTCGATCACAGACGAGGACCTGGCCCGAACGGGCGAGCCCGACCTCGAGACCCTTCGTCGACGCGCAGCGCATGCCGGTCCGATCCACGATGACACCCTCGTCTATCGCGTGGAGTTTCACGTCGTGAGGAAGCAGGACCGCACGAGTGGGGGCCCCGACCCCCGGGTAGGTGGTTGAAGCGACCCTGGCTTCGGTACATCCGGGTTGCACAAGCGGTACTCCGGGAGGCGATCACCCGTGTCAGACGAGCAGTTTCCACCTCAGCAGCAGCCGTATCCCGGCCGCTCCGGCGACATGCAACCGGAGCCGCACGACGAGATGCGCGACTACGTGGGTCGAGGGTTGCAACGGGCGGCGCAACCCGACGAGATCGCACCGTCATACGTCTTCTTCGCGTCGGAGACGTTGTCGAGCTACTACACCGGTGAGGTGCTCGCACCTACCGGAGGCGAAACGCTGCCGGGCTGATCCCATGTTCATCTTCTTCTCCAACCGCCTGGGTTGTCTCGGCTCGCTGCTCATCTCGCTCGCAGTGACCGTCGTGCTGATCCTGCTGCTGAACCGCTGAGCAGGTCCGCGCCCGACGGCGGTCAGCCTCGCCGGGTGCGCCGCGCCGCGCGGCGAGGCAGATCGACCCGCAGACGAGCCCGACGACACCGATTGCGAACGCGGCCTTCGCGAGTTGATCGACAACGGACAACCCAGACCAGGACGTGGGGCGTCAGCCGAGACGCCCCTGCTCGCCCAGCATGCCCTTGTGCGCGACCGCGACTGCTTCGACCCGGTTGCGCACGCCGATCTTGGCGAAGAGGCTGCGGAGTTGGGTCTTGATGGTGTTCGGGCTCACGTAGAGCTGCTGCGCGATCTCGGCGTTGGTCATGCCCGTCGGCAACAGGGCGAGGATCTCGCTTTCTCGTTCGGTCAATCCGTCCTCGCGACCGGGCCAAGTAAGGGGCGGCGAGATCCCGGCCCGGTGGGAGCGTTGCGTGATCATCACGCTCTCCCGGGCCGCGGCCGCCACGAGCCCCTCGACGATGACATCCGGAGGCGCCGTCTTCGAGATGAATCCGTGCGCGCCTGCGCGCATCAGGCGCCGCACGAGCGCGGGTTCGTCAGAGAAGCTGAAGACCACGACCGCGCCCGCGCACGGATCAGCTGCCAACGCGCGCACCCGCGCTTCGTAGGTCATACGCTCGCCGTACGTATCGAAGAGCGTCACGTCGACGTCTTCGCGCGGAGTCGTGTCGACTGTGGACTGCGCGACGATGACCTTGTCGCGGTGGGGTGCGAGCAGTGCCTCCAGGCCGGCAAGCACGATGCTGTAGTCGTCGACGAGTGCGACACGGATCGGTCTCGGCATGGCGGGTGTGTTCCCACTCCGTCCGCTCGCGAATCACCCGTACGGGTGACTGAGTTCACAACCGGTTCCGTACGATCGTTTCGCGCGAGTGAGCGTGGTGATCGGCACGGGTGACTTGCGCGACCCGCGACAGCCGACCTTCCGTTTGGTGCGAGTTGGGATGAGCGGGTCGTTGTCGCAGTCGCAGTTGTCATCTCCCGGTGGAGCGCAAGGGCGGTCGCAGCGGCGGATCGTACGGAGGCAGGCGCACGTAGATGAACGAGGGCCGCAACCGGAGGTCCGTGACCGGGAAGAAGGCTCGGCCGGCGATCACCTCCTGCGGCAACGCGCGGTACGCGACGGCGAGTTGTCGAGCCAGGACGGGGTCAGGTGCCTGGTCCAGGATCACCGCGCCGATGTCGGGAGCAAGGAGTGCCGTGCGCTCGTCGCGAACGAGTGCCCGACGCGCCAGGCTCGGGCGCGAACGGAGCAGGTCCTGTACCGCGGCGCCCGCGGCGAAGTCGCCCTTGTGCGCGACGGTCGCGTACCAGGGATGGATGAGGACGACGACGTGACCGGGCAGCCGCCGAACCAGTTCGACGAAGCGGTCGCCGGCCCGCGCGTCGCTCGCGGTCGGGATCTGCGCCGCGACGGGGTAGGCGGCATGCGCGAATTGCCAAGCGAGCGCAACGACGAGGCACGCAGTCGCGGCGTGTCGTGCGACGGCGTGCTTTGCTCGCACCGCGCGACGGCGAGCGCAGCTCAGCCCGATGCCCGCGAGCACGACGACACCGGCGTATGCCGGCATCAGCACGTTCGCGAACCCGCCACTGTGAAGGCGCCCGACCCAGCCTGCAGCGACGAGGCCGGCCAATCCCGCGGCGACGACGATCCGCTGCGTCGCGCACTCGCCTCGCGCGCTCCGCACGAGCACGGTGCAACCGAGGATGGTCAGGGCCACGAGCACCGGAAGGGGGCCGAGGATGTCATGTATCCAGAAGCCGGTGAGCTGGCGCCCGAGGAAAGGCTGGGCGACCAACTCGCGGCCGACGAAGAACCCGTACCAGCCGTGCGTGACGACGTTCATCGCCCATGTCGACGCCACGAGCAGTAATGCGAGCGAGCCGAGCGCGGCCTCGCCGGCCCGGCGACGAGTCGCGAGCAACGCTGCGGCGAGTGGCACCGCGACGATCAGGCCGTCCTGTTTGGTGAACGCGGCGAGGAACAGTGTGACGCCGGCCACGATGCCGTCGCGGCCCGTCGACGCGCGCCGCGCCACGACGATCGCAATCAGACACAGGAGCAACCACAAGGAGTCGACCCGCCCGATGTCGGCCCACGCACCCGCGAGGTGGAACGTCGCCGCGTATGCGCCCGCGGCGAGTACTGCGACCGCACGGTCACCCGTCTCGGCCCGTACGAGCACGAAGATCGCGACCAGCACTCCGAGCGACGCCACGACCGACACGAGCCGCAAGGGCAGGAAGCCGACGCCGGTGAACCAGGCCACGACGGCACTCAGCGCGTGGTACAGCGGCGGGTACGGCCACGGAGTGAACCGCAGCGTCGGAGACACGTACAGCGGGCGGCCGTGAAGGAGCCGGCTCACCAGCTCGACGCTTCCGCCTTCCATCCATTGCAGCTCGTACGGATAGAAAAGCCGGTGCGCGACGACCCAGAGATACAACCCGACGAAGCTCGCACCCGCGACCGTGAAGAGCACGCTGACGACGCGGTCGGTGCGGCCGTCGGCCGCGGCCATGCGCGTGTCAGTTTGCATGGCGGCGTGACAGGCCCGAAGCGGCCGCGCCAACCAGGAGCACCCCCAACCACACCGCCACGAGCACGACCACGAGGCCTTCGGCGTAGTTGCGCGGCAGGATGGTCGGGTTGTCCGGGATGCGGCCGTATCCCCGCACGAATGGAAACGCGAAGAGCACGACGACGCCCGAGATGATCAGCCCGGCCTGGATGCCGGCACGTGCCGGCCGCGGAACGACGCGCGACACGACCGTGCCCGCTGCGATCACGAACGGAGCGAGGAGCAGGTCGTGTACGAGCAGCGCACCGATGAACACGCGGAGGAACCCGCTGAGGCGCACGACGCGATGGTTCTCGAGCAGGCCGCGGACGCCGTTGGCGACGAAGGCCCACCCGACGAGGACGCACGGCCAGAACAGCCGCGAGTACGCGGGCCGCGTCGTGTCGCGGTCGGTGGGCGGCTGGTTCACAGCACCACCAGCCGGTGCACCCACTTCGTCTGGTCGACGCCGGGCCGGTTCGGCCCGATGAGGCGCAGCGGGTACCCGTGGTCCGGTGCCAGCGGGTTCCCGTCGAGCTCCAATGCGAGGAGCGTGTCCGGGTCGTGGGCCTGAAGGCGGTTCAACGGAGACGACCCGTAGATGCTGTACGACTCGAGCGATTCCACGCGCGCATGTGCCAGCGGGCGAGCTCCCGTGAGCTGCAGGAGGTCGCGGACGCGTATTCCGCACCAGCGTGCCGAGTAGCTCCAGCCTTCGACACACGCGATCGGCAGGATCGCCTCGTGCTGCGGCATGCCGCGCAGCTCGTCGAGCGAAAGGGCAAGAGGCCGGGTGACCCGGCCGTCGACGACCAGGCGGTAGCCCGGGTCGCGCGCACTGTCGAGCACTCCTGCGGCCGCCGCCGACCGGTTCACCGGCCGCCCCTGCGGGCCGATCCCGAGGCGGCGCGGCGCCAGCACGGAGATGCGGTTCAGGGGGCGCACGGTGTCGCCCACGGTCGCAACGACGAGCACACCCGAGGCGGCCCCGATCGTTGCCAGGAACCCGCGCCGGCTGAGCCCGTCGCGTGCAGCAGGGTCGTCCGCGGCGATCGGCGCGGGTTCGGCGCGTCGCGCGAGCACTGCTCTGGTCGTGGTGATCTTCGCTCCGATGTGGACGATCAGCGCGCCGATCGTGATCCACGCCGCCCAGAAGTGGGCGACCGTGAAGAAGAACGGCATCGGTCGGTACCAGTACGCGATGTTGGCCGTGCCGGTGAACAGCTGGAAGAGCGCGCCGCCCACGAGGGGTATGAGGCTGATGCGCTCGACCGCGTGCGCCACGCTCGCGACCGGCGGCCATCGGAAGAGCTTCGGGTAGACGACCCACAGCTTGGCCAGCAGTAGCGGTATCGACGCGACGCCGGTTGCGACGTGGACGCCCTGTGTGATGCGGAACAGCCCCGCCGGCCGCGACGGCCAGGTGAACCACGACGGCGGATGCTGCAGCGTGTGCGAGATCAGCCCGGTCACGAAGCACGTCGTGAAGGTCACACCGAGCGCGAGCCCCAGGATGGCTGCGAGTCGATCGTCGTGAAGCGGGCTCGTGAACCTTCGGTGCACCTCCGTTCCCGCAACTGTCGCGGCGCGCGCCACTTTCACGCCGGCACCTTGCGCTCGAGCTGCGCGAACCAGCGCCCGCTCTCACGCCACACGCGGCTCGGAGCGAGATCTGAACCGCGGGCGAGATCGTCGAGCTCGTCGACGGTCACGTGCGACCACTTGAACCACGGCCCGGCCGCGCCGTCGATCTCGAAGCGCACGAGTTGCGGCCCGGCCCGTGTTCCCGCGGGCTCGACCTCGACGAGCAGCGCGCCATCGTGGCGCAGAAGGCTCGAGACCCGTCGTAGGAGGGCCGGCGGATCGCCACCGATACCGATGTTGCCGTCGAGCAGCAGCACGGTGGCCCAGCGGCCGGTTCCGGGCAGGCGGTCGAACACCGACCGCTCGATGACGGATGCGCCGCGGCATCGCGCGAGGTCGAGCACTCCTGCGGTGACATCGATTCCCAATGCCGGAACGCCGCGTTCCGCCAGCGCAACGACGTGACGCCCGGGGCCGCAGCCGACGTCGAGCACCGGCCCCCGGACATGCCGGAGCAAGCCCGCGTCGGTCCCGTCGATCGCGCCGAACCACCGGTTCACGGGCACGGTCAGCCGCGTTCCCGACGCGTCGAGGAGACTCACCGTTGAGACCGTCATGCGACGGCCACCATGGGTGCGACGGCCCGCAACGCACGCGCGAATCGAGAGGCCGGCGCTTCGGATGCGACGGCGATGGCGTCGGCGTACGTGTCGACGTCGCGCCGCGGCGGCAGTGGGTGCACGTCGAGCCCGAGATCATGAAGTCGGGTCAGCTGGAGGTGCGCAGTCGACGCGGTGCTCATGGGCACACCGTCGAACACCCGCGGGTCGGGCCGGCGCAGCCCGATCGCCCAGTAGCCCCCGTCGAGTGCCGGGCCGAGCACCGCGTCACAGCCACGGCTCAGGGTCGTCATCGCGTGCTGCAGGAGTGCCGGTGTCAGCTGCGGCGTGTCCATCCCCACGAGCAGGGCCGGCCCTCCGACATCCTCGAACGCAGCGGCAAGTCGTCTGTCGAGGCCGTGCCCCCGTTGCGGCACGACCGCGAAGTTGCGGGGCACCCAGGGCGCGGGCGCGCCGTCGAACGCGAGCACGAGCCGGCGGGGCCCGGTCGCCGCCGCGGCCGAAAGCGTGTCGAGCAGCGCCGCCCGCGCCAGTACGGCCGCGTGAACCGGTGTGCAGGGCGGGCAGAGGCGGGTCTTGACCCGGCCCGGCACCGGCGCCTTCGCGAGAACGATCAACGCGATGGCGTCGGGCGTCATGGTGTGCCGTCCGCGTTGAGGACGCGCACCATGTCGCGCGCCGCGCGAATGCTGCCCCGAACGGTGCCGGTGACCTTCGAACGGCCCACCCGCGGTCCATACGAGACCGGGACCTCTTGGATGCGCCAACCGGCGCGAGCCGCCCGCACGACCATCTCGAGCGGCCAACCGAAACGGCGGTCGCGAAGATCCAACCCCAACAACGCGTCGCGGCGCGCGGAGCGCATCGGGCCGAGGTCCGAGACACGAAGGCCGGTTCGCCGCTTGATGTCCGCCGCGAGCGCCGCGTTCGCCACGCGCGCGTGCCGCGGCATGGCGCTCGTGTGACCCGCACGCGACCCGAGCACCAGGTCGGCATCGTGACACTCGACCGGACGAGTCACGGTCGGCAACTCGGCCGGGTCGAGCGATCCGTCACAGTCCATGAAACACACCACGTCAGCCCGAGCCGAGACGAGACCGCGGAAGCAGGCTGCGCCGAATCCCCTTCGCGACTCCGACACGACGCGGGCACCGAGCCGTCGTGCGATCGCGGCCGACCCGTCGGATGATCCGTTGTCGACGACAATGGGGTCGTAGCCGTCAGGAATTCGGGCGAGCACGACAGGTAGGGCACGCGCTTCGTCGAGGACCGGCAGAATGACGTCTGGCATACAGCGAGAACGTACCGATGAGGCTCATGTTTTGATATCTCTCGGCGCCTTACGATTTTCGAAACTCGTAGATCGCCCGCCGGCATCGACAGCCATCATGGATACAGTCGGTCCGTGAACGCGGTCGACGGCTCCGCAGACGTCAGCGGCCGCGAGCGCGTGCTCGTCGTCGAGGACGACGTGAACGTCTCCGAAGTTGTCGTCCGCTATCTCGAACGTGAGGGCTTCGCCGTGACCGCGGTCGCCGACGGTTACGAGGCGGTGGCCCGAGCCGAGGCGCAACTGCCGGACATCGTCGTGCTCGACTTGATGCTGCCGGGTCTCGACGGTCTCGAGGTTTGCCGCCGCCTTCGCGCGCGTACACCGGTGCCGGTCATCATGCTCACCGCCCGCGGCGAGGAGGACGACCGGATCGTCGGTCTCGAGCTCGGCGCCGATGACTACATCACGAAGCCGTTCTCGCCACGCGAGCTGACGGCGCGCGTGAAGACGGTCCTTCGCCGCGCGACCAGTCCGGCGATCCCCGGGGGCACCGGCGGTCCGTTGGTCGCGGGCGACCTCGTCGTCGACCCGGCATCACACGAGGTGCGACGTGGCGGCGAGTTGATCCCGCTGACCGCTCGGGAGTTCGACCTGCTGCGCTTCCTCGCGCAACGCCCGCGGCACGTGTTCCGCCGCGAGGAACTGTTGGAGCAGGTGTGGGGATACACGTACGGCGATGCTTCGACCGTCACCGTGCACATCCGTCGTCTGCGCGAGAAGCTCGAGAACGACCCTTCGGCTCCCACACGCATCACGACAGTGTGGGGCGTCGGTTACAGGTTCGACCCGTGAGCCGGAGCCGCATGCTGGCTGCGGTGCTTGCCGTTGGCGTCGCCCTCACCGCGCTCGTGAGCATCGTGACAGCCATGTCGACCGGCGACGCGTTGCAGCTCGCCGGCATCGCGGCCGGAACCGCGCTGGCAGCCGGCATCGGCGGCGGTGCCGCGCTCTACCTGTTGCGGGGCCGCTCCATCGGCGCGCAGATCGCCGCCGTCGCGCTCACCACGGTTGTCGGCGTCGCCCTCGGTGCGTGGGTCGCGGCGCGGGCGATGTTCATCTCGCAACACGACCTGTCCATGCTCGTCGTCGTGCTCGTGCCCGCGGGCGCGGTCGCTGTCGCGGCGTCGATCGTGCTCGGAGGCCACGTGCTCCGAGCGTCGGACTCGCTGACCGACATCGCGCGACGCATCGGTGACGGCGGGGCGCAGCGCGCGGCCGAATCCGCGCACGCGCCGGCCGAGCTCGCGCGCCTCGCCGAGGAGCTGCACGCGATGTCACTACGGCTCGAGGACGCTCGCGCACGCGAGCGTGCGGTCGACGCGTCACGACGCGAGCTGGTGGCCTGGGTCTCACACGATCTGCGTACCCCCCTCGCGGGAATACGGGCGATGATCGAAGCACTCGAAGACGATGTCGTCACCGAACCCGACACGGTCGCGCGCTACCACCGCAGCATCCGCAACGAGGCGGACCGGCTCGCCGCACTGGTCGACGACCTCTTCGAGCTCAGCCGCAGCCAGGCCGGCGTCCTGCAGCTCGAGCTCGAACGGGTCTCGCTCTCCGACGTCGTCTCGGACGCACTCGCAGGCGCGGCGCCGGTCGCCGACGCCAAAGGCGTCCGGCTCCGTGGCGTCATGCGCGATCACGTGCCCGCGCTGCGGGCGTCGCCGCCGGAGCTGCTGCGAGCCCTCCGGAACATCCTCGAGAACGCGATCCGCCACACTCCGAGTGACGGGAGCGTGGTCGTCGAGGCCGGGCTCGAAGGCTGCCACGCGTTCGTCTCGATCGTGGACACCGGTGGCGGCATACCGGAGCGCGACCTGGAGCGGGTGTTCGACGTCGCGTTCAGGGCCGATCCGGCCCGCCACGGCGACGGTGCCGGCCTCGGCCTCGCGATCGCGCGGGGCCTCGTGCAGGCGCACCGCGGCGATGTCACGGTGCGCAACGAGAACGGTGGCTGCCGGTTCACCGTGCGGCTCCCGGTCGAGCCTGCGCAGTGAGGGTTCTCGTCACGGGGGGCGCCGGTTTCGTGGGGTCGTTCGTGATCGACGGGCTCGTCGCGGCCGGCCACGATGTGATCGCGGTGGACTCACTGCACCCGCACGCCCATCGACGGGTTCCCGACTACCTCAACCCGCGCGCCGAATACGTCTGGGGCGACCTCCGCGACGCGGCGGTCGTGCGCACTGCGGTCGCCGGTATCGACGCGGTGTCGCATCAGGCGTCGATGGTGGGCCTTGGCGTCGACTTCGGCGACGTGCTCGACTACGTCACGAACAACGACCTCGCGACGGCGACGCTCCTCGCCGCGCTGCACGAGCAACGCTTCACCGGTCGAATCGTGCTCGGCAGCAGCATGGTCGTCTACGGCGAAGGGCGGTACCGGTGCCGTGACCATGGCATCGTGCGAGCCGGCCCCCGCGACCCGCGGCGGTTGGACCGCGCCGAGTGGGAGCCCACGTGTCCGTGTTGCGGTCGTGCGCTCGTGGCCGAACCGGTGCCGGAGGAGGCATCCGTCGATCCGCGCAACGTCTACGCGGCGACGAAGCTCCATCAGGAGCACCTCGTAGAGGCCTACGGCCGAGAGCACGGAAGCTCGACGATCGTCCTGCGCTACCACAACGTGTACGGGCCGCGGATGCCTGCGCAGACGCCCTATGCCGGTGTCGCGAGCATCTTCCGGAGTGCGTACCAAGCGGGCGAAGCGCCTCGCCTCTACGAGGATGGTGCGCAGAAGCGTGACTTCGTGCATGTGAGCGACGTCGCGCGGGCCAACATCGCCGCACTTCGCGTAGCGCCAGAGCTCTCCACGACCTGCAACATTGCGAGTGGTCATCCCGTCGAGATTCGCCGGGTCGCGGCCGCACTCGCGGCGGCGTACGAGCCTTGCGCACCAGAACCCGTCGTTACCGGTCGCTACCGGATTGGCGACGTACGACACGTCTTCGCATCGATCGAGCGTGCCCGCGACGTTCTCGGCTTCTCGCCCGCGATCACGCCGGAGCAGGGGCTCAGGGAGTTCGCCGTCGCGCCACTTCGCGACTTCGGAAATGCCGGGCGGCCCGTCCCGGGGCTTGAGCGTTCGGCGCCCGGGGCGTAAGTTCCCGACCGGATGACACGAGTGTTAGCTGGATCGGCCCGGCAGCACCCGCACGCGTCTGACGTTTTCGTGACCCTCACCGCGCGATGAGCGACGGAAGGACTGATGCCCTGTGACCATCACCGACGCCGTGGCGCCTGTTCGTCACCCGGATCGGTTCTACATCGGCGGCGAGTGGGTGGAGCCGTCGTCGGACGCGACGATCGAAGTGATCGATTCCGGCACGGAACAGTTGTTCTTCCGCGTCGCGGAGGCGAAAGCCGCGGACATCGGGCGGGCGGTGAGCGCCGCTCGCACCGCGTTCGACGAAGGTCCGTGGCCGTCGCTCACGCACGCCGAGCGCGCGGAGTACCTCCGGGCGTTCGGACCCGCGTTGCAGAGCCGAGCCGACGCGTTGGCGCAGATCTGGCCACGCGAGTCGGGCACCATCCATGCGATCGCGCGGTTCGCGGCGAAGGGCATGCAGAAGGACTTCGACGCGTACGCAGCCCTGGCGGAAACGTTCGCGTTCGAGGAGCCGGCGACGCCGTCGCTCGGCGGCTTCGGGTTGCTGGTTCGCGAGCCGGTCGGCACCGTCGGTGCGATCGTCCCGTGGAACAGCCCGCACGGGCTGATTCCGCACAAGGTCGGCCCCGCCCTGCTGGCGGGGTGCACGGTGGTGTTGAAGATGTCGCCCGAAGCGCCGGGTGCCGGCTACCTGTTGGCAGAGGCGGCCGACGAGATCGGGCTGCCGCCCGGTGTGCTCAACGTCGTCACGGCCGACCGTGAGGTGTCGGAGCTCCTCGTACGCGACGAGCGCATCGACAAGATCACCTTCACCGGTTCGACCGCGGCCGGGCGCAGGATCGGCGCCATCTGCGGCGAGCGGATCGCCCGCGTCACCCTCGAGCTGGGCGGGAAGTCGGCGGCCGTGATCCTCGACGACGCCGACATCGAGACCGCAGCCGCGACCCTCGCCAAGGCCGAGTGCGTCATGACCGGGCAGGTGTGTTCGTCGCTCACGCGCATCGTGGTCACACGGGCGCGTCACGACGCAATGGTGCAGGCACTCGCGGAGAGCTTCGGGCGGGTGCGGATCGGCGATCCGTTCGACCAGCAGACGCAGATGGGCCCGCTCGCGGTTCAGCGGCAGCGTGACCGCGTCGAGGGGTACATCCGGAAGGGTGTCGAAGAGGGTGCGACGCTTGCCGCGGGCGGCCGGCGACCGGACCATCTCGACCGCGGCTGGTTCATCGAGCCGACGGTGTTCGCCAACGTCGACAACTCGTCGACGATCGCGCAAGAGGAGATCTTCGGGCCGGTGCTCAGCGTCATCCCCGCCGCCGACGAGCAGGACGCGGTGCGCATCGCCAACGACACGATCTACGGCCTGAACTCCTCCGTGTTCACGCCCGATCCGGACCGGGCCCGCGCGGTCGCTCGCCAGCTGCGCGCCGGCACGGTGGGCATGAACTCGTTCCGTACCGACTTCGGCATCGCGTTCGGCGGGTTCAAGCAGTCGGGCATCGGACGCGAGGGAGGGCGTGAAGGTCTCGCGCACTTCCTCGAGACCAAGACCGTCATCCTCGACGAACCGCCGGAGCGGTATCGCGACGCTTGACGCGTCGCACGCGCAGTCGACTGCGGCTCATGCGGAGCCCTCGAGACGAGCCGCCGGCGTGAGGGCTTCGTAGATCTCGACGGGGTTGCCCGACGGGTCTTCGATCATCACCTGTTTGGTGCCGACGCCGGTGACGATATCGGTGCGGAAGCGCACGCCGTCGCGTCGGAGTGTTGCGACGGCGGCATCGAGATCGGGAACTTCGAGCATGAAGCGGTTCCAGCCGCCCGGCTGTTGCGGTGTGCCGTCGGCGAGCGGCCGGGAGCCGCCGCCCGGGTGGTCGGCCGGCACCGGCGAGACCAGCACGAGGCGAAGATCGCCCCGCGACAACATGGCGAAAACCGGGTTCGGATGCATGTCGATGCTGAAGCCGAGGTGCCGGTTGTAGAAGCCGGCTGCCTGTTCGACGTCGTGGACGATGTAACGGACGCTGACGGTGCTCATGGGTCGTTCCTTTGGTGGTAGCCGGAGATGGGTTCGATGAGCTCGACCGGGTTGCCCGACGGGTCGTCAAGGAGCACGGTGCGCACGCCGACGCCCGTGAGGACGTCGTGGCGGAAGGTGATCCCTCGCGCCCGGAGTGCCTCGACAGTGGCGCGCAGGTCACCGACTTGCAGCGTCATCCGGTTCCAGCCACCCGGCTCGGGCACCGTGCCGTCGGGCAAGGTGTGCACCGCGCCGGGCCCGCCCGGGACGCTGAGCAGGAGGCGGAGGTCACCCCGGTAGAGCATGGCGAACACCGGGGAAGGCCGCAGCTCCTCCTCGAACTCGAGGAGCCCGCAGTAGAACTCCACCGCGGCGTCGAGATCGGTGACGAAGTAGCGCACGGTCGCCGTATATCTGTCGAGGGGCCCAGGGCGCGCCTCGATGCGTCGCAGCAGCGCGGCCGCGAACTCGGGCCGAGGATCGACGGGCACGAGCGGCATTCGCAATGAGTCGAGCGGGTCAGCCGGCATGGCGCTCCTGCTCTCGGTAGACGCGTCGCAGGGCGGTGCGGGCCCGGGCGAGCAGAGTTTCGGTGGCGTGCAAGCTCCGGCCGAGATGCTCGGCCACGTCGGCGACGGGTAGCCCGTCGAGGTACCGCAGCGTGAGCGCCGCGCGTTGGTGCGGATTGAGCCGGGCCAGCGCGGCGTACGCCGCAGCTCGATCGAGCTCGGCGTCCCATGGGTCGTCGACTTCGACCGCAGCGTTGGCCGCGGCCTCGAGGCGTCGTTGTTCGCGGCCCTGGCGGCGCCAGTGGTCCACCAGCTTGTGACGCGCGATGCCGATGAGCCAAGGAATCGAGACGTCGGGCGCGGCGCCCTGTTGGAGCGCGGCCACGGCCGCCATGAACGTCTCGGCCGCGAGATCTTCTGCCACCGTCGTGCTCCCGCATCGGGGCAAGAGGTATCCGTACACCTCGGGAAGGGCGCGTGGGTACACCGCGATGACGGCGTCCGGATCAGGGGTGCCCACGTCCCTCCATCGCTCGAGAGCCCTCCGTTCCGAACATGACATGACGGAATCGCCGTCGATTCTCCCCGCGTCGCGATGATCGGGAGCCGCGCTGCATCGATACGCCGGCCAAGTTCGGACGATTTTGACGCTCAGCGACTCCCCGACATCTAGACGGAGGCGCAGACGAGGTTCACACTCGTGACGGCAGGCAGATGCGACTGCCGTGCCCGCATGGACCACCACGCAGCGGGAGGCCGGTATGTACGCAAGGATCTTGACCTTCAACGGCGCCAAGGACGTCGACGCTGGTGTCACCTTCCTCACGGAGAAGGCGGTGCCGGTGCTCCGGCAGCATCACGGTTTCCGGGGTGTGAACGCGAGCGCCGACCGGGCCGCCAATGTGCTCGGCGTGCTGTCCCTGTGGGACACACCCGAGGACCGGGACAGAAGTTTCGCGGCCATGGCAGGTCTCCGCGCCGACTCGGAGAGCGTCGTCGGAGTGGCACCCGAGGTGGACAACTTCGAGGCGACGGTGTTCGAGGTTGGTTCGCCGCCACCGGCGACAGGCTGCGTCCTCATGGTGACGGGGATCCACATGGACCCGGCGAAGATCGACGACAACGTTGCCTACTTCAGGAACGAAGTGGTCCCACGGATGAAGCAGCAAGCCGGCTTCCGAGGTGTGCGGCACATGGTCGACCGCGAAAGCGGTGACGGCATGGTCGGTACCGTGTGGACCGACGACGACGCGATGCGCACATGGGCGGAAGAATCCCGGGCGGCTCGTAAGCAGGCCGTCGACCGGGGCGTGACGTTCTCGGAGCCGAGCTTCCGGGAGATCCTCCTGGTCGAAGGGCCCTGAGCACGTCACCTCGCGCCGTCGGAGCCACGTCGACGAGATCATGTGCGCGCACTCGAGCGGTGAGTACCGCGCGTGCTGCCAGGGATGAGATACGTCGCCGTCAGTAGCACTCGACCTGAAGCGAGGACTCTCTGCCCATGGCGGTCATCGTGACCGAGAACGAAGATGCGAGCCGGTTCGAGGCCCGCATCGACGGGATTCCGCATCGGGCGCCGGGGAGGCCGACCAACTCGTCGGCGAAGAGACGTGGAGGCGGTCAGCGTTCCTCGAGTGCCTGCCGGTCCCAGTGGGCGAGCTCGGCGGCGGCGACGTATGTGCTCTCGAAGAACGATTGGAGGTACGCGTCCGGGTCGTCGGCGGCTCGGACGGCGGCGTAGGGGAGCACGAATTCACCGAGCGTGTGGTCGTAGTAGGCGGCATCGGGCGTCACCGGCCAGTCGGAGAACCCCGCGGGTTCGGGATATGCGTAGGAGTAGAACGTTCCTTCCGCGCTGCCGCCGGGCCAGAAGCCGCAGCTGCTCACCTCGTGGCTGTAGGCCAACACCTGCACGTAGTCGGGACAGTTGGGTACGCCGCCCGGGTGTTTCGGTGCGCGCCGCCCCGAGAAGCGGGTGACCGCGAGGTCCGCACCGCCCCAGAAGAAATGCACGGGGCTGGCCTTGCCGGAGAACCCCGCGCGGAAACGTCCCATGACCCGGCGGGCATGGACGAGCTGCAGCCAGAACGCACGTACCGCGTCCGCGTCGTACGAGTGGTGCAGCTCGTCCTGCGGGAACGGGATCGCTTCGACAACCTCGTTGGGATGCGGGTTGATGTTCACGCGCACGCCGAGCTCGTCGAGTGCGTCCATGACGGCGCGGTAGAAGCTCGCAACGGAACGGGGTTCCAATGTGACGCGACGCGAGCCGCCATCGGTTGTGCGTAGGTCGAGCACATGATCGACGAGGTCGAACTCGATCTCCGCGCCGCCGGTGCCGGTCGGCATGAGCGAGGTCGTGAGGCCGCGGGCGGACACGTACAGCGTGACGTGCCACCAGTGGTTCAGCATCGGCTCGAGTGCCATTCGCACCTTGCCGACGATCTGGGTCCACATGTGGAACGTGTCGCGAGTGTCCTCCCAGGTCGAAAGCTCGAGTGCGGGCCATTGCGCGGGTGTTCCGAGGCTGGATCGATTCACGGGGGCGCTCTCATGACGGTCGGCCACGTGCTTCTACTTCTCGCGCCGGTACCTCGAGGTCATGCGGTCATGGTGCCTGATCACGACGGCCGGCGCAGGCCCGTCCGAAAGCCACCCCCGCGATCGACGCCTCCTGACGCGGGCGCCTCACCACCACGGGGACTCGACTGCCCGGTCGGTGCCGCCGCTGCGATCCAACGCGTCGAGCCGGGCCATGTCTTCGCTCGACAACGAGAAGTCGAAGACGCCGAGGTTCTCCTCGATCCGCTCGCGGTGGATCGACTTGGGGATCACCGGAATGTTGCGCTGCACGGACCAGCGCAACAGCACCTGCGCCGGCGTGCGGTTCACCCGTCGCGCGATCTCGCGCACCGTCGCGTCGGACAAGTGGCGGCCCGTGCCCAAAGGGCTGTAGGCCTCGAGCGCGATGCCGCGTGACTCGCACGCCTCGAGCAGCCGGCGCCGGTACTCGAACGGGCTGAACTGCACCTGATCGACCACCGGAGCAACGTTTGCCCCGGCCATGACCGCGTTCAGCTCGTCGACGCTGAAGTTCGACACGCCGATCGAGCGCGTGAGGCCGCGGTCGAGGGCCCGTTCCATACCCGGCCACGCCCACGTGGGGCCGCCTTGCGGCCAGTGGATGATGTACAGATCGAGCCGGTCGACGCCCAGCCGTTCCAGACTCAGCTCGGCCTCGGCCGCCGGGTCCCTGTGCTCGGGGAAGAACTTCGTCGTGATGAACACGTCGTCACGCGGCACGCCGCTCTCACGCAGTCCGCGCCCCACCGCCTCCTCGTTGCCGTACGCCTGAGCGGTGTCGATGTGGCGGTACCCGAGCTCGAGTGCCCAGCGAACCGCGTTCACACACTCCGGGCCGTTGGGCACCTGCCAGACACCGAGGCCGAGCAACGGGATCGCGTTGCCGTCGCTGAGCACGCGAACGTGCTCTCCTGCGGATGTGGATACTGCGTCTCGTGCCATCGGTCGTCTCCCGTGCGTCGTGAGCCGGCGGCGTTCATGCCGTATCTACCCGCGTCGCGCTGCCCTACCCGCGCGGCAGAGGTGTGCGACAACGTGTCGCTCGTCGATATACCTCGAGCTGTGCCGGGTCCACACCGCGGTGCGTCTGACGTGCGGCTATCCGGCTCTCGTCGGGTGGAGAATCAGGCATATCGTTCAACGATGAGCGATCCGTATGCGGCATTCTCCGGCGTTCGCTTCGAGTGGCCCGAGCCGGGGGTGCTCCGAGTGGTGCTGGACGGGCCGAACCTCAACGCCGTGAATCCGGTGGTGCACCGCGAGCTGGCCGACGTGTGGCTGGCGATCGACCGTGATCCGGAGGTGCGGGTCGCGCTGTTGACCGGTGCGGGCGAGGCGTTCTCGGCGGGTGGGAGTTTCGATCTCCTCGACGAGTTGACCAACGATTACGCGGCGCGCACCCGGGTGATGCGTGAGGCGCGCGACCTCGTGCTCAATGTCATCAATTGTTCGAAGCCGATCGTGTCGGCCATTCATGGCCCAGCGGTGGGTGCGGGTCTCGTCGCGGCGTTGCTCGCGGACGTGTCGGTGTGCGGCCGCACCGCGCGCATCATCGACGGGCACACGCGCCTCGGGGTTGCCGCGGGTGATCACGCGGCGATCTGTTGGCCGTTGCTGTGCGGCATGGCGAAGGCGAAGTACTACCTGTTGACCTGCGACACGCTGTTGGGCGACGAGGCCGAGCGCATCGGGTTGGTGTCGTTGTGCGTGGACGACGACCAGGTGCAAGCCAAGGCGCTCGAGGTAGCGATGTCGTTGGCCCAGGGTGCGCAGAGCGCGATCCGGTGGACGAAGCACACCTTGAACCATTGGTATCGGGTGATGCAGCCGGTGTTCGACGCCTCGTTGGCGTACGAGTTCTACGGCTTCGGTGGCCCCGATGCGGCTGAGGGGCTCGCGTCGCATCGGGAGAAGCGGCCACCGGAGTTCCGAGGCCCTACGAGCGAGTAAGGCCGTCGAGAGAGAGGCGCATCGATGAAGCTGCGCGATCGGGTCGCGGTGGTCACTGGCGGTGGACGGGGGATCGGCGGCGCGATTGCGTCGGCACTCGCGGCCGAGGGCGCGGCGGTCGCGGTGTGGGATCTCGATGGTTCCGCCGCAGCCGGCGTCGCCAAGCGACTTGCAGCCGAGCACGGAGGCCGCACCGCCGGCGTCGCCGTCGACGTGTCGGACGCCGCGAGCGTCGATCGGGCAGTCGAGGCCACCGAGGCCGAACTCGGCCCGATCGAGGTGCTCGTCAACAACGCGGGCATCGACGTGATCGGGCCCTTCCTCGACAGCGATCCGGCCTCGTGGGATCGCATCATCGATGTGAATCTCAAGGGCCCGCTCACCACGTGCTACCGGATCGTGCCCGACATGACCGACCGCGGGTACGGGCGTGTGGTCAATCTCGGCTCCGATGCGGGAAAGGTCGGTTCGTCCGGGGAAGCGGTCTACTCCGCGACGAAGGGCGGTGTCATCGCGTTCACGAAGACGTTGGCGCGGGAGGTCGCGGCCAAGGGCGTGACGGTGAACTGCGTGTGCCCCGGGCCGACTGATACCGCCCTCCTGCATCAGGTCGCCGAGGTGAGCCAGAAGCTGTACGACTCGCTGGCCCGGGCGATTCCGTTGAAGCGCATCGCTCAACCCACCGACATCGCACCTGCGGTCGTGTTCCTGGCGAGCGACGACGCGGCGTACGTCACCGGTCAGGCGCTGTCGGTCAGCGGCGGCCTCACGATGTGCTGACCACCCTCTCGCTGAGCGTCTGGCGTTCATGCGTGGAATTCCGTCGCTGAGCGACCAGGATCCACGCATGAACGGCGCGGGGGCACGCCGCCTGGGTGCCGCTCATCGTGCGCGCAGCGGACCGCGGAAGCTCGAGAGCGGCGGCGCGGCGCCGGCAGCGGCCTCGCGCCGTTGATACGGCGCGCTCGCGCGCCCGAGGCTCTCCAGGTCCGGGAGTATGCCGCGCCACACCATCGTCGCACCCGCGCTCGTGAAGTGCACACCGTCCAAACGTGTCGCGGCGCCGCCGATGACGTTCTGGTACTCGCCGCGGGGGCACAGAATCGGACGGATGTCGCGATACGCGACCCGGGTTGCGTGTTCATCGGCGTACCGGCGGAGCAGATCGTCGAACCACGCAATCCGCACCGGGGAATTGCGTTCGGATGAGCCCCATCCGATGGTGTCGGCCGGCTCGACGTGGAAGCACGGCGCCGAGAGCAGCACAACAGGAGCGCCGTTCGCGCTCAGGATTGCAACCGCTCGATCGAGCTCGCTGCGGATGTACGCCTCCATGGCAGGTGTGCCGAACCGTACGAGCCGACCGCCCACCTTGCGGTCGTACACCTCCCATGCGCCGACGAGGAGCACGGCGATGTCGGGGTTCGCGACGCGTGCTTCCTCTTCGTACGTCTGAGGCCAGCGGTCGCACTCCGGCAGCTGGTAGCGCGTGATGCCGTTGCTGACGATGGGACCACGGGCGATTCCGCATCCGATGAGCGGGCGACCCGCGAGCGAGATGCCGGCGCGGTACTCGGGCGGCACGCCGTCGTAGAGGAGGAAGAAGGCGACCGAGTCGCCGGCCACCAACAGGCGGACTTGGTCCTGCCGGACTGCGCGTGTGGGCTGTCCGGAGATGGCGGCACGTGTTGCGGAGCTCGCGATCGAGCGCTCGTTCACGGTCGTGGCCGCGGGTCCGCGCGCGAGCGAGACGCCGCCGAGGGCGAGGGAGCTGCCGACGAGCGCCGCCGCGAGCGGCATCCAGACGGCGCGCCTCGGTGTCGATACCCGGCGCCGTACCCGGCGCTGTGTCGGCGTCAGCGACGGCGCGGCGCGGCGCGTCCGCACGGGGAGCTCGACGAAGCGGTACGACAGCATCGCGACGACGATCGTGACGAGGACACGGGCGACGAACAGCAAGAGACCGCCCCCAAGTCCGAGCTTCGCCGGCGTCAACAGCAGGAAGATCGGCCAGTGCCAGAGATACACGCCGTAGGAGACTCGCCCGAGGGCGGGCAGCGGCGGAGTGGAGAGCACGTACCGCAGCGGTCCCGGTGATGTCGCGCCCGCGACGAGTGCGGCCGAGCCGAGCGCGACGAGCGCGAACCCGCCCGTGTACAACGCGCCGGACGCGTCGTTGCTCGCGTAGATCATCCACAGCACGAAGACGCCACCGATGCCGCCTGCGACTTGCAGTGCGACAGCGGTCCAACGGTTCCGGTAGCGGGTGAGGAGGGGCCACGCGACTGCGAGCGCCGCGCCGACGAGCAGCTCCTGGGCTCGTGTGTCGGTGCCGTAGTAGACGCGCGACGGGTCGGAACTGGGGTGGTACTGCACCGCCATCGCGACGGCAGACGCCGCCGCGAGCAGCAGGATGGCCGTGCAGATCCGACCGCGGCGGCCCCGGCTCACGCGCATGATGGCCATCAGGAGGACGGGCCAGACGAGATACCACTGTTCCTCGATGGCGAGCGACCACATGTGCCGCAGCGGAGACGGTGCCGCGAACTGGGAGAAGTACGACTGGCCCGTCGCGACGAGATGCCAGTTCTGCACGTACAGCAATGACGCGAGGCCGTCGCTGCGGATCCGGGCGGCCTGGCCCGCCGGCGCGGCGACGACGGCGTACACACTCAATACCGCGAGCAGGAGGAGCACCGCCGGCAGCAGGCGCCGGGCTCGGCGGGCGTAGAACGACCGCAGCCCGATCCGTCCGGTCGATTCGAGCTCCCGCAGCAGCAGACGGGTGATCAGGAAGCCGGAGAGCACGAAGAACACGTCGACGCCGAGGAACCCACCCCGGCCGGCGCGGATGCCGCCGTGGTACAGCAGCACGGCCGCCACCGCGACGGCGCGGATCCCGTCGAGCGCGGGCTCGTAGGTGAACGCGTGTTCCGGCGGGTGTTCCCGCGCCGCGCTGAGCGCGTGCTCGGCCATTGGGGCTTCGTGTACCCCGCCCCACCCGGCCGGTCACCGCACCTCTCGCTTCTGGCGTCACTTGGCGCGGACTACCCGCGTGAAGTGACGCCAGAAGCGTTGGGAGCTCAGCCGCCCATCGCCGCCGCGGCCCGCTTGGCCATCTCGTCGGGAGGCACGTCCTCCACGTGGGTCGCGACGAACCACTTGTGGCCGAATGGGTCGGTGAACTGGCCGGCACGATCGCCGTAGAACTGGTTCTCGACGGGCCGGTCCGCGGTGGCCCCGGCTTTGACGGCGCGGTCGAACACGTCGTCGACGTCGGTCACGTACACCATGATCGACACCGCCGTCCCGCCCAGCTGCTTCGGGTGCGGGTTGCTCATACCGGGGAACGCGTCGGCGAGCATGATCATCGAGTCGCCGATCTCGAGCTCCGCGTGGCCGATCTTGCCGTCAGGTCCCGGCATGCGCATGCGCTCTTTCGCATCGAGCACGCGGGTGTAGAAGTCGATCGCGGCGCTGGCTCCGTCGACCGTGAGGTACGGGATCACTCGCGGGTAGTCGTCGGGGATGGGCTTCGCCATAGAGCTCCTCCTTCGATCGGGTCAGTCGCTGTGGCCGTGCTCCGTGACTTCGGCGAGGAACGGGACGAGGTGCTCGAGGAAATCGTTCTCGGGGCTGGCCGCGCTCGGGTCGTTGTGCGCGTAGGTCGTCGAGCGGTCCACGAGTGTGAGCGCGTCGCCGGGGATGCCCGACTGTTGCGCGAGGGCGCGTGTCGCGTCGAGCACCCGCGGGCCGCCGAGGGCGGCGCCGAACGCGTACATCAACAGGTGCTTGTCGAGATCGCGGCCGTGGACGGCCTTCACGTCCAGCACGCTCTGGGCCGGGTTCGCGTTGCCGTTGCCGACGGCGCCGGCGTCGATGGTGAGGCGCATCGGGTGGTACCAGGCGCTGCCGTCGATGCCGTCGAGGCCGGTGCCCGAGAGCATGTCGGCCCAACGCTGGATCGGCGTGATCGCACCGTCGCGCACCCAGCCGCGCGGCGTCCCGGTCGCGGCGAGGTGCCCCGCGTGCACCTGGGCCGCGAGGAGGTTCGGCGGTGACGTGCCCACCGACACCGCGTACCCGAACTGGGCTTCGTTCGTCACCGGTACCGGCGGCTTCAGGTTCGCCGGCAGCAGCGGGAACGACTGGCCCACCGAGAGCCCGTTCGGATCGGTGACCGCGAGCGTGGAACCGACGGCGGAGAACGTGCCGAGGAACGGCGCGGGGATGCCGCCGAACGCGAGCCACGGCGATCCGTTCTGCAGCGTCTGCAGCGACTGCGACGCCTCGGCCGCGGTCACAGGTGTGGTCCGGCTCGCACCGTCGATGAACACGAGCCCGTCGACATCATCCGCGCCGGGCTTGCCGTTGAAGTCCCACGTCGCGTACGCGGTCGTGATCGTGCCGCCGAGCGAGTGGCCGCCGAGCACGACGCGACGGTGCCCACGGTGGGCCGCTTGGACGACGCGGTGCAGATCCTGGATCTCGACGTTGAGCCCCCAGCCGCGCGCGAACGCGACCGTCGAATTCGGGATCAGCTGGAAGTGTGGCGAAACGGACGGGTTCACGAGCCAGCCGAGGTAGTAGTCGGAGAGCTGCTGGCCCGTGATCTTGTGGTGCTTTGCCAGGTCGAGTCGCGACTGGTCCTCGAGGAGGTTCTCGCGCCGCTCCACCGACCACACCTGCCACCGGCCGCGCGTCTCGCGCACGATGTCCTTCGCGAGCGGGTAGAAGTACGCGCCGCCCGCCGATGTTCCCGGGTTGAGCACGAGCACGTTGGGCGCGGAGTCAGGCCCCACCTTCAGCACACCGACACGGTTGTACTGATCGGGCGTCGCCGGGTCGTGGTATCCCGTCATCCACACGAGCCGCACGTCGCTGCACCGTCGACACGGTCGATCCCGCCCGTTGTCCCGTGCCGACGCCGGCGCCGCCGACAGGGCCAGCGCGAGCGCGAGCGTGATCGCGACGAAGGTCGCAACACGACGGAGTCCTCGATGAATGGCCATGACATCCCCCCGGATCAGCCGGCACGACCAGGCTAACGCCCGCTCCCACGTAGCATCCCGTGCGATGCCGGAACCGGCCGTCGAGGGCCTGCGGGAACGGGCGCTCGAGGTGCTCGCAAGAAATCGCCGCGGTGCATGGACGTGCCCGTCGAGCGCGGTCTATCCGCACCAATGGTTGTGGGACTCGTGCTTCGTCGCCATCGGTCTCGCACGCGACGACCCGCAGCGCGCGGCCGTCGAGTTGTGTTCCGTGTTCCGGGGGCAGTGGGCGAACGGGATGCTGCCCCACATGATCTTCGGCGACGGCCTGCGCGATCTCGGGAGCCGGCGCCTGTGGCGGTCGAAGAGACAACCCGACGCGCCGCGCGACGTCAGCACGTCGTGCATCACGCAGCCGCCCATCGCCGCGATCGCAGCTGGTCGCATCACGGACGCGCTCCCGGCCGCCGAACGTCACGGGTTCCTCGATTCGGTCGTCCCGCGTCTCGCCGCGTATCACGCGTGGCTTTACCGAGAGCGAGACCCGTGGCAACGGGGCCTCGTCACCCTCATCCATCCGTGGGAGTGCGGCCTCGACACGACACCGTCGTGGATGGGTCTGCTCGCGGCCTCATGGCATCCGTGGTGGCTGCGGGTCGTGCACCGCTTCCATCTTGCGCGCGTCGTGCGATTGCTGCGCACCGACACGCGTTACGTCCCCGTCGCGCAGCGGGCGAGTGACGACGA
>JAMXLJ010000044.1 GCA_024281095.1 Acidimicrobiia bacterium | reverse complement strand
GGCCGCGCGCAGTCCCCGGGCGTACAGGTTCACGGTCGAGACGGGGATCGTCGTACCGCTGTCGTTCTTGCACTCGGGTCCCTGCAGCGCATGGATGTCGTCGACCGATCCGACCAGGAACGCGCGTGCCCACGCGCGGGCAGTTGCCTCGAGGCTCGCGACCGAATTGCCGGCCGGCGGCAGCGCGAACGTGCCGGTTGAAGGTTGAGCCGAGCCGTTCGTACTCCCGCAACCCGCCATGAACACGGCGAAGACGCTGATTCCGACGAGCGCACGACGAGCGCGGGCGGGCATGCAGCGCATGATGACCGGCGGTGCGCTCGTTGTCGATCGACGCGCCCGCTCGTGGCCGACGCCGGCTCGACCGGCACGATCGCGGGCCCTCTAGCGGAAGTTGTTACAAAACGCGTCCTCGGCGGGCGTGCCTTGCCCGTACGGATCGATCGGTCGGTTGAAGTCGGGCAGCCAGGAGTTGTACGCCTCGTTCATGTAGACGAAGGGTGCGGGGCATGCGATGTGTATGACTTTCGGGTCGAGCGACGTGTAGCCGTAGTGGCCGAGTGCGGAATGCGGTCCGCAGAAGAACGAGAAGCCGGGTGCCGCGTGTGCCGCGAGATACGCATACGCGGCCTCGCACGAGGTGCCGAACGGCGGGCCTGAGCTCGTGCCAGGTCGCACGCAGGCGCCGAGCATGACCACGACCAGCGTCGTGAGCCCGAGAGTGCGAGCGATCTTCACGGTCGAGCCTCCGGCTCTGTCTGCGTGCCGCACGACGTGCGGGTGTCCGTCCATGGGCGGCGGGAACAGGCTCGAGGAGCCGGCAATCGCGCTCGGCTCCCGGACCCGCGCCCCTGCCGTTCCGAATCGTCCCATTACAGGAGATATATCCACAATGGCCAGAAGACGGTTTCCGTCGGTTTCGAAGACCCGCGGCAGCGATGACCGTCCCGGCCGCCACGTCTGCCGTTCCTCGGAAAATCCCCGGGCGGGAGGCGCGCCTGCTTTCTAGGCTCGGCGCGTGCCTCCGTTCGTTCCGGGGCTCCAGCTCGCGCACGACTACTGGTTCGAGGTCGTTGCGCCGATCCTCGATTCGAACGTCGCACCATCCGATCGCGCCGCCGCGCTGATCGGGGACGGCTCGGACGTCGTGGGGTTCGACACGGAGCAGTCGACGGACCATGGCTGGGGCCCCCGGCTCGACGTGTTCCTCGACGACGACACCGACGACGCGCTGATACCCGAGCTCACGCGCGCGGTCGACGACGCGTTACCTGACACATTTCGGGGCTACCCGACGAGGTTCGCGCGCCGCGACGACGAGCCCGTGCGTCACCAGGTCGCTTTCACGACTGTCGGCGGGTTCTTCCGAGGCCTGCTCCGCTTCGATCCCCGCGAGCCGATGACGCCGCGACACTGGCTGCAGGCGCCTACGCAACGGCTCCGTTCCCTGACCGCCGGCGCGGTCTTCGAGGACGGGCCCGGCGACCTCACGCGGGCGCGGCAGCGGTTGAGCTGGTATCCGGACGACGTGTGGTTGTACGCGCTCGGCTGTCAGTGGCGGCGCCTCGATCAGGAAGAGCCGTTCGTCGGCCGGTGCGGTCAGGTGGGCGACGAGCTGGGGTCCGCGATCGTGGCGGCGCGGCTCGTCCGCGAACTGATGCGACTCTGCTTCCTGATCGAGCGCGAGTACGCCCCGTACAGCAAGTGGCTCGGCACGGCGTTCGCGCGTCTTTCCAGCGGCCCGGAGCTCGTGCCCATCATGCGCGCCGTGCTCGCGGCCGCCGACTGGCGCGGGCGCGAGCGGCAGTTGACGACAGTGTTCGAGGCCGTTGCCGCTCGCTTCAACGCGCTGGGAATGACGGAGCCGATGGAACCGACCGTTCGGCCCTTCTACGCGCGCCCGTACGTCGTCCTCGGCTCGTGTCGCTTCGTCGACGCGTGCATGGCCGCGACGCCGCTTCGTGGTCTCGGTTTCGCCGGGTCCGTGGACCAGTTCGTCGACAGCACCGACGTGCTGTCGTATCCCGCTGCGGTCGCGCACCTGACGTCGTCTCTCGGGAACTGACGCTCGCCCGACGACGTGGGACAGATGCACGCGTGGGTGACATCAAGCGTTGTTGACACTCGATCGCGTGACTATATACGATATCGCCAATCACGTCGGATCGGTGGTTCCTGACGTCACACGTCGCCATCGGGTACTCGCGACGTGGTGCCCGATCGCCATGCATTCGGGCTTCCTCCCCCCGCATCCATCCGAACAGCGACACGCCGGCAGACCGGTCTCCATCGGTTCCGACGGAGACCGTAACGAAAGGAAGGCAAGCGCGGTGCAGATGCACGGGGTGAGGAAACGCAAGCGTGGGTGGGCGATCGCGGCGGTCGTGTGCCTGGCGCTCGTCGCGGCCGCCTGCGGCTCCGACAGCAAATCGAGCTCGGGTGGATCGAGGGAGAGCAGCGGCGGTTCGAGCGCGACGGTCTCGAAGAACGGCAAGGACTTCACGATCGGCAACGCGATCGGCGGCCCGCGCAACGACCAGGCGTACTTCCAGAGCGTCTACGAAGGTGCGCAGACGGCGGCGAAGACCTACGGCGTGAAGCTGTCGGTTGCCGACAGCCTCGAGGGGGACCAGGCGGCCGCCGGCGACGCCATCCGCAACCTCGCTACCGGGAACAAGCTCGTCATCGCGGACATCACCATCGCGAGCTCCGTGCTGCCGGTCGCGGCCCAGATGGCCGACACGACGTTCATCGTGCCGTCGGGCTTCTACAAGCCGGGTGAGGCGTCGGCGAACGTGTTCGGCTACGTGACGATCTACGGCTATCCGACGTATCCGATGGGCCAGATCGCCGCGAAGCTGACGAAGACGAAGAAGCTCGGCTACGTCACCGGTCCGGTGTTCCCGATCGAGCGCACCGCGTTCGAAGGGTTCAAGCGCGGTGCACAGTCCATCGATCCGAGCATCCAGGTCATCGAGACCGTCATCAGCGGGTACTCCGACGTGCCGGGTGCGAAGCAGGCCGCGTCGGCCCAGATCGCGTCCGGCGCGGACGTGCTCTACGGGTTCGTGGACGCCGGCTTCGTCGGCATCCAGCAGGCCGCGCAGGAGTCGGGCAAAGACGTCAAGCTGTTCAGCCCGGTCGTCGACCGGTGCGACCGCGGCGACAACATCGTCGGCAACAACCGCTCCGACATCTCGAAGATGGTCGAGCTTGCCGTGAAGGACTACGTCGACGGCAACCTTCCGAAGCCGACACGCGCGTACAACCTCGACGTGCCCGAGGTGCAGCGGTTCGAGCTGTGCCCGAAGTGGCGCAAGCCCGACCTCGTGAAACAGGCCGACGACACGATCGCGAAGATCAAGTCCGGGGAGCTCAAGCTCCCGACGGAAGTCACCGCGGGCACGTAGGGGGAGGCCGGCGGTGATGGACGGCCCTCGGTTGGCAGGCAGCGCCTGGCCTGGCAGCCGAGGGCCCGTCCGGTCGAAGGCCCGGGTATCCGGCGTTCGTGACACGAAAGAGGTGTGGGCGTGAGCATGGCCCAGACGGTCGGGTCGGATCGCAGTCCGACCGTGCCGCGTCTCCGGCTGTGCGGAATCACGAAGCGCTTCCCCGGCGTCGTCGCGAACCGCGATGTGAGCCTCGAAGTGCACGGCGGCGAGGTGCTCGCCATCCTCGGCGAGAACGGCGCCGGGAAGTCGACGCTGATGAACGTCGTCAGCGGGATGTTGCAACCCGAGTCGGGTTCGATCGAGGTCGACGGCAAGCCGGTGCGCATCCGCAACCCTGCGGACGCGCGCAAGCTCGGGATCGGCATGGTGTACCAGCACTTCGCACTCGTGCCGACCCTCACGGTCGCCGAGAACCTCGCGCTCGGCGCGTCGGGCACGCGCATCTTCTCCAACACGCGCCGCATCGCCGAACAGGTCACCGGGCTGTCCCGCGCCTACCACCTCGAAGTCGACCCTCATGCGGTCGTCGGGGACCTGTCTGTTGGCACGCGCCAACGGGTCGAGATCGTCAAACTGCTGTTCCGCGGCGCCGAGATCCTCATCTTCGACGAACCGACGTCGGTCCTCACACCCGTCGAGTGGCACCACTTGGTGAGGATCCTGCGCAACCTCGCGGCCGAGGGCCACTCGATCATCTTCATCACCCACAAGCTCGACGAGCTGATGCAGGTGGCCGACCGCTGCACCGTGCTGCGGCACGGAGAGGTCGCCGGCACGGTCTCCGTCGCCGCGACCGACAAGGCGCAGCTCGCGCGGATGACCGTGGGCCGCGAGATCCTGTTCCAGGTGTCGACGAAGGCGGCCCGTCCCGGGCGCGTCGTCGTGGCCGCGGAGGGTCTCACCATGCGGTCCGACGACGGGCGGCCACGGCTCGATGGCGTGTCGTTCGAGTTGCGCGAGGGCGAGATCCTCGGCGTCGCGGGAGTCGACGGCAACGGGCAGCGTGAGCTCGCGCGCGTGCTCACCGGTCTCGACGCGGCAACCGGCGGTCGTTTCCGCTTCGGTGACGAATGGCGCACCTCGATCCAGCCGATCGACTTCTACCGCCGTGGTGGCGCGTACATCCCCGAGGACCGCCACCACACGAGCGTCGCTCTCGAGCTGTCGGTCCGCGACAACCTGCTCATGAAGGAGCTCGCGCTCGGCCGGATGCAGCGTGGCGGCGTGGTCTCCGAACGCGCGGCCGACGAGTACTGCACCACGCTGATGCAGGAGTTCGACGTCCGGGCTCCGAGCCCTCGCGTGCGGATCCGGCAACTGTCGGGCGGCAACCAGCAGAAGGTCGTGCTCGCGCGCGAGCTCTCGCGCACGCCGCAGCTCCTCATCGCCGCGCAGCCCACCCGGGGCCTCGACGTCGGAGCCGCGGAATTCGTGATGCGGCGGCTGGTAGCCGAAAAAGAACGCGGCTGCGCCATCCTCATGATCTCCACGGAGCTCGAGGAAGTGCTGCAGCTGTCCGACCGTGTCGCGGTCATGGTCGACGGACGATTCCTCGCCGTCCTCGACCGGCAGGACGCGACCTACGAGCGGCTCGGTCTGTTGCTGGGGGGAGAGGCCGTCGACGACCTCGGCGGCGAGCTGACCGAGGTCGACGCATGAGCCTGAACGTCGCCATCCGGGAGCGCCGGTGAACACAGAGCAGCTGCGTGAGTCCGTCCTCAGCGTGGCCCTCGCGGTCGCCGCGACCATCACCGGCGTGTTGCTGTCGATGCTCCTCGTGCAGGCAACGGGCCACGATGCAGGTGCCGCGGCCCGCGCGCTGTGGGACGGCGCGTTCGGCTCGAGACGGCAGATCTACCTCACCGCCGCCCGCATGCCTGCACTCATCCTCGTCGCGCTCGGCTGGATCGTCGCGTTCCGGTCGAGGAAGGTGAACCTCGGCCTCGAGGGACAGGTGATCATCGGCGGGATCTTCGCGACGTTGGTCGCGGTCGAGGGGCCGTCACTGCCGTCGGTGCCGGCGATCGCGTTGAGCTGCATCGTCGCGATGATCGCTGCGGCGGTGTACGCGGCGATCGCCGCGGTGCTCTGGGCGAAGCGGGGCGTGAACGAGATCGTCTCCACGTTGATGCTCACGTTCATCGCGCGCCAGATCGTCGAATGGGTCGTGCGGGGCCCGATGAAGGCGCCCGGCAAGGCTTCCTTCCAGAGCAAGCTCATCCCGGGCGCGTTCCGATGGCCCGAGCTGGCGAACGGCACCCCGTTCTCCGCGGACGCGATCCTCAGCCTCGTCGCGGTCGCGGCGATGGTCTTCCTGATCAACCGCACGGTCTTCGGGTTCAAGCTTCGGCTCACCGGAGAGAACGACGAGTGCTCCCGCCACGCGGGTGTGTCCACCGTCCGCGTCGTCGTCCTGGGATTCCTGCTGTCGGGCGCGCTCGCCG
Source organism: Acidimicrobiia bacterium (assembly GCA_024281095.1). GTDB lineage: Bacteria > Actinomycetota > Acidimicrobiia > IMCC26256 > JAMXLJ01 > JAMXLJ01. The sequence continues at coordinate 37,091 of JAMXLJ010000044.1, read as the reverse complement.
GCCTCGCCGGAGCGGGTCTCGTACTCGGCGGTGAGCGTCACATGCTCACATCCGGCTTCACCGGAAACGTCGGCTTCACGGGCATCGTCGTCGCGCTGGTGGCGCGCAACTCGCCCATTGGCTCCGTCCCCGCGGCGCTCCTGTTCGCCGCCCTCGCCACCGGAGGAGGCGTCATGCAGGCCCGAGCCGACGTGCCGTCGGAGATCGTCTTCATCACGCAGGGTGTCATCGTCGTGCTCGTCGCGTGCTCAGGTCTCCTCGTACGCGCCCTCCACGCGCGACGTGTCGATGCGAACGAGGACACACCGCCTCGCGTGCAACCCGGTTTGGCATCGGTGGCAGACGCGACCTGACGGCGACGAGCACCGCGCGAACGGAGAAGGCAGACGACGCCATGCAGCCATTCGACAGCGAGTTCTTCCGGGCCGCGATCCTCATCGCGAGCCCGCTGCTGATCGTCGCACTCGGCGAGCTCGTGTCCGAGAGCGCCGGTGTGATCAACGTGGGTCTGGAAGGCATGATGCTCGTCGGCGCGTTCGGAGGATTCTGGGGAGCTGCGGAGACGCACAATGTCTGGGCCGGCGTCGCCGTCGGCCTGCTGGCCGGGGTGCTGCTGGCGGTCGTCATGGCCGTAGCCACGATCGAGGCCCGGGCCGATCAGATCGTCGTCGGCGTCGCACTCAACATCATCGGCGCCGGCGTGTCCGTGTTCGCCTTCCAGCAATACGTCGCGTCACGGCCGAACATCTTCATCAAACGCATGGCCGCGATGACCATCCCCGGCGCTGATCAGTTACCACTGCTGGGCAGCGCGCTCTTCCGTCAGATTCCGCTCGTCTACGTCGGCTTCGCGTTGGTGCCGCTGGTGTGGATCGCGTTCTTCAGGACGCGCTGGGGCCTGCGGATCCGCGCCGCGGGCGAGGTGCCCGAAGCGGACGAGACGGCGGGCGTGAGTGTTCGACGCCTGCGGTGGGAGGGCGTGCTCATCGCGGGTGCGCTCGCCGGCGTCGGCGGCGCGTTCCTCTCGATCGGACTGGTCGGCACGTTCCTCGCCGGCATGACGAGCGGGCGCGGGTTCCTCGCGCTCGCCGCGGTGATCGTGGGCGGTTGGCGGCCCCTGGGCGTCTTCGCGGCCGCGCTGCTGTTCGGAGGCGCGGACGCGCTCCAGCTGCGGCTCCAGAGCCAGTCCTTCGTGCCCCGCAGCGTGTGGATCGTCCTCGCCGCGCTGGCGGCCGTGTACCTCGTCTCCACGCTCGTGAAACGCCGGCGTGGCGCGGGCGCGCCGGCCGGCGCGCCGCGCCTGTTGACCGCGGGCTCCGTCACGACGGTCGTGATCCTGCTCGGCGCGGTCGTGCTGGGGATCCGTCAGCCACATGTGACGCTCCCGTCGTTGCTGTGGCTGGCCTTCCCTTACGCGCTGACGATCGCCGTGCTCGCTGGCGTCATCGGCCGGGTCCGCCAACCCGCCGCACTCGGCAATGCGTTCGTTCGCGGTGGCGACGCATGAGCGCACCGTGGCCGGCGGCGACGGGCACTCGTCAGGACGCGTAATTCGTCTCGAGGGTGCGAACGCTGCGGCTCAGGATCTCGAGGTTCTCGCGCAGGTGCGAGCGCAGCACGTCGCTCAACTGCTTCGCCGATCGCCGCTCGGCTGCGTCGTACAGCGCGATGTGCTCCGTCATCGATGGACCCAGCTGGACGCCCTCGACGAAGAAGAGGCGGAGGTACCGCTCCGCTGCGTGCCACAACGGTTCGAGCAGACGCTCGCTCCACGCACTCGCGGCGGGCTCGAGCAAACCCCAGTGGAACTGATGGTGCGACAGCCAGAACTGGTCACCTTCGGGGTCGCCGACCTCGGCCTCCATCGCGACGAGCTGGTCATGCAGCGTCGCGAGATGCTCGTCGGTGTACTTGGGTGCCGCCTCGCGGATGAGCGCGGTCTCGATCGCTTCTCGCAACAGGTAGATCTCGTGCAGGTCGGCTTCGTTGATCGGCGTGACGACGCCGCTTCGACCCGGCCGGAGTTGCACGAGGCCCTGGCTCTCGAGGTGCCGCAGCGCCTCGCGCACCGGGATGTGGCTCACTCCGAGCTCGGAGCTGAGCTGCGAGATCGAGAACTTCTGCCCCGGCCGCAGCCGCCCGTCGAGGACGGCACGTCGCAGCTCGCGACCGACCCGGTCGACCACGGAGCTCTGCGCGACGGGGTTCATCGACGGTCGCGCGGTTGTCGCCGGCGCTTTGCTGACGACGGGCGTCTTCCCACGTCCAGTTGCCATGGAAGCCTCCCTGGCTCCGGTGTGCACGATGATACGAAGGTTCGGCTGACGACGGCGGTTTGCCGGCGCGAGAAGCGTGCGGGCCTAATCGACGGGCGCGCCGGCGGGCACGTGGCGTGACGTGCGCTCGAGATTGCGTGCTACCCAGTCCCGGTGCGCGAGCCACGAGACGAACCGCGACCTCGCCCGCTGCAGCCGGTGCGGGAACGCGACCGATGCCAGGCCCCACAGCCAGGTCCAGCGTTGCGTGTGGCGCACGATGGGACGTTCGTACGCTTCCCAACGCTCCAGCGCGCCCTCGATGTCGTTGCTGGTGCCGAGCATCGAGCCCAGGGCGAGGCCGCTCGACATCGCCAGGCACGCGCCCTGGCCCAGGTTCGGTGGCTGCGCGTGCGCGGCGTCACCGATCACCGCGACACGCCCACGGCGCCACTGGTGGACCTTCACCATGGGGAATCGGTCCCAGCGCGCCGGCGTGTCGGGCGTGACGCGCTCGATCGCGAACGCGAGACGCGGAAACTCCCGCATCCACATGTCAACGTCGATGGGGAGCCGTTTTGCTGCTTCGTCGCCGGCGCGGCCGGTGAAGCAGAGGTACACGTGATCCGGACTGCACGGTGTGTAGAGGATGCGGCGCGTCCCCTTCCAGTACTCGATGCAACGCTGGTACTGGGGATCCGAACGTTCGACCGAGCTACGCGGCACCAGCAGACGGATCGCGCCGTCGAGCAGGTAGTGCTTGCGCGCGAGCAGGCCCAGCGAGTCTCGGATCGTCGAGTTGACGCCGTCGGCTGCGATCACGAGATCGGCCCGGTAGGTGCGGTCGGCGGCAGTTGCGATCGTGCCGTCGGGCGTTGCCGCGACGACCCTCGACGACGTGACGATCTCCACGCCGTTCGCCTCGGCGCGCTGCGCAAGCGCCTTGTGGAGCTCGGGACGCAGCACGGTCCACAGTCGCTCGCCGCGCGCCTCGGAGAACGACATCCGCTGCACGATGCGGAACCGCTCGTCGACGACGTCGAAGTCGGTCACGTGGTGGGCGTTCGGTGCGATGTCTTCGAGCACGCCGAGCGCCTCGAGCACCCGCAGGCCGTTCTCCCACACGTACAGCCCGGCGCCGATCTCGCGCAGTTCCGGCGCGGATTCGTGTACGCGCACGGTCCAACCCTGCCGGGCCAGCGCCACCGCGGCCGTGAGCCCCGCGAGGCCCGCGCCGGCGATCTCCGCATGTCGAGACGTGGTCACGCGCGCAGTTCCCCCCGATCGACCGCACGGGAATGCCGCCGGTTCGTTGACACCGGTTCGTTGACACCGGTCCGTTGACACCGGTCCGTTGACACCGGCCCCGGAGCCCGAATAGTATATTCTATCGAACCTGCCGTTTGACGCTTCGACCGAGCTGCCCGAGGTCCGGAGCCGAAGGCTCAGGCTGGTTCCTGGCCGGCAGCGCGCCGGCGGTCGTGATGTCGAACCGCGCTCCGCGTGAGCGCGGTCGACATCGCGACAACGCAGTCCGGTCGCCGCGAGCACAAGGAGACCCGCCACATGGCCCCGATCGAGCACCTCGTCTCCGCTGACTCGCACCTCGTCGAGCCGTACGACCTCTGGACGTCGACGCTCGGCTCGAAGTGGGGCGACGCGGTGCCGAGGCTCGTGCGCCAGGACGAGGGCGGGTCGAAGCTGTTCTTCACCGGCATCGAATACATCGAGGTCGAAGGCGGCATCATCGATCAGTCGTCGCCCGACGCGGAGATCCGCGCGCTGCAGAAGCAGGCCGCGTCCGATCCCGACGCGCGCATCAAGTGCCTCGATATCGATCAGGTCGACTTCGAGGTCCTCAACTCCACCTGGATGCTGTACGCGATGCGTATCCAGAACGGCGATCTCCGGCGTGACTGCGCGCGCGTGTACAACGATTGGGCCGCCGAGTTCGCCGCGTCGCACCCCGAGCGGTTCGTCGCGACGGCGATGTTGCCGGTCGACGACGTCCCGTGGGCGTGTGAGGAGCTCGAGCGCGCCGCCGGCCGCGGCCTGCGTGGCGCGGTGGTGTTCGCCGACACCGCCGAGTCGCAGCCGCCGTACCGTCGTGAGCACTACGACGCGCTCTGGCAGGTCGCGGTCGACACGAAGTCGCCGATCGTGCTGCACATCATCACCGGGAACGAGCGCGATCCGTTCACACTCCAGGGTGACGACCTCGAAGAAGCGGCTGGCATGACGATCTCGGTGCTCGCAGAGTGCCAGCCGGTCCTCGCCAACGAGTTCATCTTCGGTCGCGTGCTCGATCGGTTCCCCGACCTGCGGCTCATGCTCGGCGAGTACGAGGTCGCGTGGCTGCCGTACTTCGCGTGGCGACTCGACCAGCTCGAAAACGACTATCCCGAAGGTTGGGGGCTGCGGGGGCTCAAGCGTCCGGCACGGGAATACGCGCTCCAGCGGGTGTACCACTGCGCCATCGACGACCCGTACGTGCTCGACGTCCTCAGCGCGGTCGGCAACGACATGAAGCTCACATGGGGGTCCGACTTCCCGCACGTTCGCTGCACGTTCCCCCGGTCGCGCCAGATCGTGAACGACATGGTGAGCGACCTACCCGACGACGTGGCCGCGGGCATCGCGTACCGGACCGCGTGCGAGCTGTTCCAGATCGAGTTGCCCGAGCTCGTCGGCGCGTAGGCCCTTCTCGACAGGCGACGAACGATGGCCGACAGCGGGGTCGTGGTTGTCACCGGCGCGGGCACCGGCATCGGCCGCGCGTCGTGCGAGACGCTCGCCGACGGGGGATTTGCCGTCGCCGCGCTCGGTCGGCGGCTCGACCGTCTCGAGGGGTACAAGACCGAAGGGACGATCGTGGGCTACGCGTGCGACGTGCGTGACCCCGCCGCCGTCGAGCACTGCATCGGCGAGATCACCGAGTCGATGGGCGACGTCCGCGGTCTCGTCAATGCGGCCGGCATCATCATCGAGCAGCCGATCACCGAGGTGACGCCGGCCGACATCCGCAGCCAGTTCGCGACCAACTTCGATGCCGTCGTCACGATGATCGTCCAGTGCCTCCCGGGCCTTCGGCATACGCACGGATCGATCGTCAACTTCAGCACGATGCTCACCCGCCGGCCGTTGCCGAACGCGACGATCTACACCGCCACCAAGGGTGCGATCGAGGCATTCGGCCGCGGCGCCGCGGCCGAGCTCGCGCCCGACCGCATCCGCGTCAACACGATCGTCCCCTCGCTGGTGCGGAGCCAGATCTACATCGACGCGGGCATGGCGCCCGAGGCCTACGACGCGATGCTCCTCGACCTGGAGCGCCTCTTCCCACTCGGTCGCGTGGGCGAGCCGATCGACGTGGCGGGGTTGGTCCGTTTCCTGATCTCCGACGAGTCGTCCTGGATCACGGGGATCGAGATCCCGGTCGACGGTGGACGGGGGGTGGGGTAGTGGAGGCCGCAGTGGGCGGGTGCGCGCTGTGCTCGACCGCGGCCGGGCCGTCCGAGACGTCGCCGGTCGTCGTGTTCGAGGACCGGCACTGGACGGTGACGGTGTTTCCCGGGTTCGACGTGCCGGGGTGGTACTTCCTCCAGAGTCGCGCCCACGTGAGCAGCCTCTCGGATCTCCCGTTCGAGGCGCTGCAGGCATTCGGGCCCGCGCTTTCGGCGAGCGTCGAGGCCATCCGCCGCGCGACGGGGTGCGAGAAGGTGTACCTCTACAGGTTCGGCGAGACGTACGAGCACTGGCACGTGCTCGTCGCGGCCCGTCCGGAGGGAATCCCAGCGCAGCTTCACGGCCCGCGATTCTTCGACGCGCGCGATTCCTTCCGCGACCGGCCCCGTGCCGAGCTGGTCGCGCACCGTGTCGCGGATGAGCTGCAACAGATCATCAAGCTGAGTTCGGGCGCAAGGAGCTGAGGCACCGATGCCGATCGCGCACCTCAACGGGATCGACCTGCACTACGAGCAGCGGGGCACGGGCGATCCGATCGTGTGGATCGCGGGTACCGGCATCGGCGGCGGCGTGTGGGACCGCTGGCAGACTCCGCACTTCGAGCGGCGCTACCGCTGCATCACCTTCGATCTCCGGGGCACCGGCACGAGCGATTCACCGGACGCCCCGTACACGCTCGAGACCTTCGCACACGACGCCATTGCCCTCGTCGAACACCTGGGGATCGAGACTGCGCACTTCGCCGGCGTGAGCCTCGGGTCCGCCATCATCCAGGAGATCGCGTTGCGGCGGCCCGAGCTCGTGCGGTCGGCGGTGCTGATCTCGACGTGGTCGTCGACACGCCGGGAACACCACATCAGGCGGTGGTTCGACGCCCGGCTCGCGATGTTGCGCACGGCACCCATCGAGACGTTCCGTGCGTCTGCATTCTGGATGTCGTCGCCGACGATCATCGACCTCGAGCCCGACCTCCAGGCCGAGGTGGAGGAGTTCTTCGCGAAGAACTCGGCCGCGCAGCCGCTCCACGCGTACATCGGACACTTCGAGGCCGATCTCGGCCACGACACCATGGACCGGCTGCACGAGATCACAGTCCCGACGCTGGTCGTCTACGGCGACGAGGACCTCATCACGCTGCCCCGGTACAACGAAGAGGTCGCGGCGCGCATACCCGGCGCGCAGGTGCACGTCATCCGGAGCGCGGGCCATCTCGCCTGGGTGGAGCGCGGCGCTGAGATGAACGCCGCGATCGAGCGATTCTTCGACAGCGTTGAGGCGGCCGAGCCGGCAAGGAGTGAGAGCGCACGATGACCGAGCGCGAGGAGATTCGGGTCGCCGGCCTGAGCGAGCCGATCAGCCACTACACCGACGCGGTTCGCTTCGGCGATCTGCTGCTCGTCTCGGGCGCGGCGCCGTTCGATGCGGACGGGAAGGTCGTGGCGGCGGGCGACGTCGTCGAACAGACGCGCCAGGTGCTGCGGAATCTGCAGGCCATCCTGCAGACCGTCGGCGCAGACCTGCGCGACGTGCTGAAGGTCACCGTCTTCCTGAGGAACATCGAGGACCGCACGCGGATCAACCCGGTGCGCCGGGAGTTCTTCGGGGACGCGCGGCCCGCGAGCACGCTGATCGAGGTGTCGGCCCTCGCCGACCCCGAGATGCTCGTCGAGATCGAAGCCGTGGCGGGGATCCCGTCGTCGCGGCGGTGAGATTCACGGTCGAGGAGGCTCCACGATGAACGGCGCGGGCGTGCAGGGTTACCGCATCAGCGGCACGGTCGTCGACGGTACCGGTGCTCCCGCGATCGCCGACGGCGTGGTCGTCGTGATCGGAGACCGCATCGAGTGGGTCGGCGAGCGCGAGCAGCTGCCTCAGCACCTCGCCCAACTCGAGCTCGAAGTGCTTGACCTGCCCGGGCACACGATCATGCCCGGGCTCGTCGACGCGCACGTGCACACGTCGTTCGGCGAGGCGCGCTCCGAAGAGGAGCTCGCGCTGTACACGCCCGTTGCGTACCGCTCGATGCTGGCGGCCTGGAACGCGAAGAAGGTCCTCCGCGCCGGGGTCACGAGCGCGTGCGATCCGGCGAGCACGTTCAACATCGCGGTGTCGCTTCGCGACGCGATCGAGGCCGGGATCGTCGAGGGCCCACGGCTCGCCGCGGCGGGTGCGCAGATCACGACGCACCAGGGCCTCGAGGACGCGTTCCCGAGCTGGATGGAGTTTCCGGTCGGTCAGGCCGGGGTGCTCGTGAAGAGCCGCGACGACATCATCGAGGCGGTGCGGCTGCAGGTGAAGGACGGCGTCGACGTCGTCAAGGTGTCGGGCTCGAACGACTCGGCGGTGACGCAGGGACCGGTGGAGGGCATGGCGTTCACCACGGACGAGTTCCGGATCCTCGCCGACGAGGTCCACCGGCTCGGCCGGAAGTGCACCGTGCACGCGCGCACCGCGGCGTCGGTGCGCGCGACGGCGGCCGCGGGTTTCGACTGGATCATGCACGCGTCGTACATGGATCGCGAAGGGCTCGATCTCGTCCTCGAGAAGCAGATCCCGATCGTGCCGACGCTGACGTTGCTCGTGAACATCCTCGACTCGTCGAGCGGCGAGGCCGGCGCGAGCTCGCTCGACGTCTTCAAGCGTGAAGTCGACGCCGCGGCCGAGAACCTCAGCCTCGCCCACAAGGAGGGCGCGACCCTGATCTGCGGATCCGAGTCGGGCTGGTCGCTCGTGCCGTACGGCGAGTGGCACGCACGCGAGCTCGAGATCTGCGTGACCCATTTCGGTATGACGCCGCTCGAGGCGATTCATGCCGCAACGGGCGCGGCCGCGGTCACGGTGCCGCGCTGGGCCGACCAGATCGGCACTCTCACGGCGGGGAAGCTCGCCGACATCCTCGTCGTCGAGGGCAATCCGCTCGGGGACATCCGCATCCTGCAGTCGCCGTCACGCCGCAAGATGGTGCTCAAGGGCGGTGTCCCGGTCGACCTCGACACACCCATCCCCGAACGGCACGAGTACTCGTGGGAGCGCAACAAGATCTATCTCCTCGGCCGCTTCCGCTACGACGAGTCGACCGGTCGAGGCCACACCGTCTCCTGACGGGACTTCGGTCGAGTCCATGAGCGCGGCACCCACGCTGGTCGCGCGCCGCGCGGTCGTGTTCGTGATCGCGTCGACGTTCGCAGGCTTCAGCTGCCTCTACCTGCTGTTGCCGACCGTGCCGTTGATCGCGGAACAGAGCAGCGGCCGCCTCGGGGCCGGATTGGCAACCGGCGTGTTCATGACCGCGACGGTCGCGTGTCAGGCGCTCATGCCGTCGATCCTGCGCCGGAAGGGCGCGCACGGCGTGTTCGTGCTCGGCCTCGCACTGATCGGTGTTCCGGGGCTCTGCTACTCGTTCTCGTCGCACATCGCCGTGATCCTCGTGGTGACCGCGGTCCGCGGTGCGGGCTTCGGGATCATCGCCGTCGTGGGTGCGGCGCTCTGCGCGGTGTTCGCCGACCCCGAACGACGCGGACGCGCGCTCGGCATCTACGGGTTCTTCACGGCCGGTGCCGGAATCGTCTACCCGCCGCTCGGCGTCGCCTTGTTCGACGGCGGCCAGCGGGGGGTGCTCTTCGTCGTCGCGAGCGCGGTCGCGGCAGGCGGTGCCGTCCTCGCGTGGCTGCGGCTCCCCCGGCAAGCGCTCGCAGTGCCCGAAACAGGCTCGGTTCAGGCTGCGCTTCGCGATCGCGGCGTGCTCGCATCGCTGCTGTCGTTCTTCCCTGCGGCGATGTTCTTCGGTGCCGTCTACAGCTTCCTGGTGCTGCTCCATCCGCACGTGGGCTCGGGTGCGCTGCTGGCGTTCGGCATCGCGATGACATCGGGCCGGCTCGTCGCGGGCGCCAGGGTGGATCGGGTGCCGTTCGCCTTGCTCGTGATCCCGGGTGTGATCATGACCCTCGTCGGCTCGCTGGCAATCGGCGTGCTCGCCGACGGCATGGCGGTCGTGGTCGCCGCAGCCGCGGCCGGCGCGGGGTGCGGAGTGCTCGGTACCGCGACGCTCGCGGACGTCATGCACCGTCGTGGGCCCGACGAGTTCGCGTCCAGCTCGACGGCATGGAACCTGTGCTTCGACGGGGGTGCGGCGATCGGCTCGATCGGCTTCGCGGTCGTCGCGTCCACGGCGGGCCTGAAGACGGTCTTCGTCGGCGCGGCCGTGTGCGTGGCCGTCTGCGGTTCGTGCGCCCAGTGGGTCGCGCACGGGGCGTCGCGCCAGCGCGTCGTCCCGCCTCCGGTTTCGCCACGTCCTTGACCCAAAAGCTATCAACTATAGGATATGAAGAATCAGCGGGTGCGAAGGAGCACACGTGAGCGCGCGCCATGACCACGCCACGGACCACGCCACGGACGACACGACGGACCAGCCGACAGACGTCGTCGCTGCGACAGACGGCCAACTCTCGGTCGGGCTGTACTCCAACGCCCGCGTCGCCGGGAACCTCGTCTTCCTCGCCGGCCACACCGCGCTCGACGACGAGGGCCGGGTCGTCCATCCGGGAGATCCCGAGGCGCAGTTGCGCTACACGCTCGACACACTCGTGGCGACCCTCGAGCGGCTCGGCGCGACGTTGCGGGACGTCGTGTCGCTCAAGGTGTACCTGACCGACGTACGGGCGCGCGAGGCACTGCACGCGATCCGCGGCGAGTACTTCGATCCGCCGTATCCGGCTTCCACCCTGCTCGGGGTCACCGCACTCGCGCTCCCGGGCCTCACCGTCGAAGTCGACGGAGTTGCCGTGTTGCCCGATCGCTCCGACGCCGGGGTGTCGGGTCACTGAGACCCCACCGGCCGAGCCAGGAGCGTCCGCCATGACCACGATCGACACTGGCGGGCGGAGCGTCTCGTTCGAGACCGTCGGGTGTGGCCCCGTCCCGGTCGTGATGATCGCGGGCACCGGTTTGCCCGGCTCGTTCTGGACGCTGGCACAGCTTCCTGCGTTCACGCGCTGGGCGACGTGCCTGCTCCTCGACAACGCGGGCACCGGCGGGTCCGATCCGCTTCCGCGCGGTGGGTGGAGTACGGACGCGATGGCGGGCGACGTCGCCGCCGCGATGGACGCTCTCGATTGGTCGTCGGCCCATCTGGTCGGGCACTCGCTTGGTTCCGCGGTCGCGCTTGCCGTCGCGCGCCGATGGCCGGCTCGGGTGTCGTCGCTCTCGTTGCACGGCAGCTGGCCGTCGACGCGCGCCGCGCCGCACCTGGGGGCGTGGCTCGAAGCCCGGCGCGCCAGCGCACGCCTCGGCGACGGCGAGTCGTGGTCGAATTACTCCTTCTTCCTCGTGTCGCCCGACCACCTGCGCGATCACGGTTTCGGAGGCGGCGCCCTCGGCACGGTCGGGGCGTTCGTCCGCAGCATGCCGTTCGGCTCGCACGCCGGTCAGTACGACGCGGGGCTCCACCACGACGCCGAAGACCTGCTGCGAACGATCACCGCGCCCACGCTCGTCACCGTCGGGGCCGACGACTTCGTGACGTTGCCCCGATACGGGAGGGCCGTCGCAGCTGCGATCCCCGGTTCGCGTTACGTCGAGTTCTCGAGCGCGGGCCATCTGGCCTGTCTCGAGAAGCCGGAGTTGTTCAATCGGATCCAGCAGAGCTTTCTGCGGCACCTCACTGCACAACTCGATGCGGCTGACGCATCCGCCGCGCGGGACGTCCCGCAGTGACACCTCGGCAGTGCCGCGCGGCCACAAGGAGGCGTTGTGCACCGACGTTCGGTTGAGATCGCGGGAGCCGGCCTCGGTGGCCTGGCCGCGGCCGTCGCCTTCGCCAGTCGGGGTTGGAAGACACGCGTGTGGGAACAAGCGCCGCAGCTGCGCGAGATCGGTGCGGGCATCTACGTGTGGGAGAACGGGCTTCGGGTGCTCGACGCGCTCGGTGTGCTCGACCGCGCGCTGGCGACCGCGCAACCCATCCACCAGTTCCAGGTGCGCGACGAGCGGCTCGGTCTCGTGGAACAGTTCGAATACGAACACGGCCCGGCCGAGCGCCTGTTCACGATGCTGCGGCCCACGTTGCACGCGGCGTTGCAGGAAGCGGCGGTATCGCTCGGCGTCACCATCGAGCCGGGGCACAAGGTCGTCGGCGCCGCTCCGTCGGGTGAGCTGCATCTTGGCGACGGCAGGTCCCTGCGGGCCGACCTGGTCGTCGGAGCCGACGGCATCCATTCACGCGTCCGTGACTCGGTTGGTCTGCTTCGGGCCAAGCGCACGCTGCGCGACGGCGCGACGAGGTTGCTGATCCCGCGTACGGAGCTCGAGTGTCGCGGCGCGAAGGCGTCCCGGTGCGTCGAGTACTGGTCGGGCACGCGGCGCATCCTCTACACGCCGTGCCACCGCGACTGGATCTACCTCGCGCTCTGCGGTCGCAACGACGACATCGCGGCGCGACGCGTCCCGGTCGACCAGGACGCGTGGGTCCGGTCGTTCCCTGCGCTGGAGCACTACATCCGGCGCATCACCCCGGAAACCGAAGCGCGGTGGGACGCGTTCTCCATGGTCCGGGTCTCGCGCTGGCATGCCGGTCGGGTCGCGATCGTCGGCGACGCGGTGCATGCGCAGCCGCCCAACCTGGGCCAGGGAGCCGGCCTGGCGATGGCCAACGCGCTCGCGCTCGCCGTCTTCGCCGACCGCTACGCAGGCGATCTGGAGCACGGCCTCGACCAGTGGGAGGCACGTGAGCGGCCGCTGGTCGCCCACACCCAGCGGTGGACGTACCTGTGGGGGCTCATCTCGGCGACGTGCCCGCGCGGCCTCGAGCGGCTCCGTTCGCCCTTCGTGTCATGGGTTGGTAAGCGCGAGGCCATCCGGACCCGTCTCGCGAAGACCGCGTCTCACGTGCCCACCGGCACCCCCGCGCCGGCTCGAACCATCAGTCCCACCTCGACGTGATCGCGAACTCGGCCTGCGGCCGCGGAACGAAAGGAACCCCATGACCGACGAGTACATCCTCTACGGGCGTGTGATCGACGGCACCGGCGCGGACCCGATCGAGCGCGGAGCCGTGGTCGTCGTCGGCGAACGCCTCGCCTGGGTGGGCGCACGCGACGCGTTGCCGGAGTCGTGGAAGCATCAACCGGCGGCGGCCACGGTTGTCGACTTCGGTGACGCGACGATCATCCCGGGAATCGTCGATGCCCACTGCCACATCTCGTACGGCGAGCCCCGCTCCGAAGAGGAGCTTGCAATGTACGGATCCGCGGAGTGGCGCGCGATCGTCGCGACCCACAGCGCCAAGCGGGTGCTGCGCGCCGGTGTCACGAGCGCGTCGGATCCGGCCGCGGTCTACCGTGTTCCGATCGCGGTGCGCGACGCGGTCGAGGCCGGTCTGGTGGAAGGCCCCCGGTTCGCCGTCGCGGGCCCCGAGATCACGACCCACCAGGGTCTCGGTGACGCGTTCCCGAACTGGATCGCCAATCCGCCCGGCAATGCGAGCGTCCTCGTGCGCAGCAAGGACGAGATCCTCGAAGCGGTGCGCCTGCAGATCAAGGACACGGTCGATTTCGTCAAGGTTGCCGGTTCGGGTGACGCGACGAGCTACTACAACCCCATCCACGGCTGCGCGTTCCGGCTCGATGAGCTGCAGCTCCTTTCCGACGAGGTGCACCGACTCGGCAGGAAGTGCACGATCCATGCGCGCTCGGCCGAGTCGGTCACCTTCGCCGCGAAGGCGGGGTTCGACTGGATCATGCACGCGTCGTTCATGGATGACGAAGGCCTCGAATTGGTCGCCGAGAAAAAGATCCCGATCTGTCCGACGCTGCCGCTGCTCGTGAACGCGCTCGACGCGACGGGCGCCGAGATGTCGGCAGCGTCACGCGACAGTCTGAAACGCGAGATCGACACGTCCGCCGAGAACATTCGTCGGGCCTACGACGCGGGTGTGCCGCTGATGGCGGGCTCCGAAGCCGGGTTCTCTCTCACACCGTACGGTGAATGGCACGCGAAGGAGATGGAGATCCTCGTCACCCACGTCGGACTCTCGCCGCTCGCCGCGATCAACGCGGGCACCCTGCAGGCGGCGCGGACCCTGCCCCGTTGGGAGTCGGAGATCGGCAGTCTCGATGCCGGCAAGCTCGCCGACATCCTCGTCGTGGACGGAGACCCTTCGAAAGACATTCGCGTGCTGCAGCACACCGAGTCGTTCCGCATGATCATGAAGGCCGGCAAGGAAGTGGACCTCACCACTCCCGTGCCTGCCCGCGAGCAGGTGCGTTTCGAGCGCCAGCACGTGTACTTCAACGGAAGGCACACGTTCTCGGGATGACCGAGAGGTGACGCGGTCAGATGACGGCGACGGGGTTGCGCAGCACGCCGAGACGGTCGATCTCGGCCTCGACGACATCGCCGTCGCCGAGGTACAGCGGCGGCGTGCGCGCCATGCCGACGCCCGCAGGTGTGCCCGTCGCGATCACGTCGCCGGGCTCGAGCGTCATGAACCGGGAAAGGTAGGCGATCAGCTCCGCCACGGAGAAGATCATCTCGGCCGTCGTCGAATCCTGAACCGTGTGCCCGTTCACGCGCGTGCGAATCCCGAGCGCCTGCGGGTCGCCGATCTCGTCGGCCGTCACGACGACGGGCCCCAATGGACAGAACGTGTCGAACGACTTCGCGCGCGAGAACTGGCCGTCGCTGAACTGCGCATCGCGCGCGGAGATGTCGTTGCAGATCGTGTAGCCGTACACCGCGTCGAGCGCATGCTCGACCGCGAGGTTGCGGGCGCGGTGTCCGATCACGACCGCGAGCTCGCACTCGTAGTCGACCTCTTCGGAGTCCGTTCGCCGGTAACGGATCGGCTCGTCCGGGCCGATGATCGCGTTCGTGAACTTCGTGAAGAGCATCGGGTTCGAAGGGATCTCGAGCTGGGCCTCGCGTGCATGGTCCGCGTAGTTCAAGCCGATCGCAAGGATCTTCTGGGGGAAGCACAGCGGAGCGCGCCAGCTCGCACCGGCGACGGGAAAGCTCTCGCCGATCGGGTCGATCGAGCCGAGGTCGACGTCCGCAGCGAGCGCGTCGCGCAGCTCGTCGCTCGCGAACCGGGCGGAACACGTCACGATCGGTACCGCCTGCCCGTCGTCGAGGCGCGCGAGAACGGTCGGACCCTCGGGTGACACGACGCGGGCGAGACGCATCAGGACGATCTCCTTGCGGTCGAACGGTGCCTGCTGCACCTCTATTTGTGACCCCGCTGACAGGGACGGGCTCCGCACGCGGTTCTGGCACCCGAACGAAGCGTCGCGAGCCCCCGAAGCGTCGGTTCGGAGGCAGGTATATAGACTATATCGTTAGCCGCGACCGCGCGGCAACGCCCCACACACGCCTCGTGGCGTCGGACGTTACGAGTTGGACGGCTGTGTGCAGCGCGCACACGTCCGATTACGTGGAGCGCTCGTGCTCCGCGAGGTCGAGCTGGAACCAGACGGTCTTCCCGTCGCCGACGCGGTACGTACCCCAGTTGTCCGCGAGCTCGTCGACGAAGCGGAGGCCGTAACCGCCCGGGCGACCGTCGGGGTCACGGGGCTCCGGCCAGCCGGGCCCGCGGTCGCTCACGCTGACCCGGATCCGGTCTTCGTCGAGGTCGATCGCGATCGTCGCGTCACTGGCGGCGTGGCGGATCGCATTCGTCACCAGCTCGCTCACGAGGAGCTCGACCTGATCAGTTGCCGTCTGCAGCCCGTGCCGCTGCAGCACGTCGGCCACGAACCGGCGCGCGCGGCCGGGTGAAGACGCGTCGCAAGGCACAAGGGCATCGACCGCGCTGTGCACTGGGGCACCGCTCCCACGGGTCAAGGCGTGTTCGCGTAGAGGGTGCCCGGCGGTGTGACCTGATAACCCATGACCTTCAGGAGCGTGACGCGTGCGCGCGCACCCCGCCAGGCCTCCGCACTCTCAGTGGGCGCGGCGATGGTGCTCCGCGAGCATGTCGGCGCCGAAGTCGCCGCGTGGGTCGCGCACGACCGTGTGCACGTGGTTCGCGCCGTCCTGGGTGTTGTCGAGCTCGACGAGCAGGCGGGGAGCCGAGATCCGGTAGTAATGGCCGGTGCCCGGCTCCGGCGCGCCCGCCCACGCGAACACGGCCCCGGTCGCATCGGGCCGCCGGCAACCGTCGGGAAAGCGCTCCATGTACACGTCGAGCAGCGCACCCGCAGCGCGCGCCGCCGGTCCGGTGAGCGACGCGAGCGGTACCCCGTCAGGCGGCAGCGGGCCGTCCATCTGGCGCGCGTTGCGGGTCACGATGTCGTCCGGCGCGACGTCGGCGATCACCGCCGTCGAACGCTGCTCCACCGAGAGCGCGTGGAGGAGCTCGAACCCGAGCCGCTCCTCGTGAGCGAGCGGCGCCAGGACGGGCCCGGACGTCCCATGCACCACCGCCGGATTCGCGCCGAGGAACAGCGGTGTCGCGACGACCTCGCCGCCACGCACCGTCACGTGGATCGAGACGTGGTGGCCCTCGAACCGAAGTCCCCACGCGTCACTGCCCGGTTCACCGAACACGCTGACCCAGTAGTCGTCGCGGTGCCGGCGCGTCGTCGCGTGGTCCTCCAGGCGGTCGAGCACTTCGTCGAGGCTCATGATGGTGACCACGCGCGTGAACGCGGGAAGTGGCAACACCGTTCCGAGCAGACGGTGCACCGCCTTGGCCTGGCTGCGATCCAGCTGCCACAACGCGAGGCCTCGCCGATCGTCGGGCCAGTAGAACCAGCTCCGTCGCTCCTCTTCGTCGAAGGGAAAGCGCGCGCGAATGGCCTGCGTGTCGTTGAGCTCGTCGAGCAGCCTGGAGGTTTCCACGACGAGGCGTGCCCCGAGATCCACTCGTGCAGGCTACGTGGATGCGAGCGCAGGCGCGCCAGTCGATCCTGCAGCTACGAGGCCTCGGGCTCCTGTCCGTAGAACACGCGTTCCGTCACACGCCGGGCCCGTCTCGTGATGCGGCGATAGTCGTCGCGCAGGGCGGTCTGCGGTCGCGTCACGTATCCCAGCATGCGCGCGAGCCGTGCCGCCTCAGCTGAGCTCGTCGGGAGCGATTCGTTGGGTGAGCCCGTGAGCAGGAATCGATAGTTGCGGGCCCGTGAGCAGAACGCATGCGACTGCTCCAGCGCCAACGCGTCATCACCGCTCAACACGGCGGCGTGGACCGCTCCGTGCAAAGCCGCGGCGGTCGACGTCGTCCGCAACTCGGGAAATCGCGCGCCATGACGCAACTGCAGGAGCTGGGCCGTGAACTCGACGTCGGAGAGCGATCCTCGGCCGAGCTTCAGATGGAACTGTGGGTCTTCTCCCGGTGGGATGCGTTCGCGTTCGATACGCGCCTTCATCCTGCGAACCTCACGTACCGCGTCGTCGCTGAATTCATCGCGATAGACGAGCGGCTCGACGAGTGCACAGAAGCGCGCCGCGAGGTTCGTGTCACCCGCTACGGGCCGCGCCTTCAACAATGCCTGGAACTCCCAAGTGAGCGCCCAGCGCTCGTAGTACTGGCGATACGACTCCAGTGATCGCGCGAGCGGGCCCTGCTTACCTTCCGGCCGAAGGTCCGCGTCGATGCGGAAGGTCTGGCCCTCGGCGGTGGTTGCGCCGATCTCGATCATGAGCGTCTCCGCAATCCGTTCGGCCTCGGCGAAGTCGCCCGGTCCTTCGCCTTCGTAGACGAACAACACGTCGATGTCGGAGGCGTACGACAGGTCGAGCCCGCCGAGGCGACCCATACCGATCACGGCGAACGGCAGCGGGGGCTCGAGCGAGCGCAGCGCGGCTTCGACCGACGCGTCCGCGAGCGCCGCGAGCTCGCGACCCGTCGAGTCGACGTCCGCGAAGCCGAGCAGATCGCGAGCGCCGATCCGCACGATCTCACGACGCTTGAACCGCCGCAGACCTTCGCGGCGCTCCTCGTCGTCGGTGCGCCACGTGAGCGTGCGCAGCGCTTCCCCCACGAGCTGCTGCCCGCTCTTCTCGACCGCGAGTTGCGCGTCGTCGCCGAGGAGGTCGACGAGCTCCGGATGGCGCCGGAGTGCATCGCCGATCAGGCGGCTCGACCCGAGGATGCGGCACGTCCGCTCGGCGGTGCCGGGTACGTCGCGGAAGGCGGTCGCCATCGCGGCCGAACGCATCGGCCCTTCGACGAGCCGTCGCAGCTGGAGCAGCGCGAGGTCGGGATCGGGCGCGGCCGAGCACCACTCGAGCAGCAGCGGCAGGAGCTGGTGCATCAGTTGGGAGCGCCGTGTCATGCCCGACGTCAGCTCGCGTAAACCGGCTTGGGCCTGCGCGACGTCGGTGAAGCCGAACGCGGCAAGCCGGTCCTCGGCGGCGGCCAGCGACAAGGGGCCGCTGCCCGCGAGCGCTTCGAGCAGCGGGGCGAAGAACAGCTTCTCGTGGATGGACCGCACCGCGGCTTGCTGCGCGCGCTGGTTCGAATCGAACTGTTCGACCGCGGATGCGTCAGGACGGTCGCGGTAGCCGAGGACGCGCGCCAGGCGGTTCCGGCTCGCCGGGTCGGAAGGAAGCGTGTGGGTCTGCTGCTCGTCCAAGAGCTGGAGGCGGTGTTCGACCGTGCGTAGCGAGCGGTACGCGCGATCGAGCCGCCGCGCGTCCACTTCTTCCACGTACCCCGCGCGACCCAGCTGGTCGAGTGCATCGAGGGTATTGCGCGATCGGATCGTCGGGTCATGACGGCCGTGCACGAGCTGGAGGAGCTGGACCGCGAATTCGATGTCACGGATACCGCCTGTTCCGCGCTTCAGCTCGCGTTCGCTCAACCCGCGCCGGCGCATCTCCCCCTCGGAACGCGATTTCATCGCACGGATCTCGCGCACCGCATCCGGATTCAGGACCTCCGGCCACACGAACGGTTGAACCTGCTGAAGGAACCGTTCGCCGAGCTCGCGGTCGCCGCCGACGACACGCGCCTTGATCAAGGCCTGGAACTCCCAATGTTGCGCCCACCGCTCGTAGTACGAGATGTAGGAGTCGAGGCTCCGGCTGAGTGGTCCGGAGCGCCCTTCCGGTCGAAGGTCGGCGTCCGTGCGGAACACGATGCCGTCTGCGGTGGGCTCGGCCATCAAGGCGAGCACCTCACGCGCCGCCGCGACGGCCGCGTCAGCGTCACCCTCGTGCACGAACAGGACGTCGACGTCGCTGGCATAGTTGAGCTCCCCGCCACCCAGCTTCCCCATTCCGATCACGGCGACGGGTGTATCGGGGTGGGCGAGAGCGGTGGCTGTGTCGAGCGCCGCTTCCGCGAGCGCGGCCAGCTCCCGGCCGACCGCCGGAAGGTCGGCGAGCCCGAGCAGGTCGCGGGCGGCGATGCGCACCAGCTCCCGCCGCTTCCATCGACGGAGCGCGGCGGCGCCGTCCGCGTGCCGCCCGAGCATCGCCTGCGCTCTGCGACCGAGTGTCGCCGGGTCGAGCTCAACGCCGAGGGCCGCCCGATCACGCAGCACGTCGAGCATCTCGGCGTCGACGAGGAGGCCCGCGAGAAGGGAGCGCGACGCGACCGCGACGGCGACGAGCGCCTCGAGCAGCGAGTGCTCGTGGGCGAGCTCCCGCTCGAGCTCGGGATAGCGCTCGGCGAGCCGGATGAGCGAGACGCGCGCGGTCACGGGGTCGGCCGAGCGTTCGATGACTTCCGTGATGGACGGGCGGTCGAGAACCGACTCCATTGGTGCAGTGGCGCACGGCGCCCACGGGATCATCCGGGCCGCGCGGCCCGCACGGCCGGGCCGCCCGCGGGCCCCGGGCTTCTATCCTTGGGGTGTGTCGCGCCTGAGAGTTGCCGCCGCCCAGCTCGACCTCGTCGTCGGAGATCTCACCGGCAACGTCGACCGCATGCTGGAGGCGTACGAGGCCGCGGAGGGCGCGGGGTGCGACCTCGTCGCCTTCCCCGAGCTCGCGATCACTTCGTATCCCCCCGAAGACTTGTTGCTGCGCCCGACGTTCGTGGCGCAGGCGGCCGAGGCGCTCGAGAAGTTCGCGTCGCGCACCGGGCGCACGGCCGCGGTCGTCGGCTTCCCGGAGGCCGGCCGCGACCTCTACAACGCGGCGGCGGTCTGCGCGCACGGCCGGGTGCACGGCGTCTATCGCAAGCACCTGTTGCCGAACTACGCCGTCTTCGACGAGCAGCGCTACTTCGCGCCCGCGACCGCCGACGGCCCGCTCTTCGTGGTGAACGGCGTCCGGGTGGCGGTCACCATCTGTGAGGACGCGTGGAGTCCCACTGGGCCGATCCTCACCCAGGCCGCGGGCGGTGCGGAGCTCGTCGTGAACGTCAACGCGTCCCCTTACTACGCGGGCCGGCTCCGTGAACGCGAGACCATGTTGGCGACGCGGGCGGCGGACGCGTCAGTGCCCCTGGTGTACGTCAACCTTGTCGGCGGTCAGGACGAGCTGGTGTTCGACGGCGCGTCGATGGTCTTCGACGAAGGCGGCCATCTGATCTCTCGCGCCCGGCAGTTCGCCGATGACCTCCTCGTGGTGGACGTCGAGGTACGGCCCGGCTTCCGGCGGCGTCTCCTCGATCCGCGCGGCCGCGCGACTGCTCTCCCGTTGCCCGAAGTACGGGTCACGGACGCGCAGCTCGCCGATCGTGCCTCCGTGCCGCGTGTCGAGGCCGTGCTCGAGCCCGTGCGCGAGGTCTACGAAGCGCTCGTGCTCGGCACGCGCGACTACGTGCGGAAGAACGGGTTCAACACCGTGCTCGTCGGTCTCTCGGGTGGTATCGACTCGTCACTCGTCGCGGCCATCGCGGTGGACGCGCTCGGCCCCGAGAACGTCGTCGGCGTGCTCATGCCTTCGCGGTACTCGAGCGAGGGGAGCATCACCGACGCCGAGCGTCTCGCGACCAACCTCCGCATCCGCACCTACACCATCCCGATCGAGGCCGCGCACCATGCTTTCCTCGACATGCTCTCGGATGTGTTTTCCGGCACCGACAGCGGAATCGCAGAGGAGAACCTGCAGGCGCGCGTGCGCGGCACGTTGTTGATGACGATCAGTAACAAGTTCGGCTGGCTGGTGTTGACAACCGGCAACAAGAGCGAGATGGCCACGGGGTACTCGACGCTGTACGGCGACATGGCCGGAGGTTTCGCGGTCATCAAAGACGTCCCGAAGATGCTCGTGTACGCGCTCGCCGGTGATCGCAACGAACGGGCAGGACGTGAGCTCATCCCGGCGACTGTGCTCGAGAAGCCGCCGAGCGCGGAGTTGCGGCCGGACCAACGAGACGAAGACTCGCTGCCGGCCTACAGCCGGCTCGATCCGATCCTCGAGGGCTACGTCGAGAA
This sequence comes from Acidimicrobiia bacterium, assembly GCA_024281095.1. Lineage (GTDB taxonomy): Bacteria > Actinomycetota > Acidimicrobiia > IMCC26256 > JAMXLJ01 > JAMXLJ01. The sequence continues at coordinate 16,048 of JAMXLJ010000044.1, read as the reverse complement.
CGATCTCTCGATCGCCGATCTCGAGGAACGCGGCCTCGATCAGGAGCTCGTCCGCCGCGTCGCCGGCCTCGTCGACCACAACGAGTACAAGCGACGGCAGGCGCCCCCGGGTGTGCGCGTCTCGCCGAAGGCGTTCGGCAAGGACCGCAGGCTCCCGATCACCAACGCCTGGTCGGGATAGATGGTGCGTGTGACGGCCCGGCGGCCGGCCGGGCCGGCGTAGTGGTCACGACGCGCCGCGTCGTGCGCTCACCTTTGATCCGGTCGCTCGCGCCGCAGATGGCGCTCGTCGTTGCCGCCGCGTGCTTCGGGCTCACGTTCGTGATGGTCAAGGACGCAGTGCGCGACGTCACGCCGGCCGGCTTCATCGTGCTGCGATTCACCCTGGGAGCCGTCACGCTGTTCCCGCTCGCGCTGTGGTCACACCGTCGGGCCACGACGACGCCTGCGCCGGCGCGCGCCCGAGGCGCGCGTCTCGTCCCGGTTGCCGGCGCCCTCGGCGTCGCCCTCGCGCTGGGATACATGCTGCAGACGACCGGGCTGAAGTACACGTCCGCCTCGAACTCGGCCTTCATCACGGGCCTCTTCGTCGTCTTCACGCCGCTGATCCAGGTCGCGCTCCGGCATCGCGGGCTGGGCCCCGTCACCGCGACGGCCGTAGCGTTCGCCGCGGCCGGGCTCTTCCTGATCACCGGCGCGGACTTCCATCTCGGCACGGGCGACGCGCTCACCTTGGGGTGCGCGTTCGCGTTTTCCGTGCAGATCGTGTTGCTCGGCGTCTTCGCCGCGCGCTTCGACGCCTTGGTGCTCAACACGGCGCAGATGGCAGCGCTCGTGGTGTTCACGCTTCCCGTGCTCGCTTGGACGGGTTTCGGCGCGCTCACCGGCCGCGCCTGGCTGGCGATCATCGTCACGGGGCTGGCGTGCTCGGCGCTCGCGTTCACATTGCAGGTCTACGGGCAGAGCCACACCCCGGCGACGCGCAGCGCATTGCTGCTGTCGCTCGAGCCCGTCTTCGCCGCCATCACCGGATATGCGGTCGGGCAGGGCCTCGGCGGCGTGGGAGTGGCCGGAGGCGTCTTGATCCTGCTCGCCATCGTCGTGGAGGAGGCCGGCCCGGGCTGGGTGCGGTCCCGGCGGCGGCGTGAGAGCGCCGAGCACGGGACCGAACTGACGAACGGCCTGGTCAGCGGGGCCAACCGCGGTCCTTGACCGTACGGTCAAGACCGGCCGAGAATGACCTCCGCTCGATGACGAGAGGGGCCTTGGCCGTGGCGGATCCCAGTACTCCCCGGGCGCCGTTCGCGCCGTGGGACCGGCGTGAGCTCCCGGGGCTGTTCGACGTGGCGGAGTCGGCCCGTCGGGTGGGCAACTACAAGTGGATCGAGATGCGTCTGTTCGAGACGCTCGGTGGCTGGGTCGCGACGATCCCGGAGCTCGACGTGAAGATGGTGCTCGGTCGCCACTGCTACCACCACGCGTGGCACGCCGAGCTGTGGCACAAGCGGCTGCCCGAGCTGCGTGAGATGAACCCCGATCGGTTGACGCAACCCGCGAACGACGAGATCGTCGCGTTCGTCGACGCGCTGCGTGAGCCGGAAGCACCCGAGCTCACGATCGAGAAGCTCGTGGGGGTCTACCGCGTCTTGGCGCCGCGGCTGGTCGCCGCGTACACGTACCACCTCAACGCGACGAGCTCCATCACGGACGCGCCGACGATGCGTTCGTTGCGCTTCGCGTTGCAGGACGAGATGGACGACTGGCGCGAGGGCGAGATGCTGCTGCAGTCGCTCATCGACACCGCCGAAGCGGTCGAGCGGGCCGCGCGCCGTCAGGCCGAGTTGGAGACGCTGATGGTACGGGCCGGCGGTGTCGCAGGCCCCGGTAGCCTGGGGATCACGCACGACGAGGAGGTCGCGGTCGGATGAGGAAGATCTTCCCGCCCAACGAGCTCGCCCGTGACGAGCGCTTCGTCCGCACCAAGATCGAGGATCGAGTCTTCGATCCGCGCAACGCCGCGATGATGGAGCGTGATCTCGGTTCGGCGAAGCTCGAGCCGAGCCGACCGGCCGCCGCGGACCGGGCCCGATCGCTGATGCACGGCATCTTCGTCGGCGAGATCCAGGCGCTCGAAGGTGCGGGACGCACCTGCTTCGACTTCGACGAAGACGACGCGCCGTTCGCGCTGAAGCTCGACATGGCCCGGCAGTGTTGGGATGAGTCGCGTCATGTGGAGATCTCCGTGAAGCTCGGCGAGTGGATGGGTAGCGAGATCGGCGAGTTCACGGAATCGACATTCCTCTACGAAGCCGCGTGCGCCGACGATCCGGTCCTGCGGCTGTGCGGCGTCAACCGCGCGCTCGAAGGCCTCGCGATCGACGTGTTCAACGCGATGAAGGAATTCGGCGACGTCGCCGGCGATCCGGTGCTCGAGTTCTGCGAGGACTGGATGCTCGCGGACGAGGTCACCCACGTGAAGATGGGCTCCGACTGGTTGCGACGGCTCACGGAGAAGGATCCGGAGCGGCGCAACCGCGCCCTCGAGTTCCAGCGCACCGTCGACAAGATCTTCAGCCTCGGCGGATTCCGGGGCGAGAGCGACGAGAACCCAGTGCACCTCGCGCGCAAGTTCCGGCGGATGGCCGGCTTCGACGAGGCGGAGATGGACGACCTCGTGGAGATCTCGAAGCAGGCCCAGGCCGACGCCGAGGCGATGGCCGCCGCAGCCGCCGAGGGCGGCGGCGCGTACGGCGCCTGATGCCGGCGATCACCGTCGCTCCCGACCCGTTCACACTCGTTCCCTACGACGCGTCGACGATCGCGCAGCTCACCGCCGAGGCCGCCGCGCTCGTGGGCTTCCCCGACGACGTCGCGGTGACACTCGAGGTCGACGAAGTGCTCCCGCATCCGTTGACGGGCACGTTCGTCGCGGTGGGCCCCGAGGGCCTCGACATCTGGATGTCGGGCGCGAACTTCGAGGATCCGAAGCGACCCCTGAAGTTCCAGCCCGAGTTGGCGCTCTCGGAGTTGGTGCGCGCGCTCCTGCGGGCGGCCGACCGTCTTCGTCCCGAGTTCTCCGGGGCGCCGACCGACGAGGATCTCACCGACCGCCAGCGTGCGGCGTGGGACGTCTGGACCGAGGGGAGGGCGCACCGTCTCGGCGTTCCCGCGACGCGCCCGGACCGGCTTCTGTACCACTACCGCCTGCACCACGGATTCAACGATGTCGCCGATGAGGTCTTCCGGCGTCTCTGGGACGCCGATGCGCTGACCTGGCCGGAGATCGACGAGGCCTGCGCCGAAACCGACGCGGCCGACACGCGGGAACGACCGAAGAAGACGGCGCTGCGCAAGGAGCAGCTCCGCGCGCCGCGCCCGTCCGCCTGATCGTCAACCGCTGACCTACCGGCCCGGCTCCTCCATGTCCTGCGCGCTGACGGCCTCGTAGAGGTCGAGATCGGGCTTCTCCGTGAGCAAGGGCACCGCGGCCCGAGCCATGTCGACGGTCTCGGGCTGGTCGAGGTGATCCCGCGGCGCCTCCGGGTCGTCCCACTTCTCGATCACGAGCATCCGGCCACGCTGTGTGGCCGAGGCGACGAGATCCACGTTCCGGCAGTGCGGCCGCATGCGCGTCAGCACGACGTAGTTCGCGAGTGCCGCGGTGAGCTGCTGCTCGGCGCCGGCCCGGGCCCGGAAGGATCCGGCCACGACCCAGATCCGCACATCGTCGGGCATGGGCTGCTCCCTCGTCTCCAGGCGTGCTCGCGGCCGGCGCCCGGCCCGATTCCCCAATTCCTGGGGATAACCCTGTGGAAAAGGATCTTGACGGGACCGGTATCGTACTCAGTACCGGGGTCAGTGCAGCGCGAACGTTGTGTGGGGACGAACGCGCTCATCTTCCAGTTCACAGAAATTGTCAGCGGGAGCCGGCTTCGGTTTCCAGTGACTTGACCAGCGAGAAGGAAGCAGCGTGGCCAAGGAGCGCGTCGAGCGGGACGAGGAAGATCTCGTCAGGCTGTATCTCACGGACATCGGGCAGTACCCACTGCTCACGAAGGACGACGAAGTTCGTCTCGCCCAGCAGATCGAGAACGGCAACGCTGCGCGCGAGGAGCTGCTCGCGGGTGGTAAGAGCCTGACACCGGCGAAGAAGCGCGAGCTGCGTCGCCTGGGTCGCGACGGCGAGGACGCGCAGCGCACCTTCGTGCAGTCGAACCTCCGCCTGGTGGTCTCGATCGCGAAGAAGTACCAGGCCTCGGGGCTCCCGCTGCTCGACCTGATCCAGGAGGGCAACCTGGGTCTGATGCACGCGGTCGAGAAGTTCGACTGGCGCAAGGGATTCAAGTTCTCGACGTACGCGACCTGGTGGATCCGTCAGGCCATCACCCGCGGGATCGCCAACACCGGCCGGACGATCCGCCTTCCGGTGCACGCCGGCGACACTCTCGCTCGGCTCCAGAAGGCGCGTTCGCGTCTGGAGCTGAAGCTCGGCCGGCCCGCGACCCTCGCGGAGCTGTCGGCCGAGGTCGAGATGCCGGAGGACAAGGTCACCGAGGCGCTGCGCTTCGCGGCCGAGCCGCTGTCGCTGTCCGAGCCATTGCGGGAAGACGGCGACGCCGAGCTCGGCGACATCGTCGAGGACCGCTCGGCCGAGTCGCCGTTCGAAGTCGCGGCCACAGCGCTGCTGCCGGCCGAGATCGAGAAGCTGCTCTCACCGCTCGACGAGCGGGAGCGTCAGATCCTTGCGTTGCGCTTCGGTCTCGACCGGGGCGAGCCGCGCACACTCGAAGAAGTGGGGGAGTACTTCAACCTCACGCGTGAGCGGATCCGCCAGATCGAGGCCCGGGCGATGTCGAAGCTGCGTCACCCGTCGGCCGACACCGGCGCGCGCGACCTGCTCGCCGTCTGACGACCGCACTGTTCAAGCGCGAAGCCGGGCCTGCGTGCCCGGCTTCTTCGCGTCACCACTTCTGCAATCCCTCATCCGGTCAGGACAGGCTGCGCGCCGCGTCGAGCGCCGGTACGACCGTGCCTTGGAGCCACCTCGTCGCCAGGCTGGCCCAGGCCCCCGGGTCGTCGAGATCGCAGATGTGGCCGACCTCCCGCATCACATGCAGCTCCCAGTCCGGATGAGCGGCGGCCGCGGCACGTGCCCACACCGCCGGTACTTCTGCGTCCGCCTCGCCATGCAGCAACAGCACCGGACACCGGATCGCGTCGAACATGGCATGTGCGCGCGACACGATCGCCGACAACCGCACGAGTGAGCCGAGCGCTTCTGCGTCGGTGAGCAGTGCATCGAGTCCGCGCGGCTGTGCGCGTTGCATCGCCGCGGCCTCCTTCGCCACCTCTTCGCTGAGCGGGATGCGGCCGACCTGCGGCACGATCGCGTCGAGCGGGACGTCGACGAGCACGCGGCCGACCTCGCCGAGGCGTTCGAGCACCAGCCCGCTCACGACCGCGGGCGAGCGCCACCCGCCGAACACCGGCGGGAGGTACGAGCTGACGAGGACCAGCCCGGCGATGCGCTCGGGATCGTGCGCCGCCTGGCGCGCGCCGACCGCTCCGCCGAGCGACTCGCCGACGAGCACGACCGGCCCGGTCGTGGTGGCGTCGAGGAACTGGTGAAGGAGCGACTGCTGCGCCTCGACCGTGCCGCGCCGGCCCGAGCGCGGGCTCAGGCCGTACCCCGGCAGGTCGAGCGCGAGCATCCGCCCGTGGCGCGACAACGCCGGCGACGGGCCCACCCACGACAGGTGATTGCGGCCCAGCGCGTGGACGCAGACGATCGTCAGCCCGTCCGGGCCGGGCCATTCGCGGTAGTGCACGCGCCCGCCGAGGTCGAGGTAGCGGCTCGGCGGGATCTTCGGGGCGCGGCGACTCGAGGACGGCATCCGCGGAGGCTATCCGTGCGGCTCGTGGGCGCCGGCCGGACGTGGCGGAGGTGGCAGGAATCGAACCCACCGGACGGGGATCACCCGTCCCACTCGTTTTGAAGACGAGGGGGGCCACCAGACCCCGTTCACCTCCCGGCCCGCGGCGAGTGCGCACGGCAGGGGCACATCATTGCAGTCCGAGCTCGACGTTCGGCCGCCCGGTCGCCGGGCACCGCGCGTGACGGCGGAGGAGATCCCACGTCTCCGAAGCGACTCGTCGTGCCGGGCAGGAGATCGGCCAGGTCGCGCGCCTCTGAGGCTTTGCGCTCCCATTGGGCCGAATGGCCCGGCTGACGGCCGCCGGCAAGCAGGCTGCGACGGTCTTGCGTGGGCCGGCGCGGCACCGTCCCGGCGACGGTTAGGATGTCCTTCGCCCGGTGGGTGCTGTTGGGCATTCGTGTTCGATCCCAGGGGGACGCGTGAAGAAGCTCTTGCTGCTCCTCATCGTTGTTGCGGTCGGTGCAGTCGTCGCGAAGAAGGTTCGCGAGGCCTGAGCACCAGCCCGACAATCCGAACCGCACGAGCCCGCCGCGGCGGGCTCGTTGCGCGCGGTCACGCTGTGGCGTGTCAGGTGCGCGTGACGCCGGTCGCGAGACGGCGGGCGGCCGCCAACGCACCGACGGTATGGCGCAGGGCAAGGTACGTGTCGCCGGAGACTGCGCGGGCGCGGGCCGCGGCGCGCTCGCGTCGTGTGAGCGACAGCCGCTCGTGACGGCGCCACCACCACAGTGCGGCCGCGCCCGCGCCGGCGAATGCGAGCACGCCGCTGACCGCGATGGTCGGACCTCGCGGCGGTACCGGAACCCGGTCGCGCAGACGAACGGGCTGCCGGAAGTCGCGCACGTCCCAGCCGCGTTCCCTCGCTACGCGGGCGAGCTCGCGGTCGGCGTTCACCGCGACCGGATGCCCGACCGCCTCCAGCATCGGTAGGTCGGTGACGGAGTCGCTGTACGCGAACGAACTGGAGAGGTCGATGCCGTCACGTGCTGCAAGCTCGCGCACGGCTTCGGCCTTGTACGGGCCGTATGCGTAGAACGCCAGCTGCCCGGTGTACCGGCCTTCGTCGTCGATCTCCGCGCGCGTCGCGATCGCCCGGTCGGCGCCGAGGAACTCGGCGAGCGGTTCGACCACCTCGGCGGGTGCCGAGGACACGATGACGACCTCGCGTCCCGCGGCGTGGTGCTCGGCGAAGAGCTCGAGCGCCTCGGCGAAGATGATGGGCGACACGACCTCGTCGAGCGTCTCGCGCACGATCTGCGCGACGTGCGCCTGCTCCCATCCGCGTGTGAGCCCGAGCATCGCCTCGCGCAGTTTCTCCATCTTCGCTTCGTCGGCGCCGACGAGCATGAACACGACCTGCGCGTAGATGCTCTTGACGATCGCGCGCCGCGACAGCAGACCTTCGCGATAGAAGGGCCGGCCGAACGCGAGCACCGAGCTCTTCGCGATGACGGTCTTGTCGAGGTCGAAGAAGGCGGCCTCCACGTGGGACAGGTTACGCGTGTCTTGACGGCGGCGTGACCCTTCCATAAGGTTTTGGTCCTTCCCCGGGGCACTTCCTCTTCACTGTTCATCGCGCGTCTGCGCGCCGGTGTGGAGGAATACGTGCTGTTCACGTTGTGGTCCCCGAAGGGCGGCTCCGGTACGTCGGTGCTGGCCGCCGCCTGTGCTCTCGCCCTTGCCCGCTCCTCGCTCACCGAGACGGGCCCGGCCGCCTCGGGCCGGGTCGTCGTGCGCCTCGCGGACCTCGACGGTGATCTTCCGGCCCTTCTCGGTCTTCCGGCCGAACCGCCCACGGGCCTCGCCGACTGGCTCGCGGCGGGCATCGAGGCGCCCACCGACGCGCTGGACCAGCTCGCGGTCGACGTCACGACCGGCGCGTCGCTGCTTCCGCGAGGCGCTGCACCGCCCCTGCTCGCGCCGCCCGCCGCGGCCGAGTGCGGCGCGGCACTGGCCGTCGCGCTCCGCGACGGTCCCGTACCGACGATCGTCGACGCCGGGCGAGCCGACTCACCTGCGTCGCGCGCGTTGCTCGAGGTTTCCGACGTTGCATTCGTCGTCGTGCGGCCGTGCTATCTCGCGCTGCGTCGTGGCGTCCGCTCCACCGCACTGGCGCGGGCGTCCGGGGTCGTGATCGTCGACGAGCCGCAGCGCGCGCTCTCGTCGAAGGACGTGGCCGAGGTTTTCGACCTTCCCGTCGTGGCGCGCATTCCCTGGCGTGCCACCACCGCGCGACTGGTCGACGCAGGAGCGCTGACGCGGCGTCTTCCCGACGGGCTGGCGCGCGCCGCGATGACCGTGCTCCGCGCGGCCGGTGTCGCGCCGACGCGCAAGGGCGCGGCGGCGTGAGCAGCGGGCACATGTCGGTCGTCGCTCCGGTTGCTGCCGACGACATCGCGCTGAAGCGCCGTGTCCACGAGCGGCTCGTCGTCGACAGCGGCGACCTGGAAGGGCACGCGGCCGAGGTCCAGCTACGGGCACGACTGGGTGAGCTGCTCCGTGCCGAGGCGCCCCTGCTCGCGGCGAGCCGTCACGAGCGGCTCCTCGAGGAGCTGCTCCGTGACGTCACGGGGCTGGGCCCGCTGGAACCGCTGCTCGCCGACCCCGACGTCGACGAGATCATGCTGAACGGCCCCGATGTCGCGTACGTCGAACGACGGGGCGAGCTCGAGGGGGTCGCGATCTCGCTCGACGCGGAGGCGATCGTTCGCCTCGTGGCTCGAGTGATCGCGCCGCTCGGTCTGCGGCTCGACCGTTCGTCGCCCATGGTCGATGCACGCCTGGCCGACGGTTCGCGCCTGCACGCCGTCGTGCCGCCGCTCGCGATCGACGGGCCTTGCGTCACGATTCGCCGGTTCCGAACGCGCGCGGTGCCGCTCGAGGCCTTCGGCGTCGACGAACGCGGCGCACAGCTCATGCGGTGGATGATCGAAGCGGGCTGGAACGTGATCGTGGCCGGCGGCACCAGCACGGGCAAGACCACCTTGCTCAACGCGTTGTCGTCCGCGGTGCCCGCGTGCGAACGCGTCGTGACCATCGAGGAGACTGCCGAGCTTCGCTTGGTCCAACCCCACGTCGTGCGCCTCGAAGCCCGCCGTGCGAATGCCGAAGGGGCCGGCGAGGTGACGGTCAGGGACCTGGTACGGGCCGCGTTGCGCATGCGTCCCGACCGCATCGTCGTGGGCGAGGTGCGTGGTGGCGAGGCGCTGGACATGTTGCAGGCGATGAACACCGGGCACGACGGTTCACTGTCCACGCTCCACGCGAACTCGCCGGCCGACGCGCTCGCTCGGCTCGAGACGCTCGTCCTCTTCGCCGGTGTCGGGCTCCCGGCGCCCGCGATCCGAGCCCAGGTCGCCTCGGCCGTCGACGCCGTGATCCATGTCGGCCGCGCCGGCGGCGGATCACGGTGCGTGCGCAGCATCGCCGAGGTGGCCCACGACCGCCGCCGGCTCGAGTTGCGGCCCTTGCTCGTCAACGCCGACGACGGCGATCTCCCGCGGGTGTACCCGCCGTCGCGACCTCGCCGCCGACCCGACAGCGGCCGGGCAGGGATGGCGACTCGATGATCACGTTGCTCGCGACCATCGGCGGTCCGCTCACCGTTGCCGCGCTCGTCAGCGCGGCGGCACGCGCGACCGGCCGCGAACGGGCCCGCTCGCTTTCGCCCCGCCCGACGTCCTCGATGATCCCTCCGCGCGTCGCCGCCCGGCTCGACCGCGCGCTGCAGGACGCCGGCATCGACGCAGGCCCGGAGCGCGCGCTCCAGCTGTGGCTCGGCGGCACCGCCGCGGCAGCCCTGCTTGCCGCGTCGATGGCCGCGCCTCTCGCCGCACCGGTCGTCATCGCCGGATTGTTCGGTGGCCCGGTTGCTCTGCGGGTGAGTCGCAAGCGGCGCGCACGCGCGCTCGGCGCGGCGCTTCCCTCGGCGCTCGACACTGTCGCCGCCGAGTTGCGCGCCGGTGGCACGGTGCGTGACGCGGTCGCCTCACTGGCACGTTCGCAGGGAGCGCTCGCATCGGACACGTCTCGCGTCGAAGCGCGCGTCGCGCTCGGCATGGCGTTTCCCGACGCGCTCCAGCTGTGGGCGGTCGAGCGCAGTGACGCCACCGTCCGCGCCGTGGCGGGCGCGCTGGCAGTGGCCGACGGTCTCGGTGGCCGTTCGGTCGACGCGCTGGAGGGGCTGGCGCGGTCGCTGCGAGACGCGAACGGCGCCGCCGCGGAAGCCCGGGCCCTCTCCGCGCAGGCGCGGTTGTCGGCGATCGTCGTCGGCGCGGCGCCGTTCGCGTACCTCGCATTCCAGACCCTCACCGATCCCGGCACGGTAGGCGTGCTCGTCACAACGCCGACAGGGCAGGTGTGTCTCCTGGTCGGTCTTGTGCTCGAGGCGCTCGCGATCGTCTGGATGCGGCGGATCGTGGGTGCGGTGGGATGAGCGCGGTCGCGTTCGCGTGGGTCGTCGGTGTCGCGGCGGGCGCCGTGGCGGCAGCTGCGGTCGTGTCGCGCGCCGGCACTCGGATCGCGGCCGCGCGGGCGAGCGAATTGTCGCAGTCGTCGCGCGTCGCATCGGCCCGGCCGCCGAACTGGCGCGCACCGTTGCGTCTGGCGCTTCATCAGGCGCAGCGGTTCGGGCTCGGGCCCATCGGTCGAGTGGTGAGAGGCATCGGGCGTCGGCGCCGTTCGGCGCGTGAGATCGACGCGATTCGTGGCGAGCTTCCCCTCGCGGCCGAGCTCCTTGCCGTCGCAGTCGGCGCCGGCTGCACACCGTTCCTCGCCGTCGAGGCGACAGCCGGGTGGATGCCGCCACATACCGCACGGCACCTGCGCGACGTCCTGCGGTCCTGTGAGCTCGGAGTCGGCTTCGGCGAGGCCTTGCGCCGCCTGGCCACGTCGGCGCCTGCACTCGAGAGCCTGGCAGACGCGCTCGCCACGTCCGAACGCACCGGCGCGCCGGTCGGCGCGGCGCTGGCCCGCACGGCCGACGAGGCTCGAGCCACCGTGCGACGCGCCAGCGAGGCCCGTGCCCGTACGGTCCCCGTGCGCCTCCTGTTCCCGCTCGTGTTCCTCGTGCTGCCGGCGTTCGGGTTGCTCACTGTGGCGCCCGCGCTGCTCACGGCTTTCGCCCGTACCTGACGGGCCGCGCTTCCCCGCGCCACCACTGGACGAATGCACGTCATGTGAGAGGAAGTCCGATGCTCCGTCGCGTCATCAAGCTCATCGTCACGGCGATCGCCTCGCTCATCGCGATCGTCCGGGTTCGGGTCCGCGCCGCGGTCACAGCCGGCGCGCAGGCCGGTCAGACCACCGCCGAGTACGCGCTGGTGATCCTCGGCGCGGCCGCGGTCGCCACGGTGCTCGTCGCCTGGGCGTCGAAGAGCCACGCGCTCAGCCGTCTCTTCGACACCGTCGTCGGAAAGCTCGTTCCCTGAGCGCGTTTCACAGTTCGGACGTGGCTTGGTCGCGCCAGCGCGGCCAGGCCACGGTCGAGCTTGCCCTACTGCTGCCCGTACTCGTCATGGCGGTCCTCGCCGTCCTACAGATCGCGCTGCTCGTACGCGATCAGCTCGGTGTCGTGCGTGCGGCGCGCGAGGTCGCGCGCGTCTCCAGCGTCGATCGCGACATCGCGCACGCGATCGCGGCCGGTCACCGTGTCGTCGCGGGAGCGTCCGTCAACGTCAGGCGGCCCCCTCGGGTGGGTGACGTCGTCGAGGTCGAGGTCGCGGTCCGGTCGGTCACCGACCTGCCGCTCATCGGAGTGCTCTTCCCCGATCCGGTCTTGCACGCGCACGCCTCGATGCGGGTCGAGCGATGAGGACGCCTCGAGGAGGCGAGCGCGGCGCCGTGTCGATCATCGTGATCGCGGTCCTCGTGGTCGGGGTCGCGGTGGCGATCGCGGCCGCTCGCACCGGGATCGTGTTGATCGGCCAGGCCCGGGCCGAGACTGCGGCCGACGCCGCGGCCCTGGCCGCCGCCGACACCCTCGCCCTGGGCCGGCGTGGGCCGGAGGCGGCCGCGCGCGACGCCGCCCTGCGGAATGGCGCGCGTCTCGTCTCGTGCGACTGCGGCGGCACGCACGCCGAGGTCGTCGTCGAGATCCGCCTGCGCGGCGCCACGGCGTCGAAGGTCCGAGGCCGCGCCCGGGCCGAGGTGCGACCCGCTTGTGCAGCGCTCGGTGGATGTGGCGCTTCGCTCAGTGCCCGGTGAGGAGTCGCAGCAGCGCGACCGCGCCCTCCTTGTCCAGGTACTCGTTCCAGTTCCCGCATTTCGGCGACTGCACACACGACGGGCAGCCCCCGTCGCACGGGCAGTGTTCGACGAGCTCCAACGTCGCCCGCACGTGGTCCTGCAATGCGTCGAATGCGAGATCGGCGATTCCCGCACCTCCCGGGTAACCGTCGTAGACGAAGATCGTCGGTTCGCCGGTCGAAGGGTGGAACGCCATCGACACACCGCCGACGTCCCACCGGTCACAGATCGCGAACAGCGGGAGGAGACCGATCAGGCCGTGCTCGGCGGCGTGCACCGTGCCGAGCACCCGAGGCGGGCCGACTCCTGCACCGGCGAGCGCCGCGGCCGGCAACGAGTACCAACAGGCACGGGTCACGAGGGTTTGCGGAGGCAGTTCCAGATCGACGACGTCGATCGTCTCGCGGGTGGAGATCCGTCTGCGTTGGTATGCGATCACCTGGCTCGTCACTTCGACGTCGCCGAGACAGGCTCGCCCGACACCGGCGACCGTCGTGGCCGCGGCCGCGCGCACGACGACATCGACGTCGTCGCGCGCTTGCGTGTACTCGTCGGCATCTTCGGCGGCCACCAGCATCGCGACCCGGTGCACCGTGTCGAGATGTTCGACGCGGTACTGCCGGCCTTGGTGCAGGTACATCGCACCCTCGTGGGCGACGTGGAAGACGCGCGCGCCGTCGACCGTCCCGACGAGACGGTCCGTCGTCGCGTCGACGAGGCTGTACTCGACCGATGAGCCGGTTCGCAGCCCGACCTTGGGCGCCGGTGGTTCGCGGCCGGCCCAGAACATCTTCCCGTCGCGCGGCTTGAGCTCGTCGTCGATGACGAGCTCGCGCACGACGTCGTCGAGGCCGGGGCCGAAGTACTGGTCGTCGTGGTGGCTCAGCGGCAGCTCGTGCGCCGCGCAGGCCACATGCGGCCGAAGTACGAACGGGTTCTGCGGATTGACCACCGCGGCCTCGGTCCTGCGCTGCAACAGCTGGTCGGGGTGGGCGGCGTACCACTGGTCGAGCTGGTCGTCGCCGGCGACGAGCACCGCGGCCGCCCGGCGGCCGGAGCGCCCGGCTCGGCCGACCTGTTGCCACATGGAGGCCAGCGTTCCCGGGAACCCGTTCAGCACGATGGCGTCGAGGCCCCCGACGTCGATCCCGAGCTCGAGCGCGTTCGTGGCGGCGACGCCCATGACGTCGCGGGCCGCCAATGCGTGCTCGAGCTCGCGTCGTTCACGTGCGAGGTATCCGCCGCGGTACGCGCGCACGAGACGGTCGCCGGGCATGCCGGCCTGGTCGAGGATCCGCCGGGCGTAGCTCGCGACGAGCTCCGCGCCCGCCCGTGTGCGCACGAATGCCAGGGCCTGGTGGTCGGAACCGACGAAGCGCGCGACGAGATCGGCCGTTTCCACGTTCGCGGACCCGCGCGTGCCGGAATGCTCGTCGAGCAGGGGCCGCTGCCAGCAGACGAACGACCGCTCCGCTTGGGGTGACCCGTCGTCGATGACGAGCTCGACATCGCGCCCGCACAATGCCGCCGCCAGCTCCTGGGGGTTGCCGATCGTCGCGCTCGAGAAGCAGAAGACCGGATCGGAGCCGTAGTGTGCGCACACCCTGCGGAGCCGACGGAGCACGTGCGCCACGTGACTGCCGAAGATGCCGCGCAGCGTGTGGAGCTCGTCGACGATCACGTAGCGCAGGCGCATGAGGAACGTCGCCCAGCGCTGATGCGACGGCAGGATGCCGACGTGCAGCATGTCGGGGTTCGTGAACAGCACGGTCGCGCGCTTGCGCGCTTCACCGCGTTCGTCAGGTGACGAGTCGCCGTCGTAGGAGTACGCGCGGAGGCCGGGCACGAGCCACGACCGCATCGAGCGGAGCTGGTCCTGCGCCAGTGCCTTGGTGGGGAACAGTGCGAGCGCCGTGTCGTTCGTGCCCGCGAGCGCAGACTCGAGGATGGGCACCTGGTAGCACAGGGACTTCCCCGAGCCGGTGCCGGTGGCGACGACCACGCTGCGACCGTCGCGCAGCGCGTCGACGGCCTGAGCCTGGTGCGTGTACAGCCCGTCGATCTTGCGCCGCGAGAGCAGCGCCTTCATGTCGGGCCGCAACGGGCGGTCCGGGGCCGCGAACCGCGATGTCCGGGCCGGCAGCGTGGCGCGGAACGCCGCGCGATTCGCGAGTGCCTCGTCGTCGGTCAGCGCCTGCAGCGTGTCGCACGCATCCACTGCGCCGAGGATAGGGACGGGCGGTGACAGCAACCAGGCGTCGACGGCGAAGGCCGGCTCAGTGCGACTCGAGGACGGCGTCGTCGGCGAAGTCCTGGAACAGCGACCGGGCGCCCGCGTCGAGGTTGAGCCGGGTGCCCGAGCCGCTCGTCACGGGGATGCGGACGTTGCGGACCTGCGACGGGTCGAAGTCGAGCGCGAGTCGACCGAACCGGTAGAGATCCTTCAAGCCGATGCCGTCGATGACCGCGTGCCGCCCGAGCGTGGCCAACAGGTTGAAGGTTCCCGTCGCGTCGGTGTTCTGGGCCCGCAGCTTCGCCAGCGCGTCGAGGATGAACGTGCCCTGGTTCTCGCTTCGTTGCAGGTCGCCGATCCCGAAGTCGTGACGGTCTCGGCAGAACGCCAGGGCCTGGGTGCCGTTCATGTGCACGGGCCCGGGTTGGAAGTACGCGCCGGAGAACGTGTCGTGCATCGCGAACGGCACGTTGACGTCGATGCCGCCCACACCGTCGACCATCGAGATGAAGCCACCGAAGTCGGTGGTCATCGCGTAGGGGATGTCGACGCCCACCATCTTGGCGACGGTCTGCGCTTGCAGCCGAACGCCGCCTCGCGAGAACGCGGCGTTGATCTTGTCGACACCGTGGTTCGGGATGTCCGCGGCGGTGTCGCGCGGGATGTCGAGCATGGTCCCCTTGTGGAGCGCCGGGTTGAGCCCGATCAGGTGAAGGGCGTCACCGAGAGCGTTGCCCGGGCCGCCGCGAGAGTCGTTGCCCACGACGAGGAAGAAGACGGGCTGCGTCGGCTCCTCGTTGTAGTGGGCCGACCCGACCTTCTGCACCGTGAACCACGTCGTTCCCGATGCGAACGGGATGCGCATGCCGTGCAGCCACGCCGCGAACACGAGGCACAACGCCAGGAAAAGTGTGAGCGGCGCGACGATCGCCGCGCCCAGGATCGGGTGCCTTCGAAGATGGGTTCTCATGCCGTCGGCGCCCTTGTCGCGTGTCCCGCCGCGACCTGCACCCCGGGCCCGTCGCGTTGCACGGTCATGTCGTAGCCGGCGACGCGCCAGGAACCGCCCTCATTCGCGAACAGCAGGTCGCCGGTTCGCACGACGTGGAGATCGCCGCCCGCGACCGGCGCGTGCAGGTCAAGGTCCAGCGCGGCGGCGACGAGCACGATCTCGCCTGCCTTGTCGGCCAATCCGTGCAGAGAGAATGCGGCCGTCGCCGGTGTGATGCTGCCCGTCAACGTGGGCACGCCCTCGTCGGTCAGCGCGGGCCGATCGGGGCCGCTCAGTTTCGCCCCCGCCCCGGCAGTGAAGATGCCGGCGAGTTCCGGCGGCACCGCCCCGGAACGCAAGGGTGCGACGACTGCGGACTCGACGTACTGGTTCACCGACTTCGTCAGCGTGTCGCGCAGATCGTTCGGAAACGCGGTGTCCGGCCCGATGCTCGCTACGCCGGTGTTCAGCAGCCGCAGCGCCACGCTGCTGTTGATCTTGACCGTCGTGGTGGCGGCCTTCGCCTTGCCGCCGCCCCCGCCACCGCACGCGGCGACCGAAACGAGAAAGACGGCGAGGAGCGCTGTCGCGGCGCGGGCGCGGGCCGGGGTCGACGACATCGGAGGGTCAGGATGCCACGCC
>JAMXLJ010000043.1 GCA_024281095.1 Acidimicrobiia bacterium | reverse complement strand
GTGCGATTCGTTTTGGAATGCCGCCGTTCACGGCTGGGCTGTCGCCGGTGACGTGCCGAGCGCGCTCCGAAGGTCGCGAACGTGTTCTTGGGTCTGTTGCAACAGCGGGGCGAGCGACTCCGCGACGTCGGGCAAGCCGGCTTCCGTGGCCTGTTCGACACGCTCGCGGTAGCGCTGCAACTGCCCTTCTTCGAGCTGGAGATCCTGGGTGAGCGCGCTGCGGGCGTCAGTTTCGCAGACGACGGTGGGCACGCGGGTGGACGGCGTACCGCCGAGGAAGTCGATCTGACGAGCCAGCACGAGAGCGTGGTCCAGTTCTTGGCGCACGTGCACCCCGAGCTCATCGAGAGTCGACTGGTACTCCGCACCCTTCACCGTCGCGATGTGCGATACGTACTGCACAACCGAGCGGTATTCGAGTTCGAGGTCCTCGTTCAACGACCGGATCAAGGCGTCGGTATCCATGGCGCTCGTGTACCCGAACCGTCGCGCCTTCAGTCCTCCCGCCCGGGTCGCATGGCGAACGAGGGCGTCGCGCGTCGTTCTTGACGCCGAGTGTTTCCGGCATTCGTGCGGCCGGTCAGAGCCGCCGTGATCGCCAAAGGACCGCGGCAAGGACGACGCTCAGCATCGAGACGACGAGTCCGCTGATCCAGCCCGCGACGCCGGTCGTGTCCAGAATCGCGGCCACCGCGGTTCCAACCGCGACGATGCCCAAGGTTGCGATCGTTCGCACGAAGGCAGACTCGACACGGCGGCGGGGCGGCTCGTTCGGCAGAAACCCGTGGTCCTGTTCGGCCGTTGCCACGACGTCCTTCCCGGTAGGTCGGTCATCTCGAGCCCAACCTCGCGCGGTGCGTTCGAGTCGTTTGTGCGCGTTGAGCTGAGCTATCGATACCCCGCCGTTGCGGGTGGACAACCGTCGAACCCCGGCTCGACCGCACCCGCGGCCGCGGCACACCGCATTCGTGGTTGGCTGCCCGTGGCCGATGGGGTAATGCCCGCAGTACCGGGGCGGTAGCGGGTTGGGCTCGGTGACGACCGGCGCGCACGCGCCGGCTGTCGGGAACTCGGCGGGCGCCGAGCCGAGTTGGCTCGGCACCGCCCCGGTATCGGGCGTCGGAAGCGGCGTCTGACAGGTCGCGGCACGCGCCACCGCGCACGCATGCGCCGCCAGTGCCCGTCGAAATGCACACCCTCGCCCATGGCCGTGGCCGTACGCTGCGGCGAATGGGTGATCTCGGTGCGGACACGGCCGTCAAGGGCCGAAACGGCGCCTACCGCGCTTCGCTCTCGGCCGAGTGGGAGATCTGGGGCCCGATGGGGGGCTACGTCGCGGCCACGGCGCTGCGCGCCGTCGGTGCGCACACCAGTTTCCCCCGACCGGCGAGCATGGTCGGTCACTACCTCTCCGTCGCCGCGTTCGGACAAGTCGACCTCACGACGACGACGTTGCGACAGACGAAGACCGCAGACTCCACGAAGGTGTCGGTGACGCAGGACGGCAGGCCCGTGTTCGAGGCGCTCGTGTGGGCGGTCGCCGGCGAGCTCGCGGGCCTGAGCCACGAGGTGATGACCCGTCCGAGGGCCAGTGGCGGCCCGTCCGACTACCCGACCGTCGCTGACCGGCTGGCGGCGGTGGGACGCGACGAGAAGCCGCCCTACCCCTTCTGGAACAACTTCGAGGCGCGGCCGATCACGTGGATCGACGATTGGGACGAGCGTGCGCCGGCCGCGCCGGAGTGGACGGAATGGCTGCGCTTCATGCCCGACCCGGACACCAAGGATCCGTGGATCGACGCGGCGCGGTTGCTCATCCTCGTGGATGTCGGGTCGTGGCCCGCAGTCGTGCGTCATCACGTCGACACTGGCGGTCTGTACGCGCCGAGCATCGACATCGCCTGTCATTTCCACCGGCTACGACCGGAGTCTTCGTATCTGCTCGTGGAAGGCACCTCGCCGAGTGGCGCACACGGGCTCATCACGAGCCATCAACGGGTTTGGGCCGAAGACGGAACATTCCTCGCGTCGGGTGTGAGCCAGCTGCTCTGCAAGCCGATGCGCTGATCCGTCGTGCGCCGGGTGGCATCCTGATCGGCCAAGCGCATCAGCGGTGATCACGGGAACGCTCGCATGAGTCAGGTTGCGAATGATCGGAAGCCGCCCGGCCGGAGTTGGCTGCCGTCTCGCGCCGGCGTCGCCGCCCTGTGCTTCGCACTGATGGCAAGCTGTTCCTCGTCGAGCGGCCCGCGCCGCGCAACCATCCACGCGTCCACCCCGACAACCGCGCGGCCGACCACCACGACCACAGCCGCTCTGATCACCTACCGCGTGAAGCGCGGCGACACGTTGACCTCCATCGCGTCGCGGTTCCGGGTCTCGAGCGCGGTCATCATCTTCGTCAATCGGCTCGCGGACCCGAACCATCTGGTCGAGGGCCAGGAGCTGCAGATTCCACCGCCGCCGCCCCTCGCGCTCGCAGTCACACCGCCGCAGGCGGAGTCCGGTGCGGCCTTCCAACTGGACCTCAAGGGCGCGAAGGCATCGGAAACGATCACCTTCGAGATCGACTCACCGAAAGGCAAATACAAGGGGCGGCCCCATCTCGCGGGAACCGACGGAGCGGTCACCGCGACCTACCAGACATCCGTCGGCGACCCGCCCGGCACCTACACGGTCGTCGCCACGGGCAATCAGGGGACGCTGACCGAAGGAACCTTCCGCGTCCTGGCCACGACCACCACACCAACGTGATCGCCGGACCGACCGTGACGCGACGCTCGGCCGGGGCTACGACGTTTTCGGGTCGACCCGGAAGATGATGCCGTCAGGGGACGCCGCGACGGGCACGAGGTGCGCCCAGCGGGCGAACTCGATCGTGTCGATTGTCGTCGAGGATCCAATGGCGGATGGATAGAGCGCGAGATAGCCATGGTGCTGGAGGAGCACCGCGGTCATCTCCGCGACTTCGCGCCGGTAGCCGGGATTGTCCTCGCCCGTGACCGGCAAGCGGCGAAGGGGCACCATCAGGCACGGACGCCCGGCCCCGGCGTACACGCTCGACGGGAAGTTCGTCGCGATGGTCGCGTCGCGCGGTAGCAGCCGGATCGCTCGCACCGCGGGCGACGGCCGGCTGCGGGTCGCGTCCACGAGGAGCGAGGCGTCGTGATACGCGGCTGTGAGGTGCGACGGCGGTACGGTCGCGAACACGAGGCAGGCGAGGGGCACCACGAACGCTGCCAACGCCAACCGTGGCGTTCGCAGCAGCGAGGTGCCGATCCATTCGATCGTCGCGAGCGCGACGATCAGCAGGATCGGTAACAGCGGCACATAGATCCGCGGTGCCTCGAACGCGGCGAGGAGACTCTTCGCGTCACTCGTGGGAATCGACGCGTCGAAGTACGTTCGCGCTGCATAGACGACGATCACGTACGCTGCCGCGAAGAGCACGCAACCACGCAGCAGCCAAATGCGCTCGGGCTCTTCATCCGCGGAATCGCCGGTCGGTCGCAGTCGCGGTCGCCGCGTCGCGGCGGACAGGATGCCCAGGGCGAAGATGACGCCCAACACCGCACCGGCCCACGGTTCGGAACGGACGAACCAGGCGCTCAGCACGTCGAGCAGCGGACCGAAGAAGCGTTGCGGAGGGTGGTACGCGAACAGGCGCGGGCTCGACCCGCCGGCGATTCGCCCGAAGAGTGCCCACCCGAACCCGGCGGTGGCCGTCGCTCCCATCACCGCTGCAGCCCGTTCCAGCCGTGTGCGAAGCGACCATCCCTGGCGCGTGAGGATCAGGCCGGCTCCTGCCACCCCGACACTCAGGCCGACCCAGCGGGTCAGCATCGCGGCCGCCGCGAGCGAGGCGGCGAGGACGAGCGTGTGACGTGATCCGGTAACGAGATGTCGTGACACCGCAAGCATGAACGCCAACAGCGTCGTGATGAACAGCGCCTCGCTCATCGCGAAGGCGTGGGTGATGAGCCACGCGTCGACGGTCAGCAGCACGGCCGCGCCGCCGAGCGCGCCGATCCACGCTCGACGTAGGAGCACACGGGAAAGGAGCAGGGCGACGAGCACAAGGTTCAAAGCGTGGATGAGCGTGCTCGAGGTGCGAACCGCGGCGGCAGCCGACATGCCGAAGCTCTCGAACAGCGCGAGCACCGCCGGATAGAGCGGCGGGAAGTGGGTCGAGGGCACTGCGCCGTGGAAGCCGAACGCACGCGCTGGCGGATAGTGGTCCGTGTAGAAGGTCATGGGCACCGTCGGCCCGCGACCGGTCACGAGGTTGTGCGCGACACCGAGGTACGCGGAGGAGTCGACGCCGTAGCCGACGGTCGCGTGGGTGAGAGCCAGTGTCACCACGACGCCCGCGGCGCCGAGCAACGCGACTCCGAAGACGCGCCGGATGTCCGGGCCTGGGTGCGCGCGCTGCTCCGGCACGACAGACGCTTGCGGCGGCGGGCGCGGCGGGATCGCCGTGCTGCCTCGCCGCGCACGCACGCTCCATCGCCGGCCGGGCGGGTCCCAGACGCTCATATGTAATAGATCACCATTTCCGCGCCCGTACATTCGTGCGGGCGCTGTGCCGGAGCCCCGGCGAACGGCCGTTTGCGCGGCCGTGTCAGCCGAACAGGTCGGACAGCCCGGAGAAGATGGTGTCGCCGGCCACCACGCCGACTGCCATGGAGGCGGCGTTCCGCAGGAAGCCGCCGCCCGCGCCGGGCTGCGGCGCGGCTTGCTGAACGACGACGGGGCCCGGTGCCGCCGCGGCGGCGGGGGCAGCGCCGGTGGAAGGCTGGCCGAACAGGTGGCCGAGGAAGCCGCCCCCGCCGCTCGCGGTGAGGGGGGCGGGCGCCTGTCGTTGTTGGGCTTCGGCGAGGGACTGGTTGAGGGTGTTGATCTGGTCGCGGGCGGCGTGGAGGGCCTGTTCCTGCACGAGCACGGCCTGGGTGAGGATGTAGACGGCGTCGGGTTGGTTCGCGATGGTCTGTTGGA
>JAMXLJ010000042.1 GCA_024281095.1 Acidimicrobiia bacterium | reverse complement strand
ACACGAAGCAATCGCCGGGCGACCGCGACGAGCACTATGTCGCCCGCGGCATGGCCGAGCGTGTCTTTCACGAGCTTGAACCCGTCGAGATCACAGAACAGCACCGCGAGCGAGACCGGCCGGCGCTTGCCGCGACTGACCGCCATCTCGAGCCGGTCGAGCAGCAGGGCCCGGTTCGGCAGCCCCGTGAGCGCATCGTGGGTCGCCCCGTGGGTCAGGTCGATCTCGGTCGACTTGAGACCGCTGATGTCGTGCGCGGTCACCACGAGGCCTTTGACCTTCCGATCGGCAAGCTCGTTGCAGAGGCTCAGCTCGAGCCAGCGCCACGTTCCGTCTCGGTGATGGGCACGGATCTGGAACGGCCCCACGACTGCGTGCGTCGCCTCGGCACAGCGACTGAAGCCCGCGGTGAACCGTTCGAGATCCTCGGGATGTATCAGGTTGTCGGCGGGCTGGCGCGTCAAGTCCTCGGGCTCGTATCCGAGCACCGGTTTGCTGGCAGGGCTCGCGTAGGTGATCTTCCCGTCGGCATCGACGACCAGGATCAGGTCCGCGATGTGTTCGACCAGAGATCGGAACGGCGCGGGTGTCATTCCTCGCCGGTGCTCAAGACCGACTCCACCCTCTCCAGCAGCTGAGCCGGATCGAAAGGCTTTTCGATCAGCTCGATCTCCCGATCGAGGACGCCGCGGGGAGCAAGGACGCCGTGGCTGTAACCCGACATGAAGAGCACCCTGAGGCCGGGGCGCCGTTGCCGCATCCGGCTCGCCAGTTCGGGGCCCGACATCGCCGGCATCACCACGTCGGTGAGAAGCAGATCGCATTCGTGGTGCGCCGCGACCGCGAGCGCTTCGTCGCCGTTTGCCGCCTGGAGCACCGCGTACCCGCTCCGGGTGAGGATGCGTGCGGTCACCGCTCGCATCGCGGGCTCGTCCTCGACGACGAGCACGGTGCGGCCGTCGCCATGCGCGGGATGAGAAACCCGGCGACGTTGCGCCTGTGGCACCGCACCGTCGAGCGCGGGAAGGTAGATCCGTATCGTCGTGCCGAGCCCGGATTCCGAATACACGCTCGTCGCCCCTCCGGCCGCCGCCACGATGCCGTACACCGTCGCGAGGCCGAGCCCGGAGCCTTGACCTTTCGGCTTGGTGGTGAAGAACGGCTCGAAGGCCTGGGCGGCGACGTCGGCGGTCATGCCGAGACCGGTATCGCTCACGGTGAGCTGCACGTACAACCCTGCGCCGACGTGAGGACGTAGACGCGCATTCTCCGCTTCGAGCTCGATGGTGTTGGTCTCGATCGTCAGGGTCCCGCCGTCCGGCATCGCGTCGCGAGCATTGACGGCGAGGTTCATCAACACCTGCTCGATCTGCCCTCGGTCGACGTGGACGGCTGGGAGGAGCGGCGCGGACCGAACGTCGAGACACACGTGCTCGCCGATCGTCCGCGAGAGCAGAGTCTTCACATCGTCGACGACTCCGTTGAGGTCCAGGACCTCGGGCTGGATCGACCCCCGCCGCGCGAAGGTCAACAGCTGCTGGGTCAAGCGCGCCGCCCGTTCCGCGGCAGTGCGGATGGCCTCGAGGTCGGATCTGACTGCGTCGTGGTCGGCGACGTCCTCGGCCGCGAAGGTCGCGTAGTTCAGGATGACCGCGAGCAGGTTGTTGAAGTCGTGCGCGACACCGCCGGCGAGCTGACCGAGACTCTCGAGTCGCTGCGACTGATTGAGCCGCTCCTCGAGCGCCCGCCGCTCCTTCTCGGCGCGTTTGCGCTCCGTGATGTCCCGTGCAATGCGGGACACACCGATGACAACACCGGCTGTGTCGCGGATCGGCGCCATACTCTTCGCGATCTCCACCGGCGATCCGTCGCGGCGGACGCGAACGGTCTCGAAGTCGTCGATTCGTTCGCCATGGACGACGCGGTCGACGATCGCGTGCTCCTCTTCACGCCGCTCGGGAGGAACGAGGAAGTCGATGTTGCGGCCGAGCACCTCCGAAGCGGAGTAGCCGTAGAGGCGCTCGGCGGCCGAGTTCCAGCTCGTGATCGTGCCGTCGAGGCGCTGCGAGACCATCGCGTCTCCAGACGACGCCACGATTGCCGCTTCCTTCCGCAACGTGCCGTCGCGGATGGCCGCCGACACGAGCAGGCCGTCACCGGTCTCGATCGCCGACAGGGAGATCTCGGCCGGGAACTCGCTTCCGTCCTTGCGGCGCGCCGCGAGCTCCCTGCCGGCGCCCATCGGTCGGGTGAGCGGATGCGCGCGATAGCTCTCGCGATGGCACACATGCATGCCGCGCACCGATTCGGGTACGAGCACCTCGACGGGCTCGCCGAGCAGCTCGTGACGCTCGTATCCGAAGAGCTGCTCCACCTGCGCGTTCGCCAGCACGATGCAGCCATTGCCGTCGACAGCGACGATCGCGTCCGGCGCCGCCTCGAGCAGGCTCCATGCCATCTCCGCGTCGGGCAACACGGTGACGGGCGCGGCTGCGCTTTTGGGCGCCGGGGGTGTCGCCACGGCCGCAGTATCACGCCATGACGCGTGAGATGACGATAGACGGCGCGCCCAAAAGTGTAGACAGGTGTTGCATTTGTTTCAGATGGCCGCGCCACCCCCGAACATGCCCACGGGCGCGCGGTCTCAATCACAACGCTGTTCGGCTTGCATTCAAATGGTGTGACGGCGCGGTCTCCCACATTCGACGCGAGCCGATCGTCGGTCAAGGGCCCGAGTTCGCGGACATTTCGCGCCGCGACCCCGCACGGCGTTCGTCACGGCCCGAGCAAGCTTCGCCGGCGTCGCTTCGTCCTTCACCACGTGACCGCGCGCCCCCAGTCTCACCGCTCGTTCGGCCGCGCGGGCATCGTCGCGTCCCGTCATGACGATGATCGCAAGCGTGGGGTGCGCTTCGGCGACACGCTCGAACGTCTCCAGCCCGGACGAGTCGGGCAGGTACAAGCTGAGCAGTATCCCGTCGACGCCTCCTTTCACGACACGCTCCAGCGCGGCACGAAGCGACGCGGCGTACTCGACCGTGACACCGTCACCCATCGAATCGAACAACTGCTCTTCGAGCAAGATCGCGTCGCGTGCGCTGTCGTCGACGAGCAGCAACGTCATCGGGTCGCCCATCACGTGCCTGTCGGCCGCGACGCGGGTCAGCAGCAGACGCACGCGCAGGATCTCCGCATACTGCGCGTGCAGTAGGCAGCGCGTCACCGCGCAGCGTGATCGTCAGCCCGGCGGGGCGTCCTGGTCGAAACCGTGCTGCGCGAGCTCTCTGAGCAACTGTGTCCGTGAATGAACCCCGAACTTGCGGTACACCACGGCCAGATGGTTCCGGATCGTGCTCGCGCTCAACGAGAGCCCGTGCGCGATGTCCGACGTGCTCGCGCCCTGGAGGAGTCGAACCACGACCTCGAGCTGTTTCGCGCTCAGCTCGCGAACCGTCGGGTGGGCCCACCATCCGTCGCTCCGGGAGGGCCGCGAGTAGACGCCGGCTTCCTGGGTCTCGACTGCGATCCGCCAGAGATGCTGCTCGAGACGCGACAGCCGCTCCGGCGGCGCTTCTTGTTCGTCCATCGCGGCCAGTGGCCGCAGCGAAAGGGCGAATCGTGGGGGCACGTGCCGGCACAACGGGCTCACCTCGCAGTGCAACGGGACCCACGTGCCGTCCCGCGCCTGCATCCGCACACGCGTCACCGCGCCATGCTGCTCGACGCTGCCGCGCGCCAGCGCGAGCAGGAGCTGCGGAACGTCGTCGCGGTGCACGGTGCCGAGCAGCGAGACACCGTTGAGAGTCTCGGCGTCCCACCCCAAGCGCGGCGCGCCATCGCTGCTGACGTCCCGCCATCTCCAATCGTGATCGACCGTGCCGAGCACAGCATGCCCGGCCGTCGGATCGAGTGGTGCCGGACGTGATGACAGCGAATGGTCGCCTCCGGGCACCACCGCCAGGAGCAGGCTCTCCGTGCCGGAGTGCCGCGCCGGGCCGATCCATCCCTGTACACGCAGCTCGGTCCCGTCCGGTCGAAGGAGCCGGCCCCGAAAGTGGCAGGACTCGAGCACTCCCGATGCAAGGCCGGAGATCAAGGACTCCACGTGCGGGCGCTCGGCCGGACCAATCACCGAGAGCACATCGACGCGCTGCAACCGGGACACGTCCGACCCGAGGAGCACCGCGAAGCCCGCATTGACGGCGATGAGCTCGCGCGTGCGCTCGTCCACGAACGCGAGCGGAACCGGCACCCGTCCCAGGATCTCCTCCGGTTCGTCACCCGGCGTCTCCACCGAGTCGTCGCGAGTCGGTGACATGCCGAGGATCCCACGTCGCGCCGCGGCGGCAACGGCTTCGAGGCGCGAGCGGGCCTGCAGCGCGATGAGTATTCGGTTGACCGTCCCGACGACCGTGTCGAGCGCGAGCCCCAACCGCTCCGCGATGGCTTCGTCGGAAAGGCCGCTTGCCATGAGCTGCAGCACGGTCGCATCGTCGTGTGCAAGCGACCCGTAGACGGCCTCCGCCGGCGCAAGCGGTCGGAGCAGCGAAATCAGCCTCGCCGGATGTACGAGCGTTTCACCGGTGTGTGCCGCGACGATCGCCGGAACCAACTCGGCAGTGATTCGGCCACGCGCCACGCAGCCGGCACACCCGGCTTGGATCGCTCGCAGCATCTCCGTGTCGTCGTCTTCGTCGACGAGAACGATGGCGGCCCGGTCGGGGCTCTCCGTGCCCGGCACCGGGGCGCCGTCGAGCGTGGCGTCTGCGAGCAGTGCCGAGCCGATGATGACGACATCGGGCTCGTCGCGCACGGCAACCTCGCGCGCTTCACTGATGGTCCCGACGACGCGGGCAATCTGAACCCGGTCGTCGCGCGAGAGCAGCGTGCGCAAGGCGTCGAGAAACATGCCGGGGCGTTCGGCGACGAGCACCCGCGCCGGGTGGGCCGGGCCGGTGGGATCCGGGTGTGCGAGGGCAATCGCGCCGACGTCCTGGATCGCAGCCGCGAAGGCATCGAAGAGCTGCGGGTCGAACTGTTTGCCACGCCCCGACCGCAGGATCGCCAACGCCGCATCGGGCTCGAACACCGCCGGCCGATAGACCCGCCGGCTGGTGAGCGAGTCGTATGCATCGGCGATCGCCACGATCCGGCCCTCGAGCGGGATGTCCCGGCCGGCGAGCGCGGACGGATATCCGTTGCCGTCCCAGCGTTCGTGATGGCTGCGGGCGACCTGCGCGGCGAGGACGAGGATCCGTGACGTGCCTTCCGCGAGGAGGCGGTACCCGGTGTGCGGATGGCGCTTCACCAGCGCGAACTCCCACGCAGTGAGCGGGCCGGGCTTCGTGAGGATCGCATCGGGCACGCCGATCTTGCCGACGTCGTGGAGCATCGCCGCGACGCGCAGCTCGTTCGTCTGCCATGTCGTCACACGCGCGCGCTCGGCGAGCAGCTCGGCGTACCGGCCGACTCGCTCGAAGTGAGCCCGCGACTCTGATCCGCTCATGGCGAGCGCGGCGAGAAGCCGGTCGATGGTCTCGTACTCCGCCGCGTGGGACTGGGTTTCCGCCTCCTCGAGTCGCTTCACCGCCTGACGCAACGCGAACGTGCGGTCGAGCACCTTGCTCTGGAGCTCCTCGACGTGGAACCGCCGGGCCCGTTCGAGCTCGCGGCGACGCAAGGACGACGCAACGTTGATGAGCACCTGGCTCCGGGTGAAGGGCTTCACCAGGTACGCGTATGCGCCCAGGTCGAATGCGCTCTCCGCAACGGAGGGGTCGTCGACGGCCGTCACCATCACCACCGCGGTGTCAGCGAGCTCGCTCGCGACCTCCCGTGCGAGCGCGAGACCGGACCCGTCGGGCATCCCGATGTCGCACAGGAGGAGATCGAACGTCTCGCGGGCGAGCGCGTTCCTCGCCTCGGACATGGTCGCTGCGCCCACCACGAAATGGCCGGCCTCCTCCAGTATCCGCGAGAGGACGTTCCGGACCGCGCGCTCGTCCTCGACCACCAGGATCCGAGCGCCGACGGCCGCACCACCGGTGTGACGATCCAGCAGGGCGTTAGACACTGCGTCCCAGCTCCCTAGACGTGATGTCACGCTCCTGCCGGCGCGCACGACACGATCACCGTGTTGTTGGTCTGGCGCGTTGCTTTCGCGGCACTGTGGTGCCGGCGCGTGGGCACGCGCAATCGCAAAGCGCGATCAGATGGATGCGTGGGATGGATCAATGGAGTTGCGACAGCTCGAACACTTCATCGCCGTTGCGGAGGAACGGCACTTCACGAATGCGGCGGCGCGATGCCACATCGCCCAGTCCGCCCTCTCGAGATCCATCGGGATGCTCGAGCGCGAACTGGGGAGCCAGCTGCTCGTACGCACGAGCCGCGTGGTCGAGCTGACCGAGTGCGGCCGCCAGTTCCTCGGCGCGGCGCGTGACACCCTCGATGCCGCCGCGGCTGCGCGCGCCGTCGTGGACGACGTCCGGGGACTTCGCCGCGGCACGGTCTCGGTGGGGTCGGTGCCGACCTTCCGGCTGGTGCACCTGCCCGCGATTCTCGCCGACTTCTGTCAGGCCCATCCCGGTATCGAGATCAAGCTCGTGGGCGGAGGCGGCTCCACCCGGTTGATCGAAGCCGTGCGTACCGGCCGCCTCGAGCTTGCACTCGTCACGATGCCGCCCCGCCTACCGAGGCATCTCGATGCCACCGTGCTCGCGACGCAACCGTACACCTTTGTCTGCAGCCCCGATCACGCGCTCGCCGACGAGGAGTCGGTCGCGCTGAAGTCCGTCGTGTCGGAGGCCTTCGTGGAGTTCCCGATCGGCGCCGCACTTCGGTCGGCGAACGACACCGCCTTCGCAGCCGAAGGGCTGGAACGACGCGTCGTCTTCGAAGCCGACCAGGCCGCCGTCATCCTCGACATCGTCGCGGAGGGCCTCGCGGTCGCGGTGATGCCGCGGTATCTCGCGGCCGAGTGTGACCGCGTTCGGCTCGTCCCGTTCTCACACATGCCCATTGCGCCGTGGACGCTGGCTGCCGTCACCTCGACGCCCCGGCCGCTGTCGGCTGGGGCGCGGGCGCTCCTCGATCTCGTCGTCGCCCGGTCGCCCTCGGCGACGTGAACGACCGCGTCACTCGTAGCGGAGCGCCTCCGCCGCGTAGATCTTCGACGCCCGCCGTGCGGGCAGGTATGTCGTTGCCAACGCGACAACGAGCACCGCGACGAAGATCTCCACCAGGTTGAGCCACGGGATGGAGAGCCGGACTTCGGGCCAGGTGGCCTGTCGCTTGGCGTCGTCGACGACGTTGTACGCCATGGCCAACCCGAGCGCGGTGCCGACCACGATCGAGGTCAGCGCGAGGAAGCCCGACTCGAGCAGGAATCCGAGCCGGACGGCCGACTTCTGGAACCCAATCGCGCGAAGCACACCGATCTGTTGCCGGCGCTCCACGACGCTCCGGGCCGCGATGACGCCCAGTGCCGCGACACCGACCACGAGGCCCAGGCCCATGAAGCCCTCGATGATCCGCAGGAACAGCATGCTCCCGGCCACGTTGTCGTGAACGAGCTTGGTGAAGGTGTCGGCGTGCATCCCGTTGGCCAGGAACGCCGACTCCAGCTCACGCCCGGAAGGGACTTTCGACCCGCGCTGGCGGGAAGCGGGTCCCCTCGACGCGTCGCCGTGGGTGATTCAGGACCTTGGTCTCGAACGATGCAGACGGACAGCACTCATGCACGCGTCGTGGCGCGTGCATGCTCCTCGTGGAACGAGGAGGTTCGACCGTGCGCGTGTTGTTGCTGGAAACCGAGGCCGGCGCCGCCGACGACGCCGCCGCCCGTCTGTCGGCCGCCGGTCATGACGTCGTGCGTTGTCACGAGCCGCATGATCGCGACGCCTTTCCCTGCCAAGGCGTGCTCGACACCGCGTGTTGCCCCATCGAAGGA
>JAMXLJ010000041.1 GCA_024281095.1 Acidimicrobiia bacterium | reverse complement strand
GCCGCAGCCCGCGACCGAGCACAGGGGTGACGACCACAACAGGGCGATCTTCTGGGCTGTCGTCGGGCCCCGACCGAGGTGGGTGACGTTCACCACGTCGGTCCCTTTGGTGATCACCAGTTTGAGGATGCTCTCGCCGAGCAACTCCCGTGCAGTGCTCACCGAGATGGCGCCGAGGCCGGGGATGTCGCAGGTGTCGCCGTCTGCGAGCGTGCCGCGACGCAGGGCGTCGAACTCGACGCGCACGATGGTCGTGAACCGGGGGGTCGGCTTCTTCGCGTCGTCGCCGGCGGGTTGGTCGGCGAGGGCCATGACCGCGTCGAAGGCGTAGGCGTCGCGGGGTTCGTGGCGGCCGTCGGCGCGGGCTTTGGCGAACTCGTGGTCGATGAGGGGCTTCAATCGTGCTTCGAAGCGGGCACCCGCGAGCGCGGTGCCGTACAGGGCCGCGTGCCACGCACCTTCGGCGTCGCGCCAGCTGCGATACCCGCGCCGCGAATGGATGCGGCGCTCGGTGGTGTCGGGATCGGGGTCCGCGGCGGCCCGGATCCGCAGCACTTCCTCGCGCAGGTCCTTGAGCGACCCCTGTTCGGCTTGTTCCAACAGCCGGTCGGTTGCGTCGGGGTTCACGCTCGCACCCTCGACCACGAGCGCGGCCTGCGGACCGGAGAGGCGCCCACCGCGCAACAGCTGCTCGATCGCGGGCAGCTCGTCGGCCTTGCGCGATACGTCGAGTTGCGTACGCGCTGCCGCCACCGAATTACCTGACCGCTTCGCCATGAACTCCGCGGCGCTGCGATCCCCGCTACGCGCCCACGCGCGTGACTCCTCGACCCGGCGCGCCATGAGCGTCGCCATCGCGTTGACCTTGCGGGCGGCGGCGTCGAACGCTTCCCACACCGACACCGCATCGGTAAAAGGAATGGCGTCAGGCTCGAGCGCGGCGAGCATCGCGCTCGCCGCCGTCTCGAACTCACGCGCCTCCCGCAACCCGATCACACCCTCAGTATGAACGAGGGGTGTGACAGTCACCCGCCGAGTGATGACCGCGTTCCAAGCATCGGCACTGGCGAGTTTCGACAGCGCACCCGCGGCCTTGGCCCTTGGTCGCCGGAAGCGCCGACCCGTAGTGATCGGTTGGTGTTGGGACTGCCCGTCCGGCGTCGATCACGGTGCGGCGCCGTGGTCCGCGTCCGTCAGCTCGACACGCGAGGAGACAGCGAGCGCCCGTTCATGAGCGCCTCACCGCCTGCGGGCACGGGCCCGGCGCTTGCCTTCGTGCATCGCTTGCACCCGCGGCACCGCGATCTCCTGTCCCTCCTCGATGAGCTCGGCCGGCAGATGTTGCGGAGCCGGCATCTGCGCGACCCACGGGTCACGGTCGCCGAGCGCTCGAAGCGCGGTGTGGATGGTGAAGTCGGACGGTGTGACGTCGTCGAGGTCGGCCCACTGCACCGGGAACGAAACGGGCACGCCGGGACGGACGCGCGGACTGTATGCCGCGACGACTGTTGCGCCGCCGACGCGCGTGGGGTCGACGAACACGCGACCGCCGCGGTCCTCCTTGATGAACGCGGTCGTCGCGATGGAAGGATCGAGGCGCTCGGCGCGGGCGGCGATCGCGCGAGTCGCCGCGGCGGAGTCGTGCGGCGGTGCTGCCTCGTCGACGGGGACGAACACGTGCACACCCTTCGCGCCACTGGTCTTGACCGCGCCTTCGAGCCCCAGATCGGACAGCACTTCGCGCACCAAGCGGGCGGCCCGCACGGCCATGGCGAACCCGCCCTCCTCCGGGTCGAGGTCGAGCACCAGGTGCGTGATGCGATCGGGTCGGTCGACTGTTACCAGGGCGGGGTGGTACTCGACAGCGCGCTGGTTCGCGAACCACAACAACGTGCGTCGGTCGTTGCACAGGGCGTACGCCACGTCGCGCTTCGACGTCTCCGCCCACATCCGTACGGTACGCACCCATGATGGCGTGTACGACGGGACGTTCTTCTGCATGAAGGGCTCCTGACCCCGGTGCACCCTGATCACCGAGAGCGGGCGGTCCTCCAACACGGGCAGGATGCGGTCGCACACGCCGTCGAGGTAGTCGACGAGGTCGCGCTTCGTCGCGCCCGCTCCGTCGAAGAGCGGCTCGTCGAGATGCGTGAACGACACGCCTGCGCGTGCGTCGTTGTCAGCGGTCATCGACGTCCACGGTAGCGAGCCGTCTCGCGGGCCGCGACCGAGCGGGCTAGCTTGCCCGCCATCGCTGCTCTCGACGACCTGCGCGTGCTCGACCTCTCGAACCTCTTCGCGGTGCCGCTCGTGTCCGCGATCCTGGCGGACTTCGGCGCCGACGTCGTGAAGGCCGAGCCGCCCGACGGCGACCCCATCCGGTGGATGGGCGCGCTGCGTGACGGGCGATCACTCATGTCGGCCTTCGTGAACCGCAACAAGCGCGGCGTCACGCTCGACCTCGATCGGCCCGAGGGCCAGGATCTGTTCCGCCGGCTCGTACCCCTGTTCGACGTGCTCGTCGAGAACTTCACCCCCGAGCTGCGGGCCCGCCGGCACTGCACCTACCCGGAGCTCGCCGCGCTGCATCCCGGACTCGTGGTCGTGAGCGTCAGCTGCTACGGGGTCACGGGGCCCTATGCGTCCCGGCCGGGCGCGGGCACGCTCGCGGAGGCGTTCGGCGGCCTCACGCACATGACCGGTGAGGCGGACGGGCCGCCGATGTTGCCGTCGATCCCGCTCGGCGACACGCTCGCCGGAATCGTGGGCGCGCTCGGCGCGGTCGTCGCGTGTCATCAGCGCGCGCGCAGCGGGGAGGGACAGCTCGTCGACGTCAGCATGTACGAGCCGGTGCTGCAGCTTCTCGGCAGCACCGTCGCGAGCCGATCACCCGGCTCGCCGCCTCCGGCGCGCACGGGGAGCCGCGTGCCGAACGGCGTTCCGCGCAACGTGTACCGGAGCGCCGACGGGCACTGGCTCGTCGTGTCGGGAACCACCGACGCGCAGGTGGCACGGGTGCTGCGCGTGATCGGCGAGGACACACCCGAAGCGCGTGAACGGTTCGGAACCTCGGCGGCCCGGCTGCCGGTTGCCGACGAGCTCGACGCGCTCGTGGCCGCGTGGATCGGGGCCCACGGCCGCGACGAGGTCCTGCAGGCGCTGCTCGAGGCGCGTGTGCCCGCGGCGCCGGTGAACGATCTCGACGCCATCGTCGCGGATCCACATGTGATCGCCCGCGGCGACGTCGTGACCGTGGCCGACGAGGTGCTCGGGCCGCTGACGATGGTGGCGCCCGCGCCACGGCTGGGCGCGACGCCGGGTGAGATCCGCAGTGCGGGCCCCGCACTCGGAGCGCACAACGCGGAGGTGTACTCGCAGCTGCTCGGCCTCGACCCGACCGAGCTGGACCGGCTCCGCGACGCGGGTGCGGTGTAGCGGCCGGCCACATACGATCCGCCCGTGGGACGACACGGATCCTTCGTCATCGACGCCGACGGCCACGGCGGCGAGCCCCTCGACTGGAGGCGGCGCATTCCCGGCCGCTTCCGCGACCACATGCTGCGGTACGTACGCGAGTGCAAGGAGCAGTACGCGTCGGGAGGCCGCGGTGGGATCGGTGGCGGGATGCAGGTGAACGACCGCAACCCGCGCGACACCCGGTGGTCCGACGACGAGTGGGAGCTGACGCCGGCCGCGGCGATGCGCCCGGGGATGTACGACCCGGTCGCTCGCCTCGACGACATGGACCTCGAGGGCATCGACGTTGCGGTGCTGTTCCCGCCGGGATCGGGTGAGGAGTTCGCGCTCCACGACGCCGAGTTCGCGGCCGCACTGTGCGCCACATTGAACGACGCGCGCGCGGAGTACGCCGCGCACGCATCCGACCGTCTGAAGCTCGTCGCGAAGCTCCCGATGATCGACCCGGATGCAGCCGCGGCCGAGTTGGACCGGTGCGTGCGCGACCACGGCATGGTCGGTCTCGTCACTGCGCAACACGTGCTCGACAAGAACCTCGACCATCCGAGCTTCGACGTGGTGTGGAGCACCGCGCAACGTCTTGGCGTCGCGGTGTGCGTTCACGGCGGCGGTCAGGCACCCGGGCAGGTGCCGTGGGTCATCGACCGGCTCGACTCCGTGCTCACCGTGCACGCGTTCACGCATCCGTTCGGTGCCATGCTCGCGGTCTCGTGCTTCACGGTGGGCGGCGTCCTCGCCCGCTTCCCCGACCTTCGCGTCGGCTTCATGGAGGCCGGTGTCGGATGGGCACCGTTCTGGCTCGAACGCCTCGACGAACATTGGGAGCACGTGCCCGACCAGGCACCGGCGATCGACCGCCGGCCGTCGGAGTACTTCCGGGAGGGCAACTGCTTCCTCACTGCCGAGCCCGACGAGCGCATGATCCCGTACGTCGCGGACACCGTCGGCGACGGCATCATCTGTTACGCGTCGGACTACTGCCACTGGGACTGCGCGTTCCCCGACACGGTGAGCATCGTGGCCGCACGCGCCGACCTTGACGACGATCGAAAAGCCGCGCTCCTCGGCGCGAACGCGGCCCGGCTGTACTCGCTCCCGTACCCGGCGCGCGTGTCGTGAGCATGATCGCCACGCACTTCGGCGGTTTCGACGACGTCATGCTGCCGATGCTGCACGAGGTCGCACCCGACGCCGAGTTCGTCAAGGCGCCGGCGCGAGCCGAGATCCTCCTGATGCTGCTCCACGACCGTCCCGACGTGGCACCGATGCTCGACGGCGCGCGGTGGGTGCACGTGCTCGGCGCGGGGGTCGACGGCTTCCCGCTCGACCAGCTCGGTGAGCGTTTCCTCACCTGCTCTCGCGGTGCGAGCGCGCCGGCGATCGCGGAGTTCGTGCTCGCGACGATGCTCGCCTTCGAGAAGGACCTTCCGGGCGTGTGGATCCACGAGCCGCCGCCCCGCTGGAACGCGGCATCCCTCGGCGGCCTCCGTGGCGGCGTGGCGGGCATCATCGGGCTCGGTTCGATCGGCGTCGAGGTGGCCCGTCGTGCGCTCGCCTTCGACATGACGGTGCTCGCCGTTCGCCGCCGCGACGCGCCGTCACCGTTGGCCGGTGTGCAGCTCGTGTCGCTCGACGACCTGCTCGCCCAGTCGGATCACATCGTCGTCACCGCGGCGTCGACACCGGACACGCGGCACCTGCTCGGCCCGGGCGCCTTCGCGGCGATGAAACCTGGGGCGCATCTCGTCAACGTCGCGCGCGGCCCGCTCGTCGACCAGGACGCGCTCGTCGCCGCGCTCGACGACGGACGCGTCGCGCGGGCATCACTCGATGTCGTGGACCCCGAGCCACTCCCGACCGGCCACCCGCTCTACACGCACCCGAGCGTGCGGCTCAGTCCGCACGTGTCGTGGAGCTCGCCCGAGACGACCCGCCGTACTGTCGAGCTCTTCGCCGAGAACTTGCGGCGTTGGCGTTCGGGCGAACCCCTCCAGGGCACGGTCGACGTCGGCGCCGGCTACTAACCGTGTCTTCTGGTCGCGCTCGCAAGCTCGCCGCTCCTCGCGCCAACGGCGTGGCCCGGCGCCGGGGCGACCCCGGCGCCTGTGGCATCGGGCAGGTCGCCTCCACATGAAGATGCCCGACTTCGATGTGTTCGACGTCCACCATCACGTGGGTCGGGCGTTCGATGCGCTCGGCGGCGAGCTCGACGACGGGAGCGAGGATTCCGAGGACTTCGCGCGGTTGGAGCTCGCGTCACGTCTCTCGATCATGGACGCGGGCGGTGTGCGTCAA
Organism: Acidimicrobiia bacterium; assembly: GCA_024281095.1. Lineage (GTDB taxonomy): Bacteria > Actinomycetota > Acidimicrobiia > IMCC26256 > JAMXLJ01 > JAMXLJ01. Next base: position 41,285 of record JAMXLJ010000041.1, on the reverse strand, counting down.
GCCCTCGTCATTCCCGGCCACGGGTACCTGCGGCCCAACGGGATCACGGACACGCGGCGCATCAACGACGCCATCGCGGCCTACCGCGACCGCACACCCGAACGCTTCCCGGTCGCGTGCGGCATCGTCGAACCACGCGATGGCGCGGCCGCGTTCGCCGAGATCGACCGGGTGCACGACGCGCTCGGCCTCGCGGCCATCAGCTTCCACACCCGCTTCCAGGGCGTGTCGATGGACAGCGGGTGGGTGCTGCGCTACCTGGAGCGGATGGCGGAGCGCGGCCTGCTTCCGATCATCCACGCGATGGACGACACGCCCGAGGAGTCGTTGTGGAAGCTCGCGTCGATCGCGCGCCGTCTCCCCGAACTGACGATCCTCGCGCTGGACGCGTTCAGCGGCTTCGAGGCGTCGAGACAGTGCTTCCACGTTGCCGACGTCGCACCGAACATCGTGTTCGATACGAGCCTGAGCTACAACTTCGACGTGATCGAGGACTTCGCACGCCGCTTCGGCGTGTCACGGGTGGTCTTCGGCACCGACCTGTACTCGTATCCCGTCGGGCGCCGCATCAGCCACCTGCTGCCGCAGATCATCGAGTCGTCGCTCACCCATGACGACAAGGTGGCGATACTCGGGGGGAATGCGCGTCGCCTTCTCAATATGCCTGCGCACGACTCGCACGCCGGGATCGACCGGTGAGCAACCGGGCTCGGCCGTTTCGATTCGGCGTCATCACGTCGAACGCGCCCGATGGCGACACCTGGCGGGCGCGGGCCCGACGGGCGGAAGCCCTCGGGTACTCGACGCTCTTCATGCCCGACCACTTCCAGGAACAGTGGGCGCCGATCGTCGGTCTCACGATCGCTGCGGAGGCCACCGAGCGGCTCAACGTCGGGTCGCTCGTGTTCGCCAACGACTACCGGCACCCCGTGGTGCTCGCCAAGGAGATCGCGACCCTCGATCTCGCGACCGAAGGGCGGGTGGAGTTCGGCATCGGCGCGGGGTGGCGTCGCAGCGACTACGACGGCGCCGGCCTGACCTACGACGCGCCCGGCCTTCGCATCGACCGCATGGCCGAGTCGCTCGCCGTCATGAAGGCGCTCTGGTCGTCCGACGAGCCGGTGCAGTTCGAGGGGCGTCACTACACGATTGCCGGTGCCGTGGGCACTCCGGCGCCGCACCGGAAGCCTCATCCGAAGGTGTGCATCGGCGGGGGCGGCCGTCGGGTGCTGTCGATCGGGGCGCGCGAGGCCGACATCGTCGGTATCAACGCAACGCTGCGCGCCGGCGAGCTCGGCAAGGAGGCGGCCGCGAGCGTCACCCCTTCGGCGTTCGACGAGAAGGTCCGGTGGGTGCGCGATGCCGCCGGTGAACGCATCGACGACATCGAGCTGCAGTGCCATTGCGCCGTCGTGATGATCGTGCCGAACCGGTCCGAGATCGCAGCGCAGCTCGGCCCTGCGTTCGGCCTCGATCCCGACGAGGCCCTCGACGTGCCGATCACGCTCATCGGTACCGTCGACGAGCTCTGCGCGGCATTGGAGGAGCGTCGCCGGCGCTACGGGATCAGCTACTGGGTCGTGCCCGACGACGCGATGGAGCCGTTCGCACCCGTCGTCGAGAATCTGGCCGGCCGCTGATCCTTCGGGGCAGCGTGCCGGGATGGAATGGCAGGCCGAGGTAGCCTGCGGCCTTCGTGGTTGCGGAAGTCTCTGCCTCGGGGGCGCGGCACGGCACGCCCACGTCGAACGACCATTTCCCGTGCTTCGACGGCATCCGGGCGATCGCGGCCGTGATGGTGATCGGCTACCACGCGGTGTTCTTCTCGACGTGGTTCCGTACGCCGGGCGGGTCGTTCTGGTGGAACCTGAACGCAGGTGTCTGGATCTTCTTCGCGACTTCGGGATTCCTGCTGTACCGGCCGTTCGCGATCGCCCATCTGAGGGAGGGCCGTCCGGTCGACCTCCGCGGGTACGCCATCCGGCGGTTCGCCCGCATCTACCCGGCGTATTGGGCCGTGCTCGCGTTCTTCACGCTCGTGGTCCCACGCGCCCACGTCGAAGGCCTGAAGGGCTTCTTCACGAACGCAACCCTCACGCTCACGTACGTGCACCTCAAGAACCCCTTCTACGAAGGGATCCCGCCGGCGTGGAGCCTGGTCGTCGAGGTGACGTTCTACGCCTTCCTGCCGTTGTACGCCGTGTTCATCGCGGCTGTCGCCCGCCGGTGGAACGCGCGCTCGACCGAGCTGGCAGGCATTGCGGCGCTCTGCGCGATCGGCGTGGCCGCGATCGTCGCCATCGCCTCCGGCGTGCAGCAGCCGTGGCTCGCCGTGCTCCCGCAGCATCTCGCCGCGTTCGCGCTCGGCATGCTGCTCGCGGTCCTCGCCGTCGCGCCGTGGAGTGAACGCACGGCGGCGGCCATCGACCGGGCCGGCCGTGCGTCATGGATCTGGTGGACGCTCGCGGCGCTCGTCTTCGTCGCCATCCCGGTCGTCGTGGGCGTCCGGCCCTTCCAGCCGACGAGCACGTTGCAGGACGTGAGCCTGAACGTGCTCAACACGATCCTCGGCGCCCTGGTCGTCGTGCCGGCGGTGCTGGGCCCGCAGGATCACGGCCTCATACGGCGCCTGCTCAGCACAAAGGTGCTGACGTTCCTCGGCCTCGTCAGCTACGGGCTGTACCTCTGGCACTGGTTCGTGCTGCAGATCGTGCTCGGCGAGTGGCTCGGTTGGCCGCTCCAGAAGGGCAATCCCATCGTGTTGCTCCTCGTGGCCTTCCCCGTCGTGCTGGCCGCGGCCACTGCGAGCTGGTACCTCCTCGAGCGCCCGATCCTGCGGCGCGCGAGATGGGCTGCTCATCATCTGGTCTCCCGAAGGGCCGCATGACTCCGGGCCGCGCCTTCGCGGCCGAGCCCGGACGATGAGGCCTCGTCGGGTACGGTCGCCGGCACCGCTCGACGACCGCACGAGACGCCGAGGGCACGCGTGACCCAGCAACTCGACGGAACCGACACGACGTCCGTCGCACTCTCGACAGCTCCGGACCGCCGCGTCCCGCGGCTGACGCTTCCGGGCGTGGCCGAGCTCGCCGTGTACGTCGTCGCCGTCGCCTGTGTGGTGTGGCCCGCGATCCTGCACGCGCGTCACGCGATCCTCGGTGGGAGCGACGACGGCCGCTATTACACCTGGCTCGGCTGGCGCATGGGGCGCCTCATCGCCGCCGGCCACATCGTCCCGCTGCACGTCCCCGACGTCATCAGCCCGTTCGGGTACGACCTCCGGCTCATCGACGGGTACCTCCCTTCCTACGTCTCGGGCGTCTACAACCTCGTGGTCGGCCCGGTGCTCGCGTTCAACCTCGCGATGGTGACCGGGGCGTTCCTCAACGTCTTCAGCGCGCGGGCGCTGGCGCGCCGCCTCAGCGACCGCCGGCTCGTGCACTGCCTGATCGCGGTCGCGTTCCTGACCGCGCCGTCGATCGGCCTGAGCGTGCAGGTCAGCCTGTTGCCGCTCTTCTGGGCCTTCACCGTGCCGCTGCTGATCGCCGACGCGCTCGACGTGGCTGCCGGAACGCGCGGCATCAGGCCCGTGCGCCTCACCGTGCTGCTGACGCTCGCGTTCCTCTGCAGCATCTACTTCCTCGTGTTCGGCGGCCTCGCGTACGGCGCGATCATTGCGGTCGCGGCGGTGCGGCGGCGCGAGTTCAAGATGCCCCTGGCTGCGATCGCGGCAGCCGGCGTGGCCTTCGTGCTCCTGCTGCCGTTCGTCGCGCCGCGGATCCGCTTCGACCGCGCCGAGAAGCGACACGGGGCGAAGACGGAGCTACTCGCCGACAGCACGCTCTACTCGGCCGACGCGCTGCAGGTCCTCGCTCAGCCGACCCGGGCAACCGTCCGCATCCCACGGCCCCACGCGGTCGACCGCGCGCTGTTCCGGTTGCCCGACACCACGCATGCGCTCGAGTTCACGATCTTTCCCGGACTCCTGCTCCTGATCGGGTTCGTCCTGTTCCTGGTGTTGCCGTCGCCCTTCCGATTGCCGCTCGCGGTCGCGGCAGGGGTCCTCTGGCTCTTCAGCCTCGGTCCGTCCTTGAAGTTCGGGGGAGATTTCGTGTGGACCGGCGCGCACGGGCCGGTGTCGTTCCTCCCGTTCCGGATCGTGCTCTCGGTACCCGGTCTCGGTGCGCTTCGTGCACCGGCCCGGGCCGGCTACGTGCTCACCGGCCTCCTTGCGGCCGCGTCGGCCGTCGCGCTCGACCGGGTCGTGCGCGCCGCGGGCTCCGGCGCGAGGCTCGTCGTCGTCGGTGCCGTGTGCGCCGGCTTGCTCGTCACGAACCTGCTGATCCCGCTTCCGACCGTGAGCACGAACACCACTCCCGCCAGCAAGCGCGCCTTCGCGCGCGTCGCGCAGCTCGCCCGGCCCGGCGACACGGTGCTCGACGTTCCCGCAGACTGCGATCCCGCGCTCGAGAGCTATCAGATCTTCCATCGCACCGCCATTGTCGGGTGCGCAGGATCCTTTGCCGCGAACCCTTGGCACACGAAGCTCGTCGCGTACACCCGTTCGACGGCGTTCACGAAGCTGCGCTGCGACCAGAAGGCCTACGGCAGGCTCACGACCCGGCCGCGTCCCCTGAGCCCGTTCGACGGTGCTGACGTCGCGGCACTGCGAAGCGACTTCCACGTGCGGTTCGTCGTCGTGGATCGCAAACAACTCACGTGCGCTTCTGTGACCGCGGCCGTCGCATTCATGCAGCAGCAGTACCGCTCACTCGGCGGCGACAGGCGATTCGAGGTCCTCGACCTGCACTGAGTCAGCGCTCACGGTTTGGGTGCGCAGCGAAGGAACAGCTTGTAGCCGTTGCCGAAGTCGTCGCGCGGGCAGAACTCCTCGAGCAGGACCCGACGCGGGCCCGGATCGCCGGGCTTCATCGACGAATTGGGCTCGTCCCAGGTCAGCCAACGGTCGCTGGCGATGAACACGTCGGCCCGTTGCATCTCCCGCGTGAGCACCGTTCCGCGTCGGTTGGTGATGCCGGGCTCGAACTCGATGAAGCGCGTGCCCGGTTGGTATTGCGGCAGCAAGTAGTACAGGAAGCTGTCGTTGTACGGCACGCGACGCATGTCGGTGTTGCCGACGATGATCCGGCTTCCGGGCTTGGCCGATTGCTCGACGGTGTGCAGCAACGCCTCGATGCTGTGGGCAAACTGCCGGTCGCCGCTGTAGAACGTGCGGCCCTCGTTCACGATCGCGACCGTGTGTGCCCGATGCGTCGAGTCCTGTACCAATGCGATGTAGCGACGCGCCGTATAGGTCGGGAGCGTCACCGTGCACGCCGCAATGACGAGCGCCGACGCCGCGATTGCCACATGCGATGGTCGCCAACGTGGGTGCAGCATCCGGGCCAGCTCGACGGCTGCCGCGGGAACGAGCGCCACGAGCACCGAGCTCACCCACGCGAAATGGATCCCGTCGGCGCGTTGCACCGCCTGAGGGAAGACGCCGAGCGCGAACAACGAGCCGACGAGGAGCACACGCGGCCGCAACGCGCGCGGCTCGCGGCGGGTCGCCAGGAGCGCGATGACGATCACGGCGGGCGTGATCGCCGCGAGCAGGACGAACCAGACGAAGAGCTGGTGCGGCGGCGTGAGGCGTGGGAGCGGCCACCAGCGGTCGACGAGGCCGATCACGCGCTCGACGCCGTGCAGGTGCGAGAAGTCGGGCGGAACGGGGAGCCGTCGAGCGGAACGGAGATGGAAGACGGGATCGACGATCAGCCCGCGCACGACGGTGCCGGGCCCGGCGAGCGCCACGTGCACCGCGTACGGTGCGAGCCCGCACGCGAGCCCGAGCAGCGCGGCGCGCACCGGTCTGCGGGGCAGACCCCACAGCGCGGCGGTGCCCGCCAGCACGACTGCCAGCCCGAGGTCGATCCGGTAGAGGATCGCCAGGCCGGCGAGCACGCCGCCGACGACGGCCCACCGCGCCGCCGTATGGTCGCGGCCGAGACCGCTGTCGTGCCGCGCCTGCACGAGCGCCGCCGCCGCGAGAAGCCCGAGCGCCATCGCGCCCATCCACGGGATCGCAGTCAGCTGCATCGTGGGCGCGAGGAACATCGCCGACAGGACCACGGCGGTGGCGGCCGTCGCGTGGCCCCACCACCGCACCAGCAGGGCGGTACCCACTGCCGCGCCGGCGAGCTGTATCAGGCCGACGGTGCGCTCGACCATGATGCCGACGCCGAACACCTTGTAGACGCCGGCGAGCAACCACACGCTGCCCGGCCCGTAGAGGTTCAGGAAGTCCTTGTTCGGGATGGCGCCGTGCAGTACTCGCTCCGGGAAGACGAGCATGAAGCCCTCTTCCATCGCGGGCCCGGCCGTGTGCAGCATCGCCCGCAACGGGAGCAGGAACGCCGCCGCGGTGACCAACGCGATGGTGACCCAGACCCCTCTGCTCGTCGCGACGGGCTCGAGATCGTTCGCAGGTGCGGAATCGGTGGCCGGCCCCCGGCCGCCGGGGCCGCTTGCCGTGACCGCATGACGATCGTCTTCCAATGTGGATTGCGGGGTGCTCGCGTCGTCGGGGGCCACCGGGCGCTACCAGCAGATCAGCCGACCGGGACACCTTCTGCGACGCTGATCGCCTCCGGCTCCGATGCGCCCTCGAGGTACCGGCGCCCGAACGCGAACGCGAGGCCGTACAGCACCGCCACGACGATGAGCAGGGCCCGGTAACCGATGATGAGCGAGGTGTACTCGAGGAGCCCGCCGACCATGGCGCCGAGCAGGTTGGAGCCGAACGCGACCGTCGACGAGCCGACGTCCTTGAAGCGCTGTGTGAACACGAGGTTCGCCATGAAGATGGGGGCGAACGCGATCCCGACCGCGACGAGGAAACGCAACGGCACCGACAGCGACAGCACCCAGCTGGCCGGCACGAAGAACGCGAGCACGAGGAACGCGAGGAGCACGGCATAGAGCCGCGTCGGCTTTCGGAACGTGACGTGGTTCGACACCTCGACGGCGAGCAGCACGCTGATCAACACGCCCGCGAACACGAGCGCGTTGACGAGCCATGTGGTGCCGAAGAAGAGCGCGAACCGCACCACGTTCATGGTTTCGAGAAGCAGGAATGCCGCGCCCATGAAGAAGAGGTCGGTGTAGCTGCGCATCTGGCGCAATGGCCCCGCCGCCACTCTGATCATCAGCAGCGACGCGAGCAGGATCAGGCCGATGGTCGCGAGATAGAACCCGGGAAGGGTGCGCGTGCGGAGGTAGGGGAACGGGTGGTCGTCGGTCGACACCGAGATGTGCTTCGTCGTCGGCTTCCACACCGCCTGGCATCGCAGCGCGGAGTCGCTCCGCGCCGCCTCGAGGAACGCGAGGTGGCTCGCCGCGCTGCCCTGGTCGTCGATGCACGGCGCGCGGCTGTAGACCTCCGCGAGCGTGCCGGCGAGCCGATCGACGAGCCACGACTCGCGGTAGTAGTTGTACATGCCGAAGGCGCCCTGCGGCTTCAGATGGTCGCGCGCCGCCTCCATCGCCTGCTTCGTGAAGAGGTAGCTCTCGAGACGAAGGCTCGACTGACCCGACACGAGCGTGATCGAGTCGGGCAGCGCGAAGAGGATGAGGTCGTACTTGCGGTGTGTGCGCTGGAGGAACGCGCGGCCGTCGTCGATGTGCACCTTCACCCGCGGATCCGAGTACGGATGGTTCGGGTGGAGCTTCTTGCCGAGCTTGTACAGCTTCGGGTCGATCTCGACCGCGTCGACGTGACGGGCGCCGCGCGAGAGCGCCAGCGCGACGTCGTTGCCCGTGCCGGCCCCGACGATGAGCACGCGATCGGGGTTCTGCACCGCGACGCGCTCGTAGACGGTTTCGTAGACCAGGCGGCTGCCGCCGGTCGGCGGTTGGATCGCCTGGTGCGGAACTCCGTTCACGTACACGAGGCGCGCGCCGATGTTGCTGTTCTGCTTGACCTCGATCTTGTAATACGGCGACCAGTAGGTGCCGCTCGCGAACGACTCCGCGGCGAGGATCGCGACGAACACAGCGAGACCGGCCACTTGCAGCAGCGTGACGCGCGGCCAGTACAGAGCGAGCAGCACCGCCGCGACCACCGCACCCCAGACGACCGGACGCGCGCCGAGGAACGACAACAGTGTGAAGCCGGCGATGCCCAGCACGCTTCCGATCAGGTCGAGCCGGTACGCCTGGAGCGGCTGGAACTTCGCGAACGCCCGCGCGACGCCTTCACCGATGAACGCCATCGCCGCGGTCACCACGATGAAGACCACCGTGAGGACGACGTAGCGCGGCGGGCCGCTGCGCTGCAGGCCGCCGAAGAAGATGATGTCGCTCCCCGTGCTGCGGATCTTCACCGGGAAGAAGCGCACGAAGGCAACGAGCGCGGCGAGCGCGAGGGGTGCGTACGGGAACAGCCGGCGCTCCTTCTGGGCGCGGAGGAACCCGATGCCGATCCCGAGGAAGCTCCCCAACAGCACGAAATTGGAGAAGTAGGAGAGATAGAGGACGTTCGACCCGGCCCATCGGATCAGCGCCAGCTCCAGGAACAGCATGAGGAAGCTGAGGAGGACCAGGCGAAGGCGATCGTTCATGACCTCTCTCACGGGCGTGTTGGGGACGATCCACGGACCGGCGCTGGTGGAGGGGGAGAATAGACCGGCCATGGCTCACGGCGGGAAGCAGCGCGCCCACGACATGCGGTTTTCCGAGGCCGCACCGTGAACCCTCTGGCGTTCGCGACCCTGAACCACAGCCCCGTCGTCGGCTGTGACGTGCCCCTCTTGGTGCAGATCGCAGCCGCAGGCGCGGCGGGGTTCGACGCCATGAGCCCGGACGTCTTCTCGCTTCGCGCGCATGCATCCGCCGGCGGCACGTGGGCCCAGATCACCGATGCGCTCGCGTCACGCGACATGACGTGCAGCGACATCGCCGGGCTCAACATCGAGGGCGATGCCGATCGCACCCGGCGCAGTGCCGAGCAACTCCTCGAGACCGCGCACGCCATCGGTGCCGAGTGGATGCAGGTGAGGGTGGTGGCGCCGGTCGACGATGCCTCTCGCGATCTCTTCGAGTGGTGCGCCGAGCTGTACACCTCGGCCGGCATCGGCCTCGGCGTCGAGTTCTCGCCTGCGACGGAGGTGCGTTCGATCGACGAGGCGAGCGCCCTGTTGCAACCACTGCGCACCACCGCACGCGTCGGCGTCATCGTCGACACATGGCACTTCTTCCGTACAGGTGCGCCGTGGCCGCAGCTCGAGGCGCTCGCGGCGTCCGATGTCGCGCTGGTGCAACTCGCGGACGGTCCCCATCTCCTCCACACCGGGGCGGACGCCGCTTCCGCTGCACTGCACGGCCGGCGTCTGCCGGGGGAAGGCGATTTCGACCTCGATGCCGTCGCACGGTGGCTGCACGCGTCGGGCTACCAAGGCGCGATCAGCGTCGAGGTGCTGTCGGCGGTCGACCGGGCCCGGCCCGTCGACGAGTTCGCCCGGCGCGCGCACCGCGCCGCCCTGGCCTGGCTCGCCGGCTGACAGCCGCGCCGAGCCCCTCGGCACGCTGTCGGGTCAAGGCGTATCGTCCCGGGAGACAGGGTCGCACGTTTCGCTGCCGAACCCGACAGGATCAGCGACACGCCACAGAGGAGGAACGGCATGGGACTGCAGATTGGCGATACCGCACCCGACTTCGAGGCCGACACTACGCAGGGCCGGATCAAGTTCCACGACTGGATCGGGGACTCGTGGGCGGTCCTTTTCTCGCATCCGAAGGACTTCACGCCCGTGTGCACCACGGAGCTGGGCTACATGGCGAAGCTGCAGCCCGAGTTCGAGCGTCGCGGCGTGAAGATCATCGGCCTGTCGGTTGACTCGACCAATGATCACAAGGGTTGGGCCGACGACATCGAGGAGACCCAGGGAGCGCGGCCGGCCTATCCGATCATCGGTGACGCGGATTTCAACGTGTCGAAGCTGTACGGGATGTTGCCGGCGAGCACGTCGGGGGACCCGAAGCAGCGCACGCCGGCGGACAATCAGACGGTGCGCAACGTGTTCGTCATCGGGCCGGACAAGAAGGTCAAGTTGATCCTCGTGTACCCGATGACGACGGGCCGCAACTTCGACGAGGTGTTGCGGGTGATCGACTCGTTGCAGCTCACCGCGAAGCACCGCGTGGCGACGCCGGTCAACTGGAAGCAGGGTGACGACGTCATCATCGCGGGGTCGGTCTCGAACGACGAGGCCAAGGAGGTCTTCGGCAGCTGGAAGGAGCCGAAGCCCTACATCCGCATCGTTCCCCAACCCAGGTAGCCGCACGGCCCCACAACCCTTCTGGCGTCACTTCACCCCCTCTGCGCGGGTGAAGTGACGCCAGTTGGCGGTGGCCGGCGGTTCAGCCCGTCTCCAGCACGACGGTGCGCCACTGATCGACCGACGCCGTGAACCCGGGTGGAACCACGATCGTGGTGTCGGGCCCTTCGACCAGCGCGGGCCCGGTGAGCTGGTCCCCCGGTCGGAGGGCGCGCCAGTGGTGCACGGGCACGGGCCGGAAGCCGCCGTCGTCGGCGAACCAGACGTCGCGCACCGTCGCCGGTTCCGGCCAGGACGGCGCGGCAGGGCGCCCGCGAGGCGGCACCGTGATCTTGGAGACGGAACGGGTCACGCGCACCCTCGCGGTCACGAATTGCGCGTCACCGGTGCCGTCGACGCCGTACGCGGCGCGGTACGCACGCGCCAGCTCGCCCGGCAGGGCGGCGAGCTGCGCGGCGTCGAACGTCGAGCGCGGCAACGGCACCGTGAGCTGATGACTCTGGCCCGCCCACCGGAGGTCAGCCGACCGTTCGACGAGGCGTTCGCCGCCTTCGCCGACGCCGAGCGCGATGCACGCGTCGCGCTCGAGCGTGGTGAACAGATCCTCGATCATGCGTGCCGCAACCGCGGTGAGGTCCATGACGCATGTGCGGGCGCGTTCGACGATCATGTCGGTCGCGAGCAGGCCGAGTGCCGAGCCGACACCGGCCGCCCACGGCACCGCGACCCGTCGCACGCCGAACATCTGCGCGAGTCGGGCGACGTGCACCGGCCCCGCGCCGCCGAACCCGACGAAGGTGAACTCGCGCGGATCGATGCCCCGCTGCACGGTGACGACGCGGATCGCGGCGGCCATGTTCACGTTCACGACCTCGTGCACGAGACCGGCCGCGGTCGCGACGTCGATCCCGAGCGGCTCGGCGACCGATTGCTCGAGCGCCTTGGCGGCCAGGTCGATCTGCAGGTCCACGCCGCCCGGGGACGGAGCGAAGCGCGGGGCGATGCCGTCCGGATCGGGGGCGGAGGGCGCCGTCGAAGGACGTCCGAGACGATCCGCAGCCAGATAGCCGAGCACGAGGTCGGCGTCCGTGACCGTGGCGTCGGTGCCGCCCCAGCCGTAGCACGCCGGCCCGGGCGACGAGCCGGCCGATCGAGGGCCGACCCGCACGGCGCCGCCGCGGTCGACCCACGCGATGCTCCCGCCGCCCGCGCCGACCTCCGCGAGATCGACGACCGGCAGCTTCACCGGCAGCCCGGAACCGACACGCCGCGAGCCGAAGCTCCCGCGCCCGCCGACCTGGAAGTCGTAGGTGACGTCCGGTCGCCCGGCCCGTACCACGCCGGTCTTCGCGGTCGTGCCGCCCATGTCGAACGACACGACCCGATCTTCGTGGAGCCAACGCCCGGTCAGCGCGGCCGCGAGCACGCCCGCCGCACCACCCGACTCGATCGTGGCGACGGGGACGACTGCAGCGCGCGACGCCGGCATGACTCCGCCGCTCGAGTCCATGACCTCGACCGCGCAGGGCACGCCGAGGGCGCGCACCGCAGCCTGGAACCGGTGGAGGTAGGCAGCCATTACCGGGCCGACGTACGCGCACAGCGTCGTCGTCATCGCACGGTCGTATTCGCGAAGCTCCGGCCACACGTCGGACGACACGGTGACGAACGACGACGGCAACGCGTCGCGTAGCGCGGCGCCGAGCAGGTGCTCGTGCGCGGGCTGCGCATACGAGTGGAGGAGGCACACCGCCACCGCGTCGGGCGATTCGGCCGCAACACGGGCGGCAACGGTGCGCGCCGCGTCAGGCGTGAGCGCTCGCAACACCGATCCGTCGAACTTCACCCGTTCCGGCGCTTCGAACGTGAGGCGCCGTTCGACCGGAGGATCGGGAACGGAGAAGAAGAGGTCGTAACGGTCGTCCTCCACCCGGGCTTCGCGGCCGAGGCGCAACAGGTCGCCGAATCCCTCCGTGGTGACGAGCGCGACCCGGCAGCCCCGCCGTTCGAGCACGATGTTCGTCGCCAGCGTGGTGCCGTGCACGAGCCGGGTGACTTCGTCCGCGTGGCGGCCGGTCGCCGCCAGCAGTTCCTGCACACCGCGCGTCACGGCCGCCAACGGATCTCCGGCCGTTGTCACCACCTTGTGGGTGTGCACGTCGCCCTCGGTCGTGGCCAGCACGACATCGGTGAACGTGCCACCCACGTCGACCCCGAGAAAGCACTTGCTCACGACGGCGTTTCCCGGAGCATTCTGGTTGCGTCGTCGTCGATCGCGGTACCGGCCTCGTCGAGCACCACGCCGTAGACCTCTTCCGCGTGGGCGCGGGTGCAGCGGCCCTCCACCACGTCGGCGAGCACCGATGCCGGGTCGCGCTGACGCGGCGGACCGAAGCCGCCGCCGCCCGAGGTTCGCAGCACGAAGCGATCGCCGGCGCGTAGGACGACTCCCGCGGCGCGCGCGTCCAGCACTTCCTCGCGGCCGTCGGGCCGCCGCACCGACGACCGCCCCGGCTCGCCCTGGGCGCCCCCGCGGCTGCCCGGCGGAGGCATCGCGATCCGGTCGCCCCGCGACGTGAGCGTCGCGTCCGACAGGACCTCGATGGCCGTCTCGACACCGAGGCCGCCGCGGAACGTGCCCGCGCCGCCCGAATCGGCCCGGAGCCGGTACTCGCGGACGAGCACCGGCAGCGCCGCTTCGAACGGCTCGACCTGTGTGATCACCGAGCGGCCGCCGAGCACGTACGGGCCCGTTGCGTCGGGCCCGTCGGCCCCGTTGCGCGCGCCGACGCCGCCGAACTCGTAGCCGAGCGTCAGCCACGGCGGAGCGCCCTCTCCTGAGCCGGCCAGTGCGTACACGTGGATCAGCGCACTTGCCGCCACCGCCCGGTCGGGTCTCGCCTCGGACAGCGCGGCGATGATCGCCTCGATGGCCGCGCACATCGTGACGATGCGGCCCCCGCACGCCGCCGGGGGATCGGGGTTCACGAGGCATCCGCGCGGTACCCGCACGGCGACGTGGCGGAAGCACCCTTCGTTCATCGGGATCGTGGGGTCCACGAAGCAGCGGACCGCGTAGACGACAGCGGACAGCGTCTGCGACGGCGAGCTGTTGATGGAACCGCGAGCCTGTGCCGACGTGCCGTCGAAGTCGACGGTCACGTCGCCGTCGCCCACCTCGACCGCGACCCGTACCTCGAAGGTTCGCTCGGGATCGACGCCGTCGCTCTCGATCGCGAAGGTTCCCTCGTAACGACCGCGCGCAAGCCGGCGAAGCTCGTCGCGCATGCGAGTGGCCACGTAGTCGATGTCGGCGTCGATCTCGGCCCGCACGGCCGTCGCGCCGTAGCGGTCGACGAGCTCTTCGATGCGGGCGGCCATCACGTTGACGCCCGCGACCAGCGCCCGCACGTCGCCGAGGACACGTTCAGGACTGCGACTGTTGCGTCCGAGGATGCGCCACACCTCCTCCACCGGCTCGCCCCGTCGCACCAGCGACACCGGCGGCAGCAGGAGGCCTTCGGCGAAGACGTCGGTGGCGAGGGCGGCGAGGCCGGCCGCGGCGACACCGCCGACGTCGGCGACGTGAACGAGCGTCCCCGCGAACCACCGTGGTTCGTCGTTGGCGAACACGGGCCGGAACACGAGCAGGTCGTTGGCGTGGATGCCGCCGCGATACGGGTCGTTGGTGACGTAGACGTCGCCCGGTTCCATCAGCTCGAGCGGGATGTCGGCGAGCAGCGCGGGCAGCGTCGCGCGCAGGCTGGCGCCGTGCATCAGCGTGGTCGCGGCCGACTGCGCGACGAGTTGGCCGGTCGTGTCGAGCACCGCCGCGCACGCGTCAGCACCCTCCTGGATGAAGGTGGAGTGCGCGGCGCGCACGACGACGATGCCCGCCTCCTCGGCCGCGAGCGCGAACGCAGCCCGGAGGACCTCGGCGGTGATCGCGTCGCGTGCGGCCGTCACTTGCGCGCCGCGGCCCGGTGCGCCTGCTGGGCGCGGGCGGCGAGCTGCTCCACCTCGTCGATGACGGGGCCGATGAGCGCGGGTTCGAGCCTCGGCACCAGGTGCGCGCCGCCCGCCTCCGTGAGCATCGCCGCGAGACGCGTGCGCAGCCTGTCGATCGCCCACGGGAGCATCTCGCCGTGGGCCGCGCGGTCGAAGTCGATCACGTTGTTGACGATGTCTTCGCCGTCGTGGTGCACGTAGTGGTAGTGCGGCTCGTCGTCGAACACGTCGAAGCGGACGTACTCGCGACCGTCGTCGGTTGCGCACACGTGGATCGACACGCCTTCGTCGGAGAAGCCGCCCTCGGGAGAGCGCTCGCGGAGCTCCGCGAGCTGGGCCGCATTGCCTTGGTAGGTCGCCTCGAGCGACGCGGGATCCAGCTCTCGATACTCCACACCGAACGTGACCGCGCCCGCGCGCAGGTAGCGCGTGTTCTCTGCGACCGGCGGCTGCGGCGGGATGTTGTACACCTTGCCGATCATGCAGGCTCTCCTTCGGATGCAAGCCGCGTGTACACCGATCGGGCCGTCCCGCCGAGCAGCGCGGCACGGATCGCGGGCTCGAGCTCGAGCTCGTCGATCTGCGCGAGCGCATGACGGTGTCCGACCGTGGGGAAGTTGGTGCCGAACAGAACCTTCGTCCGTCCCGGCCCGCGGACGAAGTCCTTCACCGGCTGGGCCCAGTGGCGCGGCGGGTACGCGGCCGTGCCCAGATAGACGTTCGGGAACTTCAAGGCCATCGACACCGCTTCGTCGACCCAGGGCCAGCCCGTGTGCGACAACACGAACCGTGTCTCGGGGAAGTAGAGCGCGGCGCGATCGATCGTGATCGGCTGCCCACACTCGCTCGCCATCAGGCCGCCCGAGGTTCCGGTCTGCATCGCGACCGGCACGTCGAGCTCGGAGCACAGCGCGTAGTACGGGTAGTAGTCGGCGTGATCGAGCCGGCGGTCCCAGCTGTGCGTGTGGACGTAGAAGCCGGCAACCCACGGTTCCGTGAGCCGGCTTCGCATCTCCCGCACGCCGGCCATGCCGCGCTCGGGATCGATCACCGCGGCCGCGACGAAGCGTCCCGGCCAGCCGGTTGCGAGCTTCTCCGCTTCGTCCCAACGGCAGAAGATGTGGTCCACCTCCACGGGGTCGAGCAGGCCGTGCCGGCTGAGATCCGCCGTCGGCAGGACGAGCGTCGCGATCGCGAGCTCGTCCATGCGGTCCACCATCGCCGACGGCTCGGCGAAGCTGTCGGCCCCGTCGCGGCGCACCTTCACCGGAATTCCGGCCTTCGCGATGGCGCCGTCCCACACCGCCTGCCGGTCGGGCGTGAACGCGTTGCACAGGTAGTCGACGACGCGTCCGTCAGCGCTCATCACGGAACCTCTTGAGCTTCGGTGCCACGTCCGCTTCGGTGAGCGCGTCGAGCGCGCCGGGCGCCACGACGTCGACGCCGATCTTGACGCCGAGCTGTTCCTTCAGTCGCACCTCGACGGCGGTCGCGATTGCCGCCCACTCGGCCGGCGCACGTGAGCTCACGACCGACACGATGAGCTCGTCGCGGTTGCCCTCGCGCACGACGCGCACGAACCAGTCGGGATCCACGCCGGGGACCGACATCGCGATCTCGCCGACCGCCTCCGGCCACACGTTCACACCGCGCAGCTTCACCATGTTGTCGCCGCGGCCGGCGAACGGCGCCATCTTGCGCAGCCAGCTGCCGCACGCGCACCGCTCGCGCGGATACAGGTACGAGAGGTCCATGATGTTGTACCGGAACTGCGGACTGCCGGTCTTGTACAGCTCGGTGATGCAGATCGAGCCGAGCTCGCCGTCGGGCAGACGCTCACCGGTCTCCGGATCGACGATCTGCACCACGAACGCGTCCTCGAAGATGTGCAGGCCGTCGTGCGCAGGGCATTCGACCGATACCCACTGCACCTCGTGAAACCCGTAGGAGTTGAAGCACTCGACCCCGAACGTCGACTCGAGCAGTCGCCGATCGCCGATGTTGGGCAACGCCCGGATCTTCAGGTCCGTGGCGGGGTCGTAGCCCAACTCGCGCGCCGCGTCCGCGAGTCGCAGCAAGTAGTCGCCCGTCGTCAGGATCGCGCTCGCGCCGTACTGGATCGCGAGCTCGACTTGGCGCTGCGTGCTCGTGACGTTGCCGGTGCTCGTCGTGAGCACCACGCAGTTCAGCCAGCGATGGAGCGCCTCGTCGAACGCGAACGCGCCGTTGTGAGTGCCGTACGCCCACGAGTTGAGCACGACGTCGCCGGGGCGGATTCCCTGCATGTACAGCGCCCGGGCGGTGAGGACGGCACCCACCTCACGGTCCCACTGCGTGTAGAAGGTCGGCCGCGACTTCCCCGTGGTGCCGCCCGACATGTAGACGCGCAGCGGCTCGGCGAGCGCCTCGTGGGGCACCACGGCCTGGTAGTCGCCCCACGGCGGGTTGGCGTCGATGCTCTTGCGGATGTCTTCCACGGTGTAGGCGGGCGCCCGCCAGAGGTCGTCGAGCGTCTCGATGGAGCGTGGGTCGAAGCCGGCGGCGCGCCACCGGCGCTCGAAGAACGGCACCCGCTCCGCCGCGATCGCCCGCTCGCGCAGGCGCGTGAGCTGCGTCCGCTCGATCTGCTCGGGCGAGGCGTACCACGCGCTCTCGAAGTACTCGGGAGGGGGCGGGTACGCGCGCACGAGCGCGTCGTAGTCGACCGCCTGCCAGGGCCGCCGGAACGAGCTCATCGCAGCCTGTGTGGATTCGCCGCGCTAGACGCGCGGAATCCACACGAGGTCGCCGGGTGGACCCTCATGCGGAGAAGCGGTAGAGGTCGACCGCGTTGTCCCAGAGGACCTTGCGCTTCGAGTCGTCGGAGACGATCTCGGGTCCGAGGCCGAGGAAGTGCTCGGTGGCGTGCGGATACTTCGAGTCGGGGTGGGGGAAGTCGGTCTCGAACACGATGTGGTCGTCGCCCATCCAGCGGATCACGTCGGCCACGAAGCGGTCCTCGCACTCCGTGGAGATCCAACAGTTGCGCTTGAAGTACTCGGTTGCCGTCATGGTCAGCTCGGGCGCCTCGACCGCGCCGGCGAGCTCGAGATGCTCGTCGATGCGGTGCAGCCACGACGGCAGCCAGCCGCAGCCGGCCTCCATGTACGCGCACCGCAGGCGCGGAAACCGCTCGAAGACCCCCTGCACGATCATCGACAGCATCGCGGCCTGCGCCTCGTGCGGGTGCACGACAGTGTGCCACTCGGTGAAGGTTGCAAAGCGGTCGGATCCCGCCGTCGGTGCGTTCAGGCCCATGTACTCGTGCGTCGCGAATGCACAGTCGAGGTCCTGCAAGAGCTCGTAGACCGGGTCGTAGTAACGATCGCCGAGATTGCGGTGGTTGAACTGATCGGGGCGGGCCCAGAAGCAACGGACCCCCAACTCGTCGTGCGCGTACTGGATCTCCTGCACGGCACGCGACACATCGTTGAGTGGTACCGGGCCCGATGCGAGCACCGTGCCGCCCGACGTCTCCCGCATCTCCTGACCCCACCGGTTGTACGCCCGCGCCATCGCGGCCTGCAGGTCCGGGTCGATGCCTTCGAGCCACATGTCGTACTCGGGTCCGTAGATCACCATGACGTCGACGCCCTCGATCTCGAGCGCCTGCGCGACCCGGTCACCGGTGAAGCCCTTCAGCACGAGCTCTTCGCCGTACTTGGCGATCATGTCGTCGGTGGTCCAGTTGATCGCCTTCTGGAAGTTGCCGTAGATCGACGTCGGGTGCTGCGTCCACCGGCCGTCGACGGTGACCGGGTTGTAGTGGTCGAATCCCGGCGGGCTCTTCCGGCCGACACGATCGCGGAAGCGCTTGTCGAGGAAGCGCGGCCACAGGTCGGCCGGGTAGATCACATGCGCGTCCGCGTCGAAGATCCTCAGGCCGTTGCGCATCGCTCCTCCTGGAGATCGGCTGCGACAGTACCGGTGTGATGGGTCACCCTCAATCGAACGCCGCCCCCTGCCGCACCTGGAGGCGGCTCCGGAGATCCTCGTTGTGCACGAAAACGGGAAGGTCATCGGCGTCGAGGAACGACGGGCGGATCGACGAGCCACCGTCGGCGGCGAGCACCTGCCCGGTGACGAACGACGCGAGCTCGGAGAGCAGGAACACCACCGGGCCCGCGATCTCGTCAGCACGTCCGCGTCTGCCGAGCGGCAGCGCAACACGTTCTTCGGGTGTGTCCTCGACGGGGCTCGTCGACTCGTTCTTCGGTGTGCGGATGGTGCCGGCCGCGACTGCGTTCACGCGAATCCCGTAGCGGCCCCATTCGAGCGCGGCCGTGCGGGTGAGCGCGAGCAGACCCGCCTTCGCAACCGGATAGGGCGCACCGAACGGCATGCCCGTGAGCGCGGCGACGGACGCGATGTGCACGATGCTTCCCGGTGCCCGCGCGGCGACGAGCCGTCGAGCGACCGCGCGCGACGTGTGGAACGCGGACGTGAGATTGAGATCGAGCACCGCGTCGAACGTGGCGGGCTCGAGGTCGAGGAGCGGGGCCCACTGGTCGTAGCCGAGGCCGCCGGCGACGTGCACCAGCCCGTCGACGCGTCCGAGCTCGGCCGTGCCCCGGTCGAGCGCAGCCTCGATCGCCGCGGGCTCGCGCACGTCGGCGACGACGGCCCGGTAGCGGCCGCCGCCCTCGGCGAGGACCTTCTCGACGACTGCCAGACGGCTCGGGTCGATGTCGAGCGCGAGCACGGCCGCGCCCGCGCCCGCCAGCTCCGCGCAGACCGCGGTGCCGATCCCGCCGCCGCCTGCGCCCGCGACCATCACGACCCGCCCGGACAGGTCGATGGAAGAGGAGGGGGTCATGGCTGCGCCGGTGCGACGTCGGCCGCACTCAGGACGTCGAGCAACCGGCGCACCGCGGTGTCGATCTCGTCGACCTCGTCCGGTTCCAGCCCGCCGAGCAGCCGCTCACGCTCGCGCGCGTACCGCTCGTTGGCGTGCTCCGCGGTGCGCAGGCCCTTGCGGGTCAGGCCGACGACGACGCGCCGGCGATCGGAGGAATCCGCCGTCCGCTCGACGAGGTCGGCCCGCTCGAGCCGGTCGACGATCTGGGTCATGCCCCCGCTCGACCGCACGACGATCTCGCTCAGCTCGGTCGGCGACATGCGGTACGGCGGGCCCGCGAGTTGGAGCACCCGCAGCACGGAGTAGTCGACGAAGAGCAGGCCGAACGGATCGAACACCCGGTGCTGGAACGCGTCTACGAGTAGACCGACCCGGGTCAGCCGCGTGAACAGGCCGATCGCGCCGGGCTCCGACAGGTAGCGCGTGGACACGTCGACGTGGTCGACGCTCACGTGGGGCCGCCGATCGTGACCCGGTGCATGACACGAGGCTCGTCGTAGTCGGGCACTGCGAAGTGCTGCACGCTGCGGTTGTCCCAGAACGCGACGGAGTCGGGCTCCCAATGGAATCGACATTGGAAGTCGGGCGAGCGAACGTGATCGCAAAGGAACGCGAGCATCAACTCGTTCTCGCGCTCGCTCAGGCCGACGAGATGACTCGTGGAGTTGCGGTTCACGAAGAGCGCCTTGCGGCCCGTCTCCGGATGGATCTTCGCGACGGGGTGCTCAACCGGTGGGCACCGTCGTTGCATTTCCGCGAGATCGAGGGTCGTGTGCCCCGCGTCGATCGCCTTGCGCATGACCTTGGTGATGTCGTGCACTGCGTGCAGGCCGTCGACGAACGAGCACATCGCCGGCGAGAGCGCGTCGTACGCGGCGTACATGCTCGCGAAGCAGGTGTCGCCGCCGATCGAAGGAAGTTTCACCGCGCGAAGGATCGATGCGACCGGCGGCTCGGCGAGGAAGGTGTTGTCGCTGTGCCATTGGTCCGCGCCTTCACCACGGGGCCCGATCTGGTTGAGCACCGTCACCGCGGGTGAGTCCTGGTAGCGCGTCGCGAGCGGCGAGATGTGGAGCGGGCCGAACCGCAACGCGAACGCGAGGTGCTCGTCGTCGCTGACGGGCTGGTCTCGGAAGAACAGCACCAGGTGTTCGAGCAACGCCTGGCGGATCGTCGCGACCACGTCGTCGGGCAGGCCCTCGCGCAAGTCGACGCCGCGGATCTCGGCGCCGATGGCCGCCGTCAACGGGACGATCTCGATGGCGTTCATCCTCGACGCCCCCCCTCGGTTCTTCGCGCCGGCCCGTGCACCGGCGCCTGTGCGCCGCTACTGTCTCGGGCACAAGAATCTTAGGCCCAAGAGAAACTCGCTTGAAGGGCCTCGGGCCCGCTCGGGCCGAAGGGGGAGGCGCCCATGGCCGGCAGCCCGCGGTTCACGCACCTCGACGACGTGCCGTGGCAGGAGGTGCGCCGACAGCAGCACGACGAGCGCACCGCGTCGGTGCGCGAGAAGTGGCTCGAGTTCTCGCCCCGCTACCTCTCGCTGTACGCCCGGTGGGACCCCGGCATGATCGTGCACGCGCACGGCCACAACAGCGACCATGTCGTGTTCGTCATCGAAGGTGAGATGACCTGTGGCGACGTGCGCTGCACGCCCGGAACCCACATCGCCCTCGATCGGGGCGACCCGTTCGGCCCGTTCATCGCCGGGCCCGAGGGCGTCGTGCTGTTCGAGGTGATGATGGGCGACCCCCGCTCGTTCCCCGCCGATCCCGCCGGCTACGCCGCGTTGCTCGCAGAGCGGGGAGTGGAACAACTGCCGAACCCGCCGATCGACATGCCGGCCTGGTTGCAGGACACCCGAAGTTGAGCGGTCGCACCACGCAGCCGTTCGCGCCCGGCACGGTGTCGCTGCGCCTGTATCCGCACAACGACCTGCCCGCGCCCAAGGTGGTCGAGGAACTGCGCGCGCAGGCCGCGCTGGGCGCGGCGCACGGCTTCGACGGCATGATGACGGCCGAGCACCACGGTGGCTTCGCCGGCTACCTGCCGAACCCGCTGCAGACCGCCGGTTGGCTGCTCGAGGCGATGCCGCACGGATGGGCGGCGCCGTGCCCGATGCTGCTCCCGTTGCGACCCGCGGCGCTCGTGGCCGAGGAGATCGCGTGGTTGGCGGCGCGGTTCCCCGACCGCGTCGGTCTGGGCGTCGCCGCCGGCGCATTGCGTGACGACTTCGAGATCATGGATTCGACCCTCGACGATCTCGCGAACCGCTTCGCCGCGGGGCTCGAGGTCGTAGCCGGGATGCTGAGCGGTCGCGACCCCGGACGGCTTGCCGATGACCCCGCGATCCGTCGGTGCAAGGATCATCCGGTCCCCGTGCTCAGCGCGGCGATGGGTTTCACCGCGGTGCGACGGGCCGCGCGCAATGAGGTCGGGCTCGTGTTCG
Organism: Acidimicrobiia bacterium; assembly: GCA_024281095.1. Lineage (GTDB taxonomy): Bacteria > Actinomycetota > Acidimicrobiia > IMCC26256 > JAMXLJ01 > JAMXLJ01. The sequence continues at coordinate 19,594 of JAMXLJ010000041.1, read as the reverse complement.
ACTCGTTGTCGGCTCCTTCGCGAGCGCGTGAGCTCGCGGACGCGTACCGCGACGCGGGTGGCGCGCAGCCGTGCGTCGTCATCCGGCGTGCGTGGGTGGGCGAGCCGCCGCGCGATCGCATCGAGCAACAGCTCGACGTGTACCGGGGGTACTCCTCCAACGCAGCCCAGGCGCACTGGCAGGGTGATCAGCTCGCGGGCGACACCGACGCCTCCGCGGTCGCGGATGCGCTCGCGGACGCCGTGCTCGCCGCGGGTGCCGACAGCGTGAACCTGCGCGTGCACGTGCCGGGCGTCTCTCCCGGCGAGGCACGCGACCAGATCGAGAAGCTCGGCAACGAGGTGGTGCCGCGACTGCGCGCCGCACTTGGTGCCGCGGCGAGGAGGTGAGATGGAGATCTACCACGTCGACGATTCCGGCTGGCACGTCGCGACCGCGAAGGGCACCGACCCGCAACGCGCGGTGGAGGCCGCCTGGCAGGGTGCGGGGCGCAAGCTGCTCGCCCAGGGTGACGGCGGCTTCTACACGCAGGCGGTGCGGATACCACCCGGTTTCGAGGCGCCGGAGCACCGTCACGACCACGCCGAGGTCTTCATGGTTCTCGAGGGCAGCTGCACGTTCTCGGGCCGGCCGATGGGCCGGTTCGACTCGACCGTCGTCGAGGCGAACGAGCCCTACGGCTTCACCGCCGGCTCCGACGGGCTCCTGTTCCTCGTCGTGCGGCGCGCGCCCGCCGCGTACACCGAGACCGGTTCGTGAGCGCGCCGTACGACCTGATCGTTCGTGGTGGCGATGTGGTCGTGCGGACGGAGCTGCGCCCTGGGCGGATGCCCGGGAGGGCGCAGCGGAGGGAGCCATGAAGGTCGACCACTACGACCTCATCGTTCGCGGTGGCGATGTGGTCGACGGGACGGGGCTGTCGCGTCGTCGCGTCGACGTGGGAGTACGTGACGGTCGCGTGGTGGCACTCGCGCGCCTCGCCGGCGCGACCGCGCGTGAGGAGATCGACGCGTCGGGGATGATCGTCGCTCCCGGCATCGTCGACGTGCACACGCACTACGACCCCCAGATCACGTTCGATCCGTACGCGACCGTGTCGTGCTTCCACGGCGTCACGACGGTTGTCGCGGGCAACTGCGGATTCTCGGTGGCGCCGTGCAAGGCCGAGGACCGCGCGTTCCTCACCGGGATCTTCGCCCGGGTCGAGAACATGGACCCGATCGCCATGAGCGCAATCACATGGGACGAATTCGAAACCTTCCCCGAGTTCCTCCGCAGTCGCGAGGACCGGCTCGGTGTGAACTTCGCGTGCTACGTCGGTCACTCCAACCTCAGGCGTTGGGTCATGGGCGACGACGCGTCGACCCGGGCCGCGACCGACGCGGAGATCACCGCGATGTGTTCGCTCGTCGCCGAAGCGATGGCAGCCGGGGCAGCCGGGTTGTCGTCGTCGGCCGCGCCCACGCATCTCGACCTCGACGACCGTCCGGTGCCGTCGCGCCTCGCCGCTCGTGACGAGCTGACCGCGCTCGCCGAAGAAGCCGGACGGGCGGGCGCGGGATCCATCGCGTACCTCCCGGCCAGCGCGATCGGCGGCCTCGACCACGACGACGAGAACCTGCTCATCGAGCTGTCGCGCGTCAGCGGCCTTCCCGTCGTGATCCAGGGGCTCGGCGGCCGCAACAAGGTCGACGCGCCCACCGCGACATGGGATGCCGCCCAACGATTCCTCGACCGGGCCACCGAGCAGGGCGCGCCGGTGTTCTCGATGCTCATCGCCCGGCCGTTCGACCGTCCCGTCGTGCTCGACGAGACCAACTTCCACTACATGGCGGTCCCTGCGTGGGACCGGATGCTCAAGCTGCCGCACCGCGAGCGCGTCGCGCTCCTGCGCGACCCGTCGGCCCGGGCCGAGCTGCGCGACGCGGTCGAGCACTACAACCGCGACCCGTCGAAGGGCACCACCGTGCCCCCGCCGCTCTGGGACGCGGTGTTCGTCGACGAGGTGACGAGCCCTGAGCACCAGAAGTTCCAGGCCCGGTCCATCCGCGACATCGCGGGAGAGCTCGGCGTCGCACCCGCCGACGCGATGCTGGACCTCGCGCTCCACGAGGATCTTGCGACACGCTTCCGCTGGCGCACGGAGAGCCCGGAATGGGCCGCGGCCGTGCGTGAAGCACAGCTCGACACGCGCATGATCGTCGGCACGTCCGACGGTGGCGCCCACCTCGCGCGCGACGACGGCGCCGACTGGAGCTCGTACTTCCTCGGCGCCTGGGTGCGCGATCGCAAGGTCTGGACGTTGGAGGACGGCGTTCGCCAGATCACCGCGGTGCCGGCCGCGGTGGCCGGGCTGAGCGACCGCGGTGTCATCCGTCCCGGCGCCTTCGCCGACCTGATGGTGTTCGATCCCGACGAGATCGGCCCATGGAAGAAGGAGTTCGTGCACGACCTGCCGGGCGGGGTGGGCCGGTTCAAGGCCTGGGGTCGGGGTGTGCAGGCGACGATCGTGAACGGCGAGCCGATCGTCCTGCGCGGCGAGCTGACCGGTCGCCTCCCCGGCCAGGTCGTCCGTCCCGGCGGAGGGAGCCAAAGATAGATGGAAGTGTTCGAAGCGATCTCCGGGCTTCGGGCCACGAGGATCTACGAGGACCGGCCCGTCCCGCGTGAGCTGCTCGACCGCATCCTCACCGCGGCCACGCGTGCGTGCAGCTCGGGCAACACCCAGCCGTGGGAGTTTGTGGTCGTCACCGACCGCGCCCGGAAGAATGGATTGAAGGCGGTGCTGGCGGGCGCGTTCGCGATCGTCGACGAGCAGCGGGCCCAGTCTCCGAACCAGCTCGTCGATGGGACCGGGCGCGCGGTGACGGGTCACGCGGCAGTGGAACATGTCGACGTGGTCGGCGCGATCGTGTTCGTGTTCTGGAACCCCGACCGCGGGGTGCGAATGCAGGGCGAGTACGCGCGCAACGCCGACGGGACGCTGCGGCCGGTTCGGCACGTGCCAGGGGGACGGGGCTCGAGCTTGTTTCCCGCGTGTCAGAACATGATGCTCGCCGCGCACGCGCTCGGCGTGTCGTCGCTGTTCACCACGTTCTTCGGCCTCGTCGAACGGGACGTGAAAGAAATGCTGCACGTTCCGCCCCGCATGTTCCTCGAAGCGGCCGTGTTCCTCGGGTACGGAAACGAGCCCCTGGGCAAGCCGCGGCGCCGCCCGCTCGCAGAGGTCGCGCACCTCGACGACTGGGCCACCCCGTACGTGCCCGACCCGGCACGGGTGTCGTCGCGATGACGGCGATCCCGCCGATCGTCTCGGCCGACGACCACGTCATCGAGCCGCCCGACGTGTGGACCACGCGCCTCCCACGCAAGTACCGCGACGTCGGCCCGCACGTCGTGCGGGCGCCTGTGGCCGAGATGACCTTCCTCGGCGGCAAGTACGACTTCCGCATGGGCGACGACGGCCCGGCGGGTGACTGGTGGGTCTACGAGCGGCTTGCGATCCCGCACACGCGTCTGAGCGTCGCGGCCAGCTTCGAGCCCGACGACGTCCAGGTGGTACCCGTGACGTACGACGAGATGCGACCGGGCTGCTACGAACGCGATCCACGCCTTGCCGACATGGATGTGAACGGCGTAGAGGCATCGCTGTGCTTCCCGACGTTTCCGCGTTTCTGCGGTCAGCAGTTCCTCGAGGCGTCGGACAAAGAGCTCGCCCTCCTGTGCGTGCGCGCGTACAACGACTGGATGGTCGACGAGTGGTGCGCGGGCTCCGGTGGGCGTCTCGTCCCGTTGTGCCTCATCCCGCTGTGGGACCCGGCCGCGGCCGCGGCCGAGGTGCGCCGCAACGCGGCCCGCGGCGTGCGGGCGGTGTGCTTCTCGGAGCTGCCGGGAAATCTCGGCCTCCCGTCGGTGCACGACGCCGGCCGCTTCTGGGACCCGTTCGTGGCCGCGTGTGACGAGACGGGCACCGTGATCTGCATGCACAGCGGCTCCGGATCGAAGATGCCGTCGACGTCGCCCGACGCGCCGCCCGCGGTCACGTCGACACTGACGCACGAGCTCGCGGAGGCGTCGCTGGCCGACTGGCTGTTCTCGGGTCTCCTCGCCCGATACCCGGACGTGAGGATCACGTACTCGGAAGGCCAGATCGGCTGGATCCCGTACATCCTGGCGAGAGCCGACCGCGTGTGGGAGCACAACCGCGGGTGGACCGACGTGCGGGACCGCGTCCCCGAACCTCCGAGCACGTACTACCGGGGCCGCGTGTACGGGTGCTTCTTCGACGACCCGGCCGGCCTCGCGAACCTGGACGCGATCGGCGTCGACCAGGTGACGTTCGAGACCGACTACCCGCACGCGGACGGTACGTGGCCGCACACCCGCGAAGTTGCCGCGAAGCTGTTCGCCGATCTCGACGACGCGCCGACCCGCAAGATCTGCCGAAGCAACACCATCGAGCTCTTCGACCTCGACCTCACGCCGTAAGCCCGGCAAGTTGCGCCGGCGACGACCGCGTCATGCAGTCACGACGCGCGCGTCTTCAGGAACGCGCGCGTGCGGGCTCGGTCCTCCGCGCCGCCGACGATGCTCGCGACGAAGTCCGTGGTGCCGATCGCCGCAAGATGGTCCAGCGCGGCGCCGACGGACTTCTCGTCGCCGATGATGGCGACGTCGGCGGGGCCCTCCGCGCCTTCCCGGTCGAGCATCGCGCGGTACGACGGCAGCGTGCCGTAGATCTGGAACGTGCGGGCCGCGCGCTCGCGTGCCGCATCGGGATCGTCGCTCACACAGATGGGAAGGCCGACGGCGACGCGCGGAACCGGCCGCCCCGCCTTCGATGCGGCCGCGGTGATCGCCGGCACCACGTGCGACTCGATCGTCTTCGGGCCGGTCATCCACGTGACCGTGCCGTCGACCGTCGTGCCGGCCAGTTCCAGCATCTTCGGACCGAGCGCGGCGAGCAGGATCGGTACCGGGCCCGCGCCCTTGACGTCGAGCGACGCGTTCACACGGAACACCTCGCCCTGGAACGACACCGGCTCCCCGCGCGTGAGCGGTACGAGCACCGACAGGTACTCCCGCATGTGCCGCAGCGGCTTCTCGAACGAGTGGCCGAACATCCCCTCGATCACCGGCTGGTGGGAGAGGCCGATGCCGAGCACGAGCCGGTTGCCGCTCGCGGCCTGGGTGGTCAGCGCCTCCTGCGCGAGCGTGACCGGGTGGCGGGGATACGTCGGCACGACCCCGGTGGCGAGCTCGATGCCCGGCACCTCGCGCCCCGCCACTGCGAGCGCGGCGAGCGCCTCGAAGCCGAAGATCTGCGGCAGCCAGTACGACGGGAATCCCTCGTCGGCCGCGGCGCGGACGTCGTCGACGAACGTGTCGATGGGGCCGTTCGCCACGGGCCCTCCGAAGATTCCTATCCGCACGTGCGCTCCTTCGGGTTCGAGTCGGACTCAGGCAATGCCGTAGATGCGGGCCGGCGTGACGAGGACCGCGGCCCGGCGTTCGTCGGCCATGACGCGGTCGTACTCGTTCCAGTCGTCGTGGGTCCCGCCCGCCGCGGTGAAGACGTCGCGCAGCAACGCCGGAAGGCGGTCGGGCGGAACCGCGGAGCTCGGGTCGTCGGGGCCCGCGATCTCCGCAGTGCCCTCGACCGCGGCCCATTGCCACCCGGAACGGAACACCACGGTGACCTCGGGGTTCCGTCGGATGTTCGCGAGCTTCACCGCGTCGCCACGGGCCACGAAGGCGACGACGTCGCGACCGTCCATCCGGAGCACGCCCGCGTTGACGACGGATGCCTGCACGGTGCCGTCGGGCCGCGGCGTGGCGACGACCGCGAGACCGTGCTCCGCGGCGGCGAGTCGCCGGACGTCTTCGAGGCCGGCCATGTCGCGAAGCTATCCGAGCCGAACCGGACGGACTTCGTCGACGAGATGATCGGAGCTGAGGCGTCGCTCCCACGTCGCCCGTTCGGTCCGCCGGGTCCAGGGCGCGAACGCGACCGAGCTGCGGCCGGCGTCCAGGTCCGTGGTCACACGCGCGTCGCCCGGCAGCTCTTCGAGTTGCAGCACGTCGAGGAAGTCCGCGATCGCCTGTTGGCTCGCGTCGCCGCGGTACTGCACGATGAGCGAGACGGGCCAGGCCGCACTGGCGGCCTCCAACGGGTCGGGGCCCGCATGCTCGCCCGGGTCGCCCGGCGCCGTCACGGCACGCGCACCGGTGGGCGCACGACCCGACCGGGACGGGCCTGATCGCGACGGTCGCCGTCGACCTGCACCGGTGTGCCGTTGACGACGAGGTGGCGCATCCCGCTCGGTTGATCCGCAGTCAGGCGCTCGGAGCCGGCAGGGAAGTCGCGCACCCGTCGCAGCGGACCAGGTGCAACCGTGGACGGGTCGAACACCACGACGTCGGCCCACGCACCCTCGCGCAAGTAGCCGCGGTCGTGCAGACCGAGAAGGTCGGCCTGCACACCGGTGAGCTTGCGCACCGCCGCTTCGATCGGCACGACGCCCCGGTCGCGCACCCAGTTGCCGAGGAAGTCGGTGGGCTCAGGTGCGTCGCAGAGCTGGCCCACGTGCGCGCCCGCGTCGGACAGCCCGAGCGTGCAGTGCTCCTGCGCGAGGAGGAGCGCGACCTCGTCGGCGTCGTCGTTGAGCAGCACGACGCGCACCCGCAGCGCGAGGTCGGGCTCGTCGAGCGCGAGGTCGAGCAGGGTGTCGAACGGTGTCTCGCCGCGCTCCTGCGCGATGTCGGCGATCCGCCGGTCGACGAGCTCGGGATGGGCCCGGCTCTCGACGACCTCGAACGTGTCCCAGCGGGGCACGCCGAACCCCGACCGTCCCTTCCAGTGCTCCGCCGCGCCCGCGCGCCAGTCGCGGTCGGCGTAGGCGTCGCGGCGAGCATCCAGTGATCCGGCCATGAGCGCGCCGAACGCGGGATTCGGGTTCAAGGTGAACGGCTCCGCGAGCGTCATCGCGAACATCAGCGGTCGCGGCGAGACTTGCGGCCACACCTGCGCACCCCTGGCCCACCCGGCGTCGTTGATCTCGAGCATCTTGCGGTGCGCACCCGTGGGCGACGTCAACAATGCGCCGTACGTGAACGGCACCCCGGTGCGGGGCTGGAGGTCGTAGAGCGCGGCGATGCCGACGTTCTCGCCCGGAGCGACGGCGACGATGCCGCGCCGCACGTCGCCCATCACCTCCAGCAGCGCCTCGAACTCCGCCGGCGAGGCGAACCGGCTCGGCACCGGCTTTCCGTCGACGCCACGGTGTGTCGGGGCGAAGCTGGTCGCGAAGCCGGCGGCTCCCGCGAGCATCGCGTCGCGAAGCACGTCCTGCATGCGGATGAGCTCGTCGGGCTTCGCTTCGCGCTCGTACGCGTCGTCGCCCATCACGAACAGGCGCAGCGCGGTGTGCCCGATGTACGCGGCGTAGTTCAGCCCGATGCCCCGGCGCTCGACCGAGCCGAGATACTCCTCGAACGTGACGAAGTCCCACGGGATACCGGCTTCCAGCGCGGCGACGTCCATGTCCTCGACGTTCTCGAGCGTGCGGGCGATGAGGTCACGATGCTCGGCCCGGGTCGGCGCGATCGAAAACCCGCAGTTCCCCGCGACCACGGTCGTCACGCCGTGGAAACACGACGGCGTGAGCGCGGGATCCCAGAACACCTGCGCGTCGTAGTGCGTGTGAATGTCGATGAAGCCGGGCGCGACGACGTGGTCGCCGGCGTCGAGCACCTCGTCGCCGTCGAGCCCCTCACCGATCCCATTGATGCGTCCGCCGCTGATGGCGACGTCAGCGCGGACGCCCGGTGCGCCCGTTCCGTCGATGACCGTTCCGCCCCGGATGACGAGCTCTGCAGTCATGCTCACTCACCTTTCCCGTTCAGGCCGTAGAGGCGGGCGCAGTTCCGCCACACGATGTCGTCGCGCACGTCCGACTCGAGGTGCGCGGTCTGCTCCGCCAGCACCTGTTGCGACCGCGGGAACGTCGAGTCGGAGTGCGGGTGGTCGCTCGCCCACATGAGCCGCTCGTGATTCAGAAGGTGTGTCACTTGGAACGCGACCCAGTCGTCTTGGAAGGTCACGTAGACGTTCTCGCGGAACAGCTCGCTCGGCTTGCGCACCATGGCGTTCGCCGTCAACCAGTTGCGATGGCGTTCGACCGCGTGATCGGCGCGGTACATCCAGTGAGGCACCCACCCGGCGTCGGCTTCGACGCACACCACGCGCAGTTCGGGCACGCGGTCGAAGACGCCGCCGAAGATCAACGTGCCGATCACGTCCTGACAGCCGCGGATAATGCCAAGGAAGCTGTTCATCTTCGGACCGCGGTAACCCTTGCCGCCGAGCTGCTCGGCACCCGTGAGGATGTGGAACGACAGCGGGATGTCGAGCTCGACCGCGGCATGCCAGAACGGATCCCAGCGCGCGTCGTCGTAGTCGCCCTCTTCGTTGCACGCGGCGAAGCCCGGCAGCATCGCGCCGCGCAGCCCGAGATCCTTCATCCGCTGCAGGTCTCCGACGCCCTCCGCGACGCTGCGCAGCGCGGTCTGACCGATGCCGACGAGTCGCTCCGGGGCATGGGCCTGGAACTCCGCGATCCACAGGTTGTACGCGTCGAAGCAGGCCTTCTTGTAATCCGCGTCGGGATGGTTGCACAGCAGCATCCCGACCGACGGGTACAGGACCTCGACCGCGACCCCATCGCGCTCCTGTTCCGCGACACGGGCCACGGGGTCCCAACCGCCCTGATGCAGCTCTTCCCAACCGACGTGCTCGAACGGGCCGATCTTCTCGGCCGGTCGCCCCGCGGCCGCGACCATGCCGTACGGGATCAGGCTGCGGCCGTTGTCGACGTCCATGACCGCGCCCATCGTGTCGTGGGTGACGGCGACAGGTGCCCGGTCGCGAAACCGTGGGTCGATGCGGGGCAGGTAGCAGTCGCCCGGCTCGGTCACATGGGAATCGGCCGAGATCGAGTACAGCGCCATGGCGCCAGCGTGTCACCCGTCGAGCGGAGCCGCCAGATTGCCTTCCACGAGGTTGCCTTCGACGAGGTCGCCTTCCACGAGGTCGGCGTCGTGGAGGTGCTCCTCGACGTACTCGGCCTGCTGCAGCGCCTCGTCGACCGGACGCGCCCGGGCCGGCAGCCACTTGAGGACCACGACGAAGCCGGTGATGGTCGCGGCGGCGCCGACGAGGAGCGCCGAATGGAATGCGGTCACGAAGGCCTGGTTCGCGGTATGGACGAGCGAGTTGGCGAGCGCGTTGGCGTTCGGAGCCGCGGACCTGCGGATCTGCTGGGCCACCGCGAAGGCGTTGCCGATGCCCTGGCGGGCGACGTGCTTCGCGCTCGCGGGCAGCGGCTTGCCGGTGAACCAGGCGGCGATCTTCGGGCCGTAACGCGACGACAGCACGCTCCCGAGGATGGCCACGCCGAGCGCGCCGCCGACCTGCCGGGTCGTGTCGTTGACGGCCGAGCCGACCCCCGCCTTCGCGAGCGGGAGCGAGCCCATCACCGACTCCGTGGCCGGCGCCATCACCATGCCCATGCCGCCCGACATGAGCATGAGTCGCCAGACGATGTCGCCGTACGGGCTCGACGTGCTCAACGCGGTGCTCAGCAAGAGGCCGCTGGTCACGAGGCCCAGACCGGTCGCGACGGTCGCCTTCGTACCGATGCGCTCGACGATCCGCGCGCTCAGCGGCGCCGTGATCATCATCGCCAACGCGAACGGCAACAGCCGGATGCCGGTCGACAGCGGCGCGTAGCCCAGCGTGAACTGCAAGTACTGCGTGAGCAGGAAGATCGAGCCGAAGAGCGCGAAGAACACGAGCGCGATGCTGCCGCTCGCCGCGGTGAAACGCGGGTTCTTGAAGAAGCGCACGTCGAGCATCGGATGGTCGGTGGTCCGCTCCCACCACACGAAGGCACCGAGCAACACGGCGCCCGCGGCGAAGCCGCTCACGATCAGCGGCGAGCTCCATCCCTTGATCGGCGCCTCGATGATGCCGTACAGGAGCGCGCACAGGCCCGTGATGGAGAGGACCGCGCCCGGCGGGTCGAGCCGCGGCGCCGACGGGTCCCTCGACGTGGGAATGAGGAACATCCCGGCGAGCAGACCGAACGCGACGATCGGGAGGTTCACCAGGAACACCGAGCCCCAGTAGAAGTGCTCGACGAGGAAGCCACCCGTGAGCGGGCCGAGCGCGCCACCCACACCGGCGAAGCCCGCCCACACCCCGATCGCGCGTCCCCGCTCCTCGCGTGGGAACACGTTGGTGATGATCGACAGCGTCGCCGGCATGATCAGCGCACCGCCGATGCCCATGAACGCGCGCGTCGCGATGAGTTGGTTCGCGCTTCCCGCGAGCGCCGAGGCGAGCGAACCGATGCCGAAGATGACGAACCCGGCCTGCAGCGCGCCCCGCCGGCCGAAGCGGTCACCGAGGCTGCCCATCGTCAGGAGCAGCCCGGCGAACACGAGGGTGTAGGCGTCGACGATCCATTGGATTTGACCCTCGCTGGCGCCGAGGTCGCGCACGATCGTCGGGATCGCGACGTTGAGGATCGAGTTGTCGAGCACGATGACGAGCAGGCTCACGCACAGCACGGTGAGGATCCACCACCGCCGCTCGAACGCGCGGGACTGCACCCGTTCCGACAGTGTCGGGCGTCGCTCGGTGTCGGGGCGCCTCTCGGTCGCTGACGTCGTCATGCACGCTCCTGCCTCAGGGGTATGCCCGGGATCAACGCACGATCCATCTTCTGCATGCCCGGTCAACGGAAAAGCTGCCCAGCGTCTTCGTCACGTTCCCGTCATCCGCGCGTCGATCGTTGTGGTCGGGTCAAGAGGCTCGAGGGCCTCGAACGTCTCGGCTGCGGCGAGATCCGGATCGGCGACGGGAATCGTGCCGGACGGCGGGAGCAACAACGACAACAACGACCCCGCGAGCACGACCGCGACGGTGAAGAACAATGCGGGCTTCGTCGCCGCGGCGACACCGTCGGTCAGCGCCCGGCGCAGGATCGCGAGCTGTTGCGGCGTCGCGCTGCCCGGGGGGACGTTGAACCCCGCTCCCGCGCTGTGGATGTGCGCGATCGCGTCGGCCTTGAACGCGGCGCTCAGCTGGCGTGCGGAAGCGATCTTCTCGCTGGTGCGGCTGATCGTCTGTGTGCTGAGCAGCGACCCGATGACCGCGACGCCGAGTGCGCTCCCGACCTGACGGACCGTCGTGTTCGCGCCACTCGCGACGCCTGACTTCTCCCGCGAGATCTCGGAGAGGATCACGTTGGTCAGCTGCGACGTCGCGAAGCCGATCCCGAAGCCGTAGAAGAGGAATCCGGGCAGGAGCTCGACGAATGTGAGCCCGGGACGCACTGCGAGCGCGACGAGCAGGAGGCCGAGCGTCTCCGAGGCCAGACCGAGCTGCACGACACGCGTCGTGCCGATGCGACGCGTGAGCCGGCCGCCGAGCTGCGCGCCCGCCACGACGAACACGCCGGTGGGCAGCATCCAGAACCCGTTGGCCTCGGCCGACAGGTGCTTCGCGTCCTGCAGGAACACGGGGAGCACGAAGATCAGGCCGAACTGGCCCATCGCCAGCACGGCCGTCGTCAGCAGCCCGTAGCGGAAGCTGCGGTGACGGAGCTGGCCGAACTCGAACAGCGGGCCCTTGTCGCGGCGTTCCTTCGCCCGTTCGACGACGACGAACGTCGCGAGGATCGAACCGGCCACCACGAAGATGAGCGGCATGATCGACACCGTTGCGTCCGCGGGCCAGAAGCGGTGGCCTGCGATCGTGAACTGCTTCAGCGGCCGCCACCAGCCGTAGGTCGCCCCTTCGCTCAAGGCGAACACCAACAGGAACATCCCCGAGGCGATCATGGCTGCGCCCGGCAGGTCGATCGGCACCCGTCGCCCCGTGCGTGTACCCGGCCGCATCACGAGCAGCGCGCCGATGATCGCGATCGGAGCGATGATCACGTTGATCCTGAAGGACCACCGCCACGAGTAATTCGTGGTGAGAAAGCCGCCCACCACGGGGCCGAACGCCGCCGCGGCCCCGGCCGTCGCGCCCCACGCCGCGAACGCGCTGGCGCGCTCGCGGCCTCGAAAGCTCGTGGAGAGGATCGCGAGGGTCGTCGGAAGCATGAGCGACGCGCCAATACCTTCGATGATCGCCTCGCCGAGGATGAGGCTCGGCACCGACCACGAGAGCGACGCGAGCAGCGACCCCGCGCCGAACAGCGCGGCCCCGATCGTGAACACGCGCCGGTGGCCATAGAGATCTCCGAGGCGGCCGCCGATGATGAGCAATGTCGCGAACGTGAGCGCGTAGCCAGTGACGACCCATTGGAGGCTCGGAAGGGTCGTGTGGAACTCGCGCAGGATCGTCGGGATCGCGACGTTCAGCACCGAGTTGTCGAGCACGACGATAAACGCCGACATGATGACGATCGCCAGCAGGATCCACCGCCGCGGATCGTCGGAGCCGGTTTCGTTCGTCTCGGCGTCGATGGCCGTCATGGACGCGGACTCTCCTCGAGCACGGCGCCGAGGCGTTCGAGCGCGGGAAGCGCCGCGATGATGCGCCTGCGCTCGTCGGGGTGGAGCTCGGACAGGGCCGCGTCGAGCACCCGCGCGCTCGAGTCCTGGAAGGCCGCGATGCGCCGGTGCGCCTTGCTCGTGACATGGAGACAGACCGCGCGCGCGTCATCGGGGTCCCGCTCGCGTGCGAGGAGGCCGGCGTCCGTGAGATTGCCGACGAGCGTGCTGACGGTGTTCGGTGCCAGGCGCAGGATCTCGGCCGCCTCGCGCACGCCGATGCCCGGCTCGCCGGCGACGAGATGCAGGAGCTCGGCCTGGCTCGGCGACAGCGGGGTCACGGGCAGCCCGCGAAGGATCCGGCGCCGCAGCACCCGCCTCAGGTCGCTGACGACCCGGAAGAGTGCGGCAGCGGACGCGGGAGCGGCCTCGGGACCCTCGGGGGAGCGGGTGAGCATCGACCGAGGATAGCTCGGTGACAGAGCTATCTCAGCCGGGTTGGAACGGCCCCCGGCCCATCTGCTCCCGAACCGTCACGACGGGCGGGTTGGTGAGGCTGCGGCGTTGCCAGTTCGCGCCGTCGACCACGAGCGTGTGGCCGGAGATGAACCGCCCGTAGGGCGACGCCAGGAACGTCGCCGCCCAGCCGAGCTCCTGGCGCTGGCCCACCCGCATCGCGGGCTGGCACACGTCCTTGTCGCTCGTGCGGTCGAGGTTGCCGCGGATGTCGCTCGTCATGTCCTCGTGGGGGAACAGCCCCGGGACGAGCCCGTTCACCTGGATGCCGTACGGGCCCCATTCCACCGCGAGCGATTCCGTGAGGTTCTTGACCCCGGCCTTCGCCGCGGCCGAGTGGGCGAAGCCCGGTCCTCCGGTCCACGCGTACGTCGCGCCGACGTTGATGATCGATCCCGGTGTGCCGGCGACGATATGCCGGCGGGCGAACTCACGCGCGCAGAAGAACGTGCCGTTGAGCGTGATGTCGACGACGGTGCGCCACGCGTTCGGCGACATGTCCTCGGCCGGGACGGGGAAGTTCGCGGCCGCGTTGTTCACGAGCACGCCCGGCAGCGCGAACGCGTCGGTGGCCTCGTCGAAGGCGCGTGCGATGTCCTCGGGCTCGCGGATGTCGCAGCGGACCACGCGTACCGGCGCTCCGAGCGCCGCGATCGTCTCGCGCCCCGCGTCCAGATGATCGTCCTTGCGGCTCGCAATCACGATCGACGCGCCGAGGCGGGCGAACTCCGATGCGATCGCCTTGCCGAGGCCCGTTCCACCCCCTGTGACGAACACGGCGACGTCGTCGAACGTGCCCGGCTTCAGCGCGGTGTCGCCCGCAGGCGGCGGTGCGGGCAAACCGATGAGGTCGCTCACGCCGTTCCTCCTCTTGGTCAGCTGCCGGTGAAACGCGGCGCGCGGTCCTCGGCCCGTGCGGCGCGCAGCTCGGCAAAGTCGTCGCTCTTGTTGATGAACGTCTGGTAGATCATCTCGTCGGCCATCGAGGCTCGGATCTGCGGGACGGCCAGGTGGCGGATCACCTCGCGTGCCATCTTCACCGTGACGGCCGGGGCCGCCGCGATCTGCTCAGCCATCTCGCGCACCACACCGTCGAGGTCGGCGGCCGGCACGACCCGGCTGACGATCCCGAGGGCGAGGGCCTCGGCCGCCGGGAGGATGCGCCCGGTGAGCACCATGTCGCTCACGACGCCGTGCCCGGCCATCTCGTAGAGCACGGCGACGCCGCCGGTGTCGGGGATGACGCCGTAGGTCACCTCGGGCAGGCGGAACCGCGCGTCGTCGGCGGCGACGCGGATGTCGCAGAGCAACGCGCGCTGGAACGAGCCGCCCATGACCCAGCCCTTGCAGGCGACGATGACGGGCGCGTCGATCTCCCAGATCTTCTGGATGCCGCGATGACCGCGCCGCATGAGCTCGTGATGCGACAGGTCGACCTTCAGGTTCCCGATCGAGCCGACGTCGCGTCCGGACGAGAACGACTTGCCCTCACCGCGCCAGATCACCGCGCGGATGTCGCGGCGCAGCGCGAGCTCCGCGAGGATCTCGAACAGCTCGACGTCCATCTCGTCGTCGAAGGCGTTGTGCTTGTCGGGGTTGTCGTTCGTGATCGTGGCGACCGGTCCGTCGACGTCGAGTCGGACCCTTGACCCCATGTTCCCCCCGTTCGTGACGAGCCCTCGATTGCAGTCGCTCACTCTCGCGCGACTACGAGGCGCCGTGCCGCGGCCGCAGGAGCAGCGTGACGATCTCGAACGGCGTCACGTGCATCTCCACGCGATCGTCGTCGACGGGGAGGGCGGCCTCTTCGCGTTCGAGCAGGTCGGTGAGCGCCGCGGCCGCAAGCGGCCAGGGTGCGCGCACCGTGACCCGGCTCCGGCGACCCCATGCTTCGTAGAGGCGCACCACCAACGCACCGGGCTCGCTCTCGTCGTCGCCCTGCTTGACCGCCTCGACGACGACGTTCGGCGCGTCGACGGACAGCAGCGCGGCCGAGCGGGGGCGCGGGCCGGGTCCGGCACCGACGGGCACGGGGTGCAACGCGACGTTCAGGTCGTAGCCCGCGTCGACCACACCGGCTTCGCGCAGGTCGCCCGCGTGGGGCAGCAGTTGGTACGTGAAGCGGTGATGGCCGCGGTCGGCGACCGGATCAGGCCACGTGGGTGCGCGCAGCAGCGACAGGCGCATCACGTTGCCGCGGATGTCGTATCCGTACTTGCAGTCGTTGAGCAACGCGACGCCGTATCCGGGCTCGGACAGATCGGCCCACTTGTGCGCGCACACCTCGAAGCGGGCGACGTCCCAGCTCGTGTTGGCGTGCGTCGGCCGCTCGACATGGCCGAACTGGATCTCGTACGTGGCGCGCGGTGATCGTACGGCGACCGGGAACGCGACCTTCAGGAACTTGTTCGTCTCGTTCCAGTCGACTTCGGTGTCGAACTGCACCGTCCGCTCGTTGGCCGCGAGTGAGATGGTCTGGACGATCCGCGAACGACCGAACGACCGCGCCACCTGCAACGCGACGCGCACCGGCCCGTCTTCGACCACCCTGACCGACTCCACCTCGGTGAGGTCCTCCACCTGGTTCAGGTAGAACCGGTCGACGTCCCAGGCGTCGTAGAAGTTCGGGTAGTCGGGATGCAGCTGGAAGACGTTGCCGGGGCCGCACAGGACCTCGCGATCGGCTTCCCGGTCGAACAGCGACGTGATGCGGCCGTGGTCGTCGAGCTCCACGTGCAGCCGTGCATTGACGAGGTGCCGGTCGTCGACTCGCAGCTCGTCGTCGTGGGCCGGCGCGCCGCCGTCGACGAGGTCGTACGCAGCAAAGCCGCACGGGGGCACACGCGCCGCGAACATCGCCCGTCCGTCGGTGGTGCGCTGCACGGGTGAACGTGAGCCGTCCGGTGCCGCGGCCGCCGTGACGTCTGCCGGCGCGTCGACGGTGACGATGCCCACTCGTTCGTGTGACAACGAATTGAAGACGACGACAGGACGCCGGCAGCCGTCAGTGTCGACGTCGCGTGCGATTTCGCCGGCGGCGCGCTCCACAATGCTCGCCGTGGTGCGCGCGACCTCTGCATGGGCGCGCGCCGAATCCTCGTACACCCAGTGGATGCCCGACCCGGGGATGATGTCGTGGAACTGCTGCAGCAGCAGGCGTTTCCAGGCCTGATCCATCTCGGCCGGCTCGTAGCCGGCGGGGGAGAGCGCGCCCCACAGCTCGGCGTCGCGCAGCGCGAGCTCGCCGCGACGGTTGCCGCGCTTGACCGCGGCCTGGCTGGTGTACGTGCCGCGGTGGAGCTCGAGATAGAGCTCGCCGACCCAGACCGCCGGGTCGCGCACGTCGGCTTCCGCCGCGGTGAAGAACGCCCGTGCCCCTTCCATCGTGAGACGAGGGAGTCCGTCGAGGTCGGCGAAGCGGCGGGCCGACTCGAGCATCGACGCGGTCGGGCCGCCTCCGCCGTCGCCCCAGCCGAAGAGATAGAGCGAGCGCGTCGCACGATCGTGGTCCTTGAAGTTGGACACGCCGAAGCGCAGCTCGCGCGCGCTCATCTGCCCGCCGTAGGTGTCTGACGGCGGGAAGTGGGTGAGCACGCGTGACCCGTCGATCCCTTCCCACAGGAAGGTGTGATGGGGCAGCACGTTGTACTGGTTCCACGAGAGCTTCTGGGTGAGGAAGAAGCGAACGCCGGCGCGGCACATGATCTGGGGGAGCGCTGCGGAGTACCCGAACACGTCGGGGAGCCAGACATCCTCCGTGTCGATGCCGAGCTCCTCGCGGTAGAAGCGTTTGCCGTGCACGATCTGGCGCACGAGCGACTCACCCGACGGGATGTTGCAGTCCGCTTCGACCCACATGCTGCCGACCGGCTCGAGCCTGCCCTCCGCGATCTTCTCCTTCATCCGGTCCCAGAGGTCGGGATAGCGGTCGCGCATCCACGCGAGGTGCTGCGCCTGCGAGACCACGAACCGGTACTCCGGGTACTCGTCCATCAAGGCGAGCGCGGTGCTGAACGTGCGCGCGCACTTGCGTACGGTCTCCCGAAGCGGCCACAACCACGCGCTGTCGAGGTGCGCGTGGCCGGCGATGCTCGTGTGGTGCACACCCGGCGCGGCCCGCTGCGCGAGCTCCTCGGCGAGGATCGGGCGAGCCCGGTGGTGCGTGCCCCTGACGTCTTCGAGATCGAGCGCATCGCACGCGCGGGACAAGGCGGCGCGGAGGCGCTGCGCGTGCGGGTCGCCCGGAGGCAGCTCGCCGAGCAGTTCGACCAGTACCCGGAAGTCGTGCCAGAACCCCGCGAAGTCTCGGTCGCGTACCGCGAGCTCGGCCCGCGCCAGCGTGAACATCGGCGCGCCGCCGGGGTCTGGCATCAGCAGCGGCCACGGGTTCGCGCCGAACGGTGACGGCGGGTTGGCCGCCGCCTCGACGAACAGCTCGACCGGCTCGCCACCGCGCGCTTTCGGCGCGATCACGTGCTCCCGATGGTTCGGCGACAGTCCTTGCACCGGCCGCCCGTCGCGCCACACGAGCGCCTCGGCGCCGAAGCCGGTGTTCCCTGCGTTGCCGATCTCGAACGCGAGGGCCACCTCGGTGTCGCGCCACTCCACCGGCACCGTGCCGCGCAGCCGGAACCAGGTCGTGTCCCACGCGGCGCCGAACGCGTCGCCGACCCGGAAGGGTTCGTACGCGGCCGCGAGCGCGACCGAGGGCTCCACCGGCTCGCCGTGCACGTGGAACGCGGCGATCTCGGAAAGGGGGTGCACCGGTCCGCGGAGCGCGGGTCGGACGAACTCGAACAGCACCCGCCGGATGCGGCCGTCGACGACGGCGTCCTCCTCCCGCACCCGACGGACACTAGGTGTCGACGGGCGGGCACCGCACCCCGCGAGTTGCGACGATTTCACGCGTGTGAGATGAAAATCGTCCCGACTGGATGCCATGGGGGGTACAACGACGCCGGGGGGAATCGTGAGGATACGGACGCGCGCGCTGGCACTGGTGATCGTCGTGCTCGTCGCGGCCGCGTGCAGCCGTTCGGGGAACCGTCAGAGCTCGCCGACGTCGGGCTCGCCGGCATCGGCCGGCGCCGCGGTCTCGGGCGACTTCGGCAGCCTCAAGGCGGTGTGCGGGCCGGGTGCCGCCAAGGGCACGACCGACCAGGGTGTCACCGACACGTCGATCACGGTCGGCACGATGGCCGACCCCGGCTCGAGTGTGCAGCCCGGCCTCGACCAGGAGCTGTTCGACAGCGCCGACGCGTTCACCGGCTGGTGCAACGCGGCCGGCGGAATCCTCGGACGCAAACTGGTCCTGCACAAGTGGGACGCGAAGCTCACCGAGGTTGCACCGCGGATGATCGACGCATGTCAAACAGACTTCGCGCTGGTGGGCAACGGCGAGGCGCTCGACGCGACCGGTGTCGCGCAGCGATTGAAGTGCAAGCTTCCCGAGATCCCCGCGTACGACGTGTCGAAGGAGGCGAGCACCGCGCCGCTTTCGGTGGAGCCGCTCCCGAACGTCGACTATGCGAGTGGCTTGTTCGGTCCGTACAGGAATCTGCGAGACGTCGATCCCGAAGCGGCCCGCCACTACGGGATGCTGAGCCTGCAGTTCCAGTCCGTGCAGGAACAGGGGATCAAAGACCGCGCGGCAGCCGAAGCCGCGGGGCTCACGACCGCGTACTACGACGAACTGCCTCTCGTCGTCGACAACTGGCGACCCTACGCCCAGAACCTTCAGAACAAAGGTGTTCAGGTCTTCACGATGGAAAGCAGCGCGCAGATGATCGCGGCGTTGTTCAAGGCGTTGAGCGACATCGACTACCACCCGAAGTACGCGATCTTCAACACGAACGTGTACGACCCGACGTTCCTCGCCAACGCCGGCCCCGCGCTCCAGTCGACAACGGTGTACGTCGTGAATTCCTTCGTGCCGTTCGAGCTCGGAGCGACCCACCGGGCGACGAAGCAGTACATCGACGCGGTCGCGAAGTATGCGGGCGCGAAGCCCAAGGCCCTCGGCGCGCAGGCGTGGTCGGCCTGGCTGCTCTTCGCCGAGTCGGTCAAGGAGTGTGGATCGCAGCTCACCCGTACGTGTCTGCTCGACCAGGCTCGGTCCCGTCACGGCTGGACGGCCGGCGGAATGCATGCGCCGTCGCAACCCGGCGACGCCACCGCGCCCGCCGGCGAGTGCTTCGCGATGGTGCAGGCGTCGCCGACCGGCTTCATGCTCGACCGACGGGTGACGAAGCCCAATTCCGACGTGTTCAATTGCTCACCGGCGAATGCGACGCGCCTGGCCGGCTTCCCGCGATAGTCCGCCCGGACGAGGACAGCGCGCCCGCCATGAAGTGACATTCCGTCTAGCCAGAGGCCCCGGGTTTGGCTCAGTACCCCCCTGACGGGTGCCGATGCGAGTCGCACACGCATCAGCGAAGGGACCGCGTCATGGGCGGAGTCGTGGAGAAGTTGAGTGCCACGACGGCGCTCGGAACAGGACCGGTGGGCCGCG